>CAXQOB010000012.1:0-98655 GCA_964225475.1 Candidatus Nitrosopumilus sp. | reverse complement strand
GTTGATTTCGATTTTCTTGGATTGGATGACATTCATGCCATCCAGCGTGAGGGGAATTGTCCTTGCGTTAGCCAGTGGCACTTCGCTTTATCATGGTTGGCAGAACGGATGGCGTCACCTGCGTCTCTTCAATGCAGTGGATATTGCACTAACACTGGAATCCAAGCACGGGAATCTAAACAGCTTATTAGTTTCTGCCGTACAATTAAGCCAAACGAAACACAATCGCACTGGATCCAAAAAACTCCGTGAACACACCTGCAAGCTTGCAGAATTGGCTGCGGCAGGGCTAAACCTTCGCACGGCGTTTCCGCTCACTCCCCTTCGTCGCTCTGCAGCAATAGCAGGGGCCTTCACCGCTGTTTTTTTCGCTTTATCAATCTTCAACCAACCTTTCCTCTCAGCAGGTATTTCGAGGTTCTTCACCCCTTGGTTAGAGATTGAGTATCCGACAAGAACTCAGATCACCATCAATGACGACGAGATAATTGTCAAGGAAGGAGACAGAGCCTCGATTGTTGCCGAAATCAGAGGCGAGATACCTACCAAGGCAGTGATTGAGATCAACACGGGTGACGAATCCACACTTCCAATTGAACTGGACATTAGGGACGGAAGCTGCACCTACAGCATCGCATCAGCTTCTCGGGATTTTCGTTATCGGATCAATGCGGGAGACGACCGCACCAAGTGGCATAAGGTCAAAGTTATTACTGCACCAAGTCTCGAAGAAGTTCGCGTAGAAATCGACTATCCGTCATACCTCCAGAAAGAGAAAGAAGTTACCGAAGCACTGACACTCACAGTCCCAGAGGGGAGCAAGATTCAGTGGCGGCTATCCCTGGACCGACCCGTTCAATCCGCAAAGCTTATTCGGGATGGCGACGAACCGATTGATGTAGAAATAAACGAAGACCATCGATCGGCAATCGTCAACGCCAATGTATCTGCCTCCAAAGGTTATCGTTTCAGGTGGGTCGACAAGGAACACCATTTCGTTTTTGATAGTCCTCGTTACTTCCTTCAGGTATCGTCAGATCAAGCTCCACGAGTTGAAATCACCTCCCCTGATGCCAACTTGGTAGCGATGGTGGGAAGACCGTGGGAAATTGCCGTTCGCTTGCAAGATGACCATGGTATTGCTCAGACCAACATCGCCTATCGCATCAACCAGCGAGAGGAGGTTTCCCTTCATCTCGACCCATCGCTTCAAAGTAAACCAAATGAACAGATCATCGACTGGGACTACCGAAAGGACCTGAAGGATCTGCAAGTCGGTGACACGGTATCTGTGGCAATTGAGGCCAGCGATCGCTATCCCCAACCACTAGGCCCCCATATAGTCCGATCAGAGACTCGTCGTATCACCTTTCTCTCCAAAGAGAAATACCTGGAACAGATCCGAAAACAACAGGATCGACTTCTTTCTCGCATTGAAGCTATTTATCGGAAACAACGCACCGCATTCGATAATGTGGTAGACCTTGAATCCAACGCCGAAGGCTATAAACAAGCATGCCAGCTCGAAGCAATTCGCCAAGAGATGACCCGCAACGACTTGAGAGACGTTGCAAATCAAATGCAACACCTTCTCGATGATTTGTCAGCGAATGGTCTTGAAGGCATTGAAGAAGTTGCATCGCTCACAGCGATCAAGAAAGAGATTCTTGACATCGCTGAAACTCATATCGCAGAAGCTGCAACGCGTTTTCGCGATCAATCATCAAGCGACCAACCGCCTATTTCCCCTCACGCGGAAAACGCTGCGTCGGCAGTCAACGAAGCGGCTCGAGATCTGGGCGCGTTAGTGATGCTGCGAGGGATCGATTCGGCGCAAGAGGTTTATGCCCGCGAGACTCGCATGCTTGCTAAATTCCAGGGAGCATTACGTTGGCAAACCATCGTTCAAACGGAAGCAATCCATCGATCAGTGATTTCTGAACAACAGGCCAAGTTAGCACAATGGACCCAGAAGCTCATCGATGACCTACAGTCAGGACTCCAATATCAGGAACGTCCACTCGCAGTGCTGAGGTTGACACGAAGCCTCAAAAACATCCGCAGCTCGGGAACCATCGAGAGGATGCAAACAGCATCCTCGCTCATAGTTGAAAACCAGAATAAAGAAGCGAACACACTGCAGTCAGACTTGGTCCGCACGCTACTTGACGCGGAGTTCAGCGTTCGACTCAGCGGAGCCTATTCCACCTTACTTCAGACGCGAGACTTAATCAGGACCCTTGCTGAATTGCAGGAACAACTGCTCATTGATATCACCAAATCCGATCCCGACAGATTTCGTAATCAACGAGATACATTCAAACAAGTACAGCAGTCGATTCGAAAACAGCTCATCACGATGATGTTACCGACTGTACCCGCACCACGGGCCGGATTGTTTGACGAAAAAATGCCACAGCCTCCTCCGGTCCAGAACCTGCTTCAACAGGCAGATGAGGTGATGGCAGAGATCTCGAGAAGCCTTGAGATGTCTGGCAAACAGAAAACCATTGAGTCTCAAACTACCGCAAATCAATTATTGATCGAAGTCGTCAATCTGGTTGATCGGTGGTCAGTTGATATGGGACTACAAACCCAAGGCGTAGGGACTCTCGTCGCGTCATCAAGTCAGAGGATGACAAATATTGAAGAGTTTGAATCGCGGGTCATCGGGATTCTGGAGAGGACCGACTTGGCAGCACTGGAAGAACAGACGCTGGAACCTCTGATTGAACCACAGCGGAATCTAGCAGATGAGGTTTCCGGGTATCTGAATGCACTCCGAAAAGAAAATGGATCTGACCCGGATCTTCCACCCCTGATAACTCAACTCGATGAAGCGAGTGATTTTCTTGAGTTAGCTGTGCAGGCACTTCAGGAAAACAATGCGGAGTCTGCAATCCTCAACCAGGAAAAATCTGCCGATGCCTTGGCTTCGGCTTTCTCGATCGTTGTCGCACAGAACGAAAGGCTCAGCTTACTACAGGATCTACTCCTCTTTCAGCGATCCGTCGGCTTTGCCAATGGGTACATGAGCGACATTGTTGCAGAGCAAAATGACCTGTTGGAACAAACCGAGGCATCAGAGATTGATGCAATGAAATCAAACCTTCCTCAATTTCGCAACATGCTTGGATGCATTAACGATGTATCTCCTCTGCTTGACATGGTCGCTGCAAGGCTTGATGTTGGCACACCACTCGCATTTGCAAAGACTGATTTTGAGGATGCAATCCTGGCAATCGAGACCGGCGACAAATTTGACGCCGTTGACGCTCAAGATGTCGCAGCTGAATCGCTGGGGGATGTCCAGCTATTGGTGGAGGACATCACGGTACAAACAGGGTACATCGCCGAGGTTGTTGACTTTCTGCACGGTGCGGTTTCTGACATCACCGTCCTTCAGCACCGGCAATCTGAACTGCACAAACGTACTATCACTGCGAAACCAGGCGAGTACGAAAGAATCAGCGAACTTCAGCAGCAATTGTTGTCAGACGCTGTAACTACAGGTGAAACGCTACTCAACGGAACCGGCATGGAATCTTTCAAAGAGCCGGCAGAGATCATGCAGGAAGCTCTCGAGGAAATAAATAGTGGTCAAGTCTCCTCAGCTTCAGATGCAATGGAACTTGCCACCGAAATCTACGCAGAAAACACCGAAGAACTACTCATGGTCATCACGATGCTACATGGGCTACCGTCGATCGAGGTACTCTCCGATAGTGATCCGGCTCTAGTACGCTTGGTCGAAGTCTTGGCGTTGGCGAGCGATCACAAACAACTCTATCGGCAGACGCAGCAGACCTCGTCAGAGCAGTGGAATCAAATACAAAAAGAACAAGAACTAATTGCGAAACGCTTGAAGCAGATCCTTGTGCCTGAGGATGAGGAAGGGGCGTTGGGAGTTGCAAACCAGAAACTTTCTCAAGCTATCGAGAACTTTGTACCAGACAAGCTGCTGGAAATCAGAGAGCTCCAACGAGTCGCTGACGAAAAAATGCGGCATTACATTGTTGAGCAGTCGATCATCCTCGAAACAGCTGCTCCCGTCGCCGCCCCAAGTGAAGGTGATGGTGATTCCTCGGAGGGCAGTGATAGTGAATCAGCACTTTCAGCCGGTTTTATTTCGGATTTTGTCAGCGGAGAAGCAGTTAGAGACAAGCGTTCAGAGTGGAAGGTACTGGGTGATCGCAATCGAGCGGCTCTCAATCAAAACTTTGCACGTGAACTTCCCTTGGAATATCGAGCTCTACTGAAAAACTACTATGAGAGAGTAGCACAATGATACTGACCAACAGAGCACTGCTGACCACTCTCTTCACACTCGGCTTGCTGGCCAACATTGTACCCACCACATCGAATGGGTTTGGGCAGGAGGCGGCATCCAATGAAACGTCGGTCGCCGTGGATGCGCCGGAACTAACCGAGGAAGCCAAGCAAGCAATCGAGCGAGGCTTACAGTTTCTGATCACAAGTCAAAACCAAGATGGATCATGGTCAACGAGTGGAAGCGATGATTACGCGATTGCAGGTACTAGCTTGGGTCTCATGGCTTTCATGGTGGAAGGGCACTTTCCCGGCTTTGGTCGCTACGGAGCCGCTTTAGATCGCGCGAAAAACTACCTACTCAAACGAGCAAAGGATTCACCCACCGGTGCCATGGGTGTGAAGATGTACGAGATCGGCTTGTTCACGATCGCCATGTCAGAATTATGGGGAATGACGAGCGACAAAGAAGACAACCAGCAAATCCAAGACGCGCTTGAGAGAGTGGTTCAGATCATTCTTCGCTCACAAAGTCCACTAGGCGGATGGCGTTATGCTCCTCGCCCTGACTCGGGGCAAGACACCTCGGTTACCGCAATGGTATTTGTGTCACTCGCTTCCGCCCGAGAAGCTGGTGTGCTCATCCCGAGTGATACCATCGACCGACTCACGGGCTATCTTCGAGATCAAGCTTTCGACGAGCAACGAGGCGGATTCGGTTATCAGGGCAGAGGGTACACACTTGCCTGCACCGCAGGTGGGACTTACGCGGCACAGCTCGCTGGCAACCGAGATACGGAGTGGGTTCAAGCTGCACTCAATAGCTTAGAGAATGACCCCAAGATGTTTTCCCGTAAAGACAATGGCCATTTCTACTACACCCACTACTACGCAATGCAGGCGATGGTACAGGCGGGAGATGAACGCTATGCAAAGTGGTATCCCAAGATTCGTGATTCCCTGATCGCTCTGCAACAGCCCAACGGTTCGTGGCAGGAAAAGGAGGAGGATTATCCTCATAAGACCCCAATGTCAATCATTATCCTTGGAACACCGAATCGCTATATCCCTGTTTATCAACGATAGCATGCAGAGCAACAAGAAATTGCGAATCACAACTAAATCAGACGGTTTAAAGAACGGTCGAGTCTCTGGATCAATGAGATTGACTGTGACCATATTTCTAACGACAACTCTGCTGGCGCCGACCTTATTGGTGGCAGCGGACTTGCCCAAACATCTCTTCATTCTATCCGGACAATCAAACATGACCGGTGCGTTGAGAGACGCATTCACTGAGCGAGTGGCCGAACACTTCGGTATAGAGCAAACAGCGGTTGTCATGCGAATGAAATCAGGGAGAGGTATCCGATTCTGGGTTTCGGATTACGGACAACCAGATGGACGAGGCCTAACCGCGAAAAAGATGAGCTCAAACGGAATGGAGTACGATCCTCTCGTGGCAGCCGCGAAAGTGGCATGCAAGGAACAAGCCTTTGACACGGTTGGATTCATCTGGATGCAAGGCGAATCAGATGCAAACAACCGTCTCTCGGCTGTATACCGAGAAAGCTTTATCAAGCTAATTAACCGTCTAAAACATGACCTCATGAGAGATGATCTATACTTTGTAATTGGAAGGATCAATGACTACGCTCGTGACACACCCAACAACGAACACTGGCATAAGGTAAGAGCCGCGCAACAGCAACTCGGAAATACCGCGGGCAACGCGTGGATTAACACAGATGATCTCAACGGCGTCAGTGAAAACCAGCCGCATGGTGACATCCACTTCCCAAAGGAAGGGGCCACGAAACTCGGCCGACGTTTTGCGGATAAAGCCATCGATCTGATTGATAATAAACAGCAAGCTACCCAAGAAAATTGACCCAAGTTCAACCAGAAGCCCCCCGAAACTACCCAAGCTCGGGACGGGATTGATATTGGAGTACAAGATGACCGCTAGAAAACGAAACACACGCCCGTCGCTCTACCTCCTTTCGGGTGTGATCGTGATTTCTCTCTCTGTGTCAACGTTCGCTGATCGTTCAACGACGATTGAACTGACGGCAGAAGGCGAAAAAATCTGCCAGCATTATCGCGAGATGCTGGAGCAGCTCAGCAGCGAGATTGCAACTAAACTCCCCGCGGTGAAAGCCGATGAGAAAAGTGCATTCATGCGCGCCCATGAAGCGATTGCTGCACTGAAGACACCAAAAGAGGATGCGGGTCCGAAACTTCATCAAGAGTATCAGCGACTGAAAGCAATCAATGACGCTGAATCCCTCTCAGCAACTCAAACCCTTCTCAAGCAAATCGATCCTTTTCTCTCGGAAGATGCTCTTGATGCAAAGCTGATTCGTGTCGCAATTCTTCGTCACGGCACCCCGGAAGGCCTTGCTGAGTTCGCACAACAGGGGGCAGAAGAAAAAGCGTTGCTGGACAAACTTTTTTCTGATGACATGCTGATGAAAGAAATGCTCAGATCGGGTGGTGCGAATGGAGGTGAATACGGCGAGGCGATGCAAGTGTACACGGCAATCCTCAATGCAAGTGACCGTGCGAAAGAGCCGGGAATTCTTCACAACCTAGCGTTGGGAACAGCACTGCACCAACCGTGGCTCGCTGGTAAAGAACGTGGAAGCATCAATGGTCTTGTGTTCACCGATAACGAAAATCCTGATGGCCAGGTTGATCGCTATCTGCATTATGAAAAAGCGTTCCTTGACGGAGAGCTAGATCCTGCGTTTGAAAACTTTACCGCATGGGAGTGTCGTTTTATTACAAATGATCCCTACACGAATGAAGAACTTTTGTGGGCTAGACAAATGCTTCGCAACTTTCGGCCCGATCATATTACCAACACGAACCACTCCTGGCGTTATGTCGGTCTCGTAAAAAGTGACCTACCCTACTGCAGCACCACACACGACGATTCCCTCGGCACGCCTCAGCAGCAAGCGCTTGCACTCGGTGGCATCTGTGGACGACGTGCTTTCTTTGGTCGATTCATCACTCGCTCATTCGGAATTCCTGCAAGACGGTCAACCCAAACCGGTCATGCTGCAATGAACCTATGGACCCCAGATGGTTGGGTTGTGCGATTGGGAGCGTGGTGGTCGATGAATTGGTGCGGCCCACAGGGAGGGTTGGATTTCTACCTTGATTCACAGGCTAGGGACTTTCCGGAACGGTACATCCGGGTTCTCAGGGCTCAATGGATTGGTGACGCGCTCAATGAACAAGATGTGGATTTGCGTAGATATGGTCATGGTGGCGGGTTCTGGAATGCTCTTGCATTTCACAGCAAACGAGTGATTGTGGAAGATTCGAACAAGGAGCAAGCAGCTGCCGAAGCGGAATTGGCATCCCTCACCGAAGAGGAGGCCAGATTACTTGGAGAATCGGATGCCATCCTCGGTGATCTGGAAATAAAGACAATCCAAATCCCGGATGAATACAAGAACATTGTAACTGCCTCGGATGGAACGATTACGATCCCGGCAGTTGCGTGCACCAGCCCGATCAATAACAACGAGAAAGTCAGCTTCCTGAAGAGTTGGGATGAAGGGATGCAGATTCATTATCAACGCTTAGGCCAACGCCCCGAGATCCTGCGCTATTCAATTGAAGTTCCTGCGGCAGGTGAATATGAAGTGACCACACTTTTCACAACGGTTTCAACAGGTATGAATGCTATTTTCCGGATCAATCGTCGCGAATTGGTCGATGTTCAGCTCCCCTACACCAAAGGAATGTGGCAGGAGAGTGACCCGCAAATCATCAATCTACGCGAAGGAAGAAATTCGATCATGATCACATTCCGCGCCCCGAATCGGGGAGTCAGTATCAAACAACTTGAGCTAAAGCCTGTGCAGTAAATCTAGAATCGAAAACCAAAATCCCCAACAAACTGAACCGACATGAAGAGTCACACGTCATGAATCTTTCGCATTGCCTTAAATTCTCTCTGACTCTTCTCTTATTGTGCCTAATGGCTGTGGCTACTCGTGCAGAAGAAGAAGTAAAGCAAATCCCAGAGAAAGAGATTACAGCTTTACAAATAGAGCTGGAAGAAGCAACAAAATCAACTTCGTCGGCACGACAGAAACTCGCCATCAGAAGAGTCATTCGCAGTTGCGAGGAACTGCTCGCAAACAATGGGAAGGCGTCGAACCGTTTTGCAATCCTTGGTGTTCTTTTTAGCAGCCAACAGAAATTGATTGGACTGGACAACTCCGCTCTTAATCGTAGGAGCTTTCTAGAAACCTGCCGTCTACTCGCCGACGCACCAAACGAGTACGCAGCAATCCGGCTCGATGCTGACTTGCTTCTCTCTCAGTCGCAGCTAGCACAGCAGGGAGCTGATGCCAAAACCCGAGCTGCTGCCCTGCCTCCCCTGATCGATCGTTATCGCAACACGGAGGTAGAGAGCAAAGTGATTCGAATTGCAATGCTGATGGCACTAGAATTCGGTGACGCAGGTCTTACCACCTACATGCGACGAATGATTGCTGAGCGGTGTCCCGGCGATATGGAAATGATCAACTTCCAAAGAGACAAACTCGCGGGGCAGGTATTTGGCGCACCCTTCATCGGCCGATTCGAACTCTCGGATGGCACGCCCGTTTGTTTTCCGATGGACTTCATGGGAAAAACAACAGCTCTCTATTTCTGGTCGAAGGATAATGGTGGGATTGAGGATCTTCGCGAACTAACAGAAGCATGGAAAAAAGTAAAAGCCGAAAAGAACGCGGCGGATCGCTACCAATTCGTCAGTTTTAATCTCGACGACCTACCCGATGCGGGAAAAAGCATCTTGAATGAGATGGGCGTCGATTGGCCAGCGGTTCGTTTACCACAGGGACGTGAGCACCCCATTTACAAAACCTACGTTCGTGGTGACCCTTTCAAACTCACCATGGCACCGACCGGTTACACCGCAATGTTCATGTCGGGTGCGGGATCGAGTGGTCGTGGCACCAAAAGCAGTTCTGGTTACGAACGGACACTTCAGTCATCACTTGCTAGGGTCTGGACGCTTCCGATTTATACAAATCGATTTCAGTCAATTTTGGCTGGAGACTTTTTGGTAACTGAATCACAAACCGAGTTCGATGCTTCGGCGCCTCCGGAATGGCAAGCCGTGGTAGCCAATAACCCCAAGCAGCCGGAACGACTCAAGCGTACATCCGGTTCACTGCCAGAGCAGAAGCTCAAAGCCATTCAGGCATGCTTTATCAAACCACCCCAGCGGTACCGTCTAACAACAGCCGAGGCACAAGCCAAATATCGAATGGCGGAAAAACTATGTAAGCAAGCAATTGCTCAACATCCTGAAGCAAGCGATTTATGGATTGTTCGTAATCGGCGCATCGTTGCACTGTTAGGCCTCTGGAAGACGGAAGGGAAGCAAACGTATTTTGCTGAGGCGTGCAAAGAGGCCAATGCGTTAAAAGATCAAGAATTCCCAATGGGAACCGACATCATTGCCAACTTCTGCATCGCGAGGCAACAGATCAAAGAAGCAACGGAGGAATTACCCGCGATCATCGAGCGTTTTGCAAATCAGAACGCTGCATCGGCCACTGCCAATGCCCTTGCATCCCTATTGGCCTTGGAAATCAGTGACCGACAATTGCACGAAACCTACCGTCGTAAAAGCCTGGACCTGCACCCCGAAACCCCGGCAGTATGGACTGCAACCGCTTTTCTACTGGACCGTTATTATCGCTACTGGATGTATCAACCACCGTTCGTTGCGGGGTGGACCTACGGTCGGCGTCAGGGACACTTTTTAGCCACTGGAGCACCAGAGGATGCGAAACGCCAATTCCAAATAGGGCTTACCACACTGGATGGCGAGAAACTTCAGTTACCGAAAGACAACCAAGGAAAGTGGTCAATTGTTGAATTCAGAACGGAAGCGGAAACGCCTCCTCATGTTGCACGCTATGGAACCTTCACAACAGAAAGACCGATCGAAGACGTTGAGCAGTATGTTGTCATTCTTGATGCAAATGTGAATGACGTGAAAGCCTCACATGCAAAAAGAATTGCCTTACAAAAAGAAAAGAAACGGCCACCAGATCACTTCAAAACAGCGGTCATCGAAGGCGGAATCAATCACCCCGCAGTGCAGCAACTAGGAATTATCGCGGATGGAGTAAAACCGGACTTGCTGATCATTCGACCTGATGGGTCCATCGCAGCTTTCCTTTCTGGACTAACCATGATTTCGCAACATGGAAATGCATTACAGAACGTCATCGAGTGGCAGGACGAGAAATTGGTCGAGATGGCATTGAGCCGCGGAGATTTAGAGGAGGCAAAACGACTTGCATACCTTCACGCTCCTCTCCCGTCTGAGAATGACACGGAACAAAAAAAGCCGCCGACTCAAAAAATCTCGGTCCCTCACCTTCGTGCTCGAACCAAAGTCAGTGCTGCGGTTGGAGATCTGCAATCGGCAAAAGCGGACGTGCAAGAAGTTTACCTTGAGGTAAATCGGTTGGCGGGTTGGCTTAGCATGCGCACTGAAGAACTTGAAAACACCGAGGAACTTAAATCGGTCATTTTCGCCGCTGCAGAAAACAGCGAACCTAAATAAAACAATCCCTAGTGCCCAAACATCAGCCTTGTGGTCAAAGGAATTGAGCGAAATTCACTCTCAAAGATCCACAAGATTTGGATCGCGTGGATTGACTTGGCGATTTTCTCTGCAACATCCCGGCGTTTTTTTTAGCAATAAACGCGTCAACGGTGGTCTTACTAAACGCGAGTGAAACGAATGCGACAGTGCTATCGGAAAACACCCCAGCATGTTGTCGCTTAGACACCTATCAGGGGGACGGCTTCTGATCTGCGTCTGCGATAAAATAGTGACACGATCGTGTTTTCAACCGTTGACGAGCGACCTAAGAAGGGATCATTCCAGTCCTTCTTGCGTACCCCTAGGCTGCGACTTTTGGGCGACATGGCTGCTTGAAAAAATAGCCAATCACACCAGCGAGATCCGGCCAACCTCCATTCTTTCAGAACGAATCATGAAGCGACTTCTTAATATTGTGGTAATCCTGCTGACAGTTCATGTGGTATTACCAAACTCGCATTCCAATGCGGAGGTCCGAACCGCAACCAAGGACTCAGCGATCGGAGCGACCTTGAAGGTCAATTATCGTGAAGTCGGACATCCTCTCTTCTGTAGTCCGCACTTTGCACCGATTGCGATTCACAACAATCGTGTTTTCGTTGTCAATACACCCTCAGACACAGTAGACGTTTTAGATCGCACCGACAGACGTCTCATTACCCGAGTCAATGTTGGGATCGACCCTGTCAGCATTGCCGTGCGTCCTGATGGTAAGGAGGTATGGGTTTCAAATCACATCTCCGACTCTGTCAGCGTCATTGATAATGATCCAAAAAGCACGACGTTCCTGCAAGTAATTAGCACAATTCAAGCATTCAATCGAAAAACCAAGGCAACACTCTTTGACGAGCCTGTTGGAATTGCGTTCGCAGGAAACCAAAAAGCCTACGTGGCGTTATCGTCAGAGAATGAAATAGCAGTCATTGATGTGAACCAAAGGTCGATCGTTAATCGACTCCGAATCCCGGCACAGGATCCGCGTGCAATCGTAGTTCGCAACAAGAAACTTTATGTCCTGCCTTTTGAATCCAACAACAAGACACAACTCTCTGGCGGTCGGGGCGACGCAATCGATGGTGATCTCGTTACCTTTGACGCATGGCAACATTCGATTTTCCACAACAATGTCCTCTCGCTCGGGCATGTTGTTGATATCGTCAAACACCCTCAAGTTCCTGATCGCGACCTCTTTGTCTTTGACACTGAAACGGACCGACTGATTCAGGTCGTTAACACTTTAGGGACCTTACTGTACGGGATAACCGTGGACAACAAGGGGAATGTTTTCATCGCACAAACGGACGCAAGGAATGATATCAACGGGCGAGCTGGCACAAAATACCACACGTTAGAACAACTTGAAAACCGTGCTTTCCTAAATCAAATCACGCAAATAACAGCAGACAAGGGAAGGCTTCAGGAACCGAGTTTCATCAATCTCGAACCACTACCACCACATCAGCCTAAAGCAGGTAAAGCACTCGCGACTCCTTTCGCCATTGAAGTAACAGGAGACGATCAAACACTGATAGCAAGTGCTGCTGGTAGTGACAAACTTTTCACGATCGATGCAAGCAGTGGCCAGGTACTTGGTCAAACTGAGGTTGATTCGGTTCCCCGTGGGGTTGCTTTAGATGAATCCGATCAGGGGAGATTTGCATGGGTTTACAACGCAGTGGGCAACAGTATCTCTGTGGTTGACCTGTCTGACCTTCGAAATCCAATCGTCGCCACATCCATTCCTCTCAATGATCCGACAGATCCAGATATCAAACTTGGGCGTGCTTGGTTCAATGATGCAGATGCCTCCACGACGGGAACCTACTCCTGCGCAAGCTGTCATCCTGATGGCCACACGGACCAGCTGTTGTGGGTACTCAATACACCTGTTGTATCGGGCGGCAATCAGATCATGCCTCGTTCCACAATGCCGCTTCGCGGGCTACGCGATACCGCTCCTTTTCATTGGGACGGCATTCCCGGAGATCCGTATGGCGGAAACAACAGCGCTAATGTTTGGGGAGCCGATAACCCAAACAGTGACAGACGCGATCCGACCAGTGCGACACGCCATCTAATTGACGGTGGATTAGCCGCGACCATGAGAATGCATGGCAGCGAATCAAAAAATGATGAAGGAAAGCCGGGCGCACTTTCAGCCGAAAAACGCGATGCGATGGCAAAATTCCTACTCGCCGTTCCCTACCCACCGTCACAAAAAAGAGCGTACACCAACGTCGTATCAAATCGAGCAACCGAGGGATTTGACCTCTTTCATATAAAAGGTCACCTCGATGAAAAACCCAAGCCGAATGTTTGTGGGGACTGCCATCGAATGCCATATTTAGTCAGCACCAATACGCCGGGCTCGGGAATGGATGCACCAACGTGGCGAGGAGCTTACGACCGTTTTCTAATTCTCCCTCAAGGCAGGCTTAACATTATTGATTTCGACTTCTACCGGCGTGTGGCCGAGCAAGGGATACCTGAAAAACAAGTCTGGCAGTTTTCTTGGCAAGGTCAACCGCGATTCGACCCCATTTGGGACATGGTGCTTGAAAGCAGCACGGGATATTCCGGCACGTTTGCGAGGCAGGTAACAATCAACCGAACCACGGCAAATGATCCAGTAACCTCAGAACTGCTGGATGCCTTAGAAACCTCAGCGATTGAGCAAGCAATTATCCTAGAGGCTGAAGGAGTTTTGATTGACGCGTCCCTATCGCGAAAAATTGCACTTCAATTTTCCAACGGTCAATATCACGTCAAAGAAGGACATACGGAGATATTCTCTCGTCACGAGATTACCCAACTGGCTGCGCAGGGTGAGTTCGTTGGGACATTCACAGCACGTCATGGAAAAAAATCTGAGTCATTTTCACATCCACAGCCTGCACTATGGACCCTTGGCCCAATTGAACGACAGCGTGGACATCAGAAATTCCCGATCCTTCACGTTGGCAATAACACCATGCGGATCAGCGGGCGACATGTCGAACCCGACGCGCATCTCATTGTTGATGGCCGTCGGGTAAAAGGAAATCTCACAATTCTGGGAGAAGACCGTATCGAGATTGAGATCACATCCCTGCCTTCTCCTGGTTTACACCTCCTACAAGTTCAGAATCCAGAGGGTCACTTTAGTAATGATTTTATCTTCAACGTCACTGAAGATGAAAAAACCAAACAAGAGCTAGTTGGACTCAGGGCGAGAGAGGATCGCGACATTCGCGATGCAATGCATGAGGCAATTGCCGAGGGCAACCTAGAACACTTGAGACGTTTGCTCAATCGTCCGCAACAGCGTGCTCGAATCAATGAGCGACAACCACGATCGGGATCCCTTCCTCTTGGAACGGCGGCATTACATGGAGAAGTTCAGATCACCGAGTTTTTGGTTCGTCAAGGAGCCAATGTTTCGGGAACGAACCGAGACGGGAACACCGCTCTCCATGTTGCAGCCTTCCTTTGCCGCGAGGAAATCGTGAAAACCCTTCTAGAGAACGGAGCCTCAGCAAAAGCAAAAAACTTGCGAGGTGAAACACCTCTTCAGATCGTTTCCGGAGGGTGGAACAGGGAATTGGAGACTCTCTACAAGTCGATTAGCCAAACCGTTGGGATCACAGTGGATCTGGAGCTCATTCGAAAAAAACGACCTGTAATTGCTCAGATGCTTGCTGGTAACGGTGATTAGATTAGCTCCAGGTAATCTAATCGATCATATTCCCCAACCTTCTCATCAACAGAAGCGAGAATCATTCGTAATACGGCCTTCGAATCATCTTCGATTGATCTCGGGCAAGTGCGATCGTAATCTCCTGATTGTATCTTTGTGCTCCGGAACCGATGCAAGATTGATCCATTCATTCGGATCAAGATCATGGTTGTACAACTCTTCACCGCCATCACCATATCGAATGTAACGCCAACCGGCTTGCTGAACGGCGTGATTTTTGAAACCATGAGTGGTCAACGCGGGGTATGGCCAATTACCGGACGGGTCCCTCAGAAGCGGCATGAGGCTTCTACCTTCGAGTTCTTTACGAGGATTCAAATTGCACAAATCGATCAGTGTTGGATAAAGATCAATTAAGCTCACGGTGCGCGTACACACTTCACCTCTCGAGTAATCAGAATCATCACGCGGCATGGATAGAATGAGAGGTGTTCGCGAGGAAACACTCCACAGAGCATGTTTTCGCCAATGCTCTTTTTCACCGAGATGCCAGCCGTGATCACCCCAAAGCACAACAAGGGTGGTATCAGAGTGCTCGCTTTTTTCGAGAGCTTTTAAGACACGACCAATTTGTGCATCAGCGAAACTAATGGTCGCAAGGTAAGCCTGAACTGCTTTTCGCCATTGTTGATGACGAAGGATATTCTGATGATCCCCTCCGGGTGTAGAAAAATCACGTTCCCCCGAGGGATCATAAACTTCTCGCGCAAGTTTCTGCCCAAATGATGGTACATCGCCGAGGTCATCATCTTGAATCTTCGGCAACAGGATCTCACTGAGCGGATGAAGGTCAAAGTACTTTTGGGGCACCTCCCAAGGTAAGTGCGGCTTGGTTAACCCGTATGCAAGAAAAAATGGCTTCTGGTGTGACTTTCTCAACTGCGAAATAACCCAGTTAGCATTGGCACCATCAAAAAGCTCATGATCGTCGGCTTCGACAGGCCCCCAAGGAGCCCAAGCTGTTTTGGGCAATTCATTGCTGCGATCGATACGCGGAAGCCGACTCAGACCTATCGGGCGAAAATATTCGTCCCACGAATCTTGATCGTAGGCACTCGTTCCGTGAAAGATCTTTCCTGCTCCGCGAACGGAATAGCCTGAAGAGCGAAAGTGCTGCATCAAAGTAACCGCCGTCGGCAGCTTGTCTCGTAGCTTTTCTCGATTGCCGTACACACCGGAACGATAGGGAGCAATCCCCGTCAACAGGCTGATCCGTGAGGGATTACATAGAGGAGCTGAACAGTAAGCGTTTGAGAAAGAGATACCTTGCTTCGCGAGTCGATCAATATTGGGAGTGAGGGCCTGAGGATGGCCCGATAGATGTCCCACCCAATCACGCAAATCATCCACCGCAATAAACAGCACATTGGGCGAGTCGTTTGCAAATGCATCCACGCGAGAGATAACAAACAACAATAAAACACAGGTCTTAACGAGGCTTCTCATCAACAGTCCATCCCTTTGTACTGTCCTTTCCGTAGTAGGGATAATAGTCCCAATCAACGGTACCGCCCACAACACGTGGATCAAGTGTATCACGAAGGTAATCGAATAGCCTGCGCCGCAGAGATTGCTGTACGTCTATCATTGGAACCGATCCCGCGACATTGACCATTTGATGAGGATCCTTTCGAAGATCATAGAGTTCTTCCGCAGGCCGCATTCCAAATGCGAGTTCAGCAATATGAGCAACACCATCCTCATTACGATGCTCCATCATGAAACTCTTCGTGGGTGAACTGTCAATTTCACCAAAGGGAATCGAGCGGGCGCAAACGTCGGGGTCAGGAGATCCGGAGGGCCATCGGGAAGGCTCAAAATTATAGATGTACAGAAAGTCACGAGTCCGAATTGCTCGACAAGGATATCCTTTACCACCTTTACGGCAGCCATCATGGCGTTCCATTGCAATCAACGCTGCCGAACGATCATCGGTGTCGTTCGCGTTGAAAATACCAGTCAAACCGCGTGCCGTCATCATCTCTGGCGGCTGTAGTCCAGCACACTGTAAAAACGTCGGCGCGAGATCACTTAAATTAACAAACTCGTCGACGGTCCTGCCTGGGTTGCTGATTCCATTGGGCCAGCGAATCGCGAGAGGAACCTTTGAGCCCGCATCGTAAAGACTCGCCTTCGCTCTAGGGAAAGGCATACCATGATCACTTGTTACTACGATGATCGTGTTATCAAGTTCCCCTCGAACTTGCAGTGCAACGATCGCCCGAGCTACTTGCTGATCAAAGGTTTCAACCTCCAAGAGATAATCGAGAATATCACTGCGTATGATTTCGTTATCGGGAAAAATAGGGGGCACAACGACCTTCGCTGGATCTTTTCCACTCAGTTTACCCGCACCCGGTTGAAATCCACGATGTGGCTCGTAGGTACCAAGCCAAAAACAGAATGGCTGATCCTCTTCAACCTGTTGAAGGAAATCTTGAAAATTCGCGGCATAATCCGTGTTTGCCATCGATCGCAATTCAGGCTTCCATTTGCGATTCTGAAATGGTTCACCCGCTGGATTACTGCTGCGTCCTCCGGGTTCAAGTCGTCCCGGACTCCATCCTTTGCCGGTAAAACCAACCGCGTAGCCTGATTCCTCTAACATCTCCGTGTAGGTTGCAAATTTTGCAGGAAGGGTACTGTGAATATTCCCCGCTTCCTCAAGTCGCCATATATGTTGCCCTGTAAGGATTGCGGATCGAGATGGCCCACATGTCGGTGCGTCGCAGAAAGCGTGCGTGAAACGCAATCCCTCCTTTGCGATCCTATCAAACGCAGGGGTTTGAACAACAGGATCCCCATTCACGCCCGTGTGCGCATAACTCTGATCATCGGAGATACAAAACAGAATATTGGGTCGGTCCGCTGCAAAGAGATTCCCAAAGATCAAAAGCAAATTTGCAAGCACCGCAAGAATCGCCGCAAGCGGGTTTCGATAAATCAAGTCCGACAAAAACTGATCTCTTTTATTTATCACCATAAGGCATGAATGAGTGGTTATAGGTTGGCGCGAAAACTAAGCAACGATCAGAAAGAAGTTTCTTAGCGATGAATTGGAAAGAGCGTCAAATGATTCAGCCCTTCAAGCTGCTATAACGCTGCCTTCATTCCTACTGCATGTTATAGCAGTCCTCATGAGTAAAGCGTTAACACGCGGCTGAAAGATCAGTCCCAACAAAATATCCGAGCAAACGTCGGCAAATCGCTTTGTGTTAATTGTCGAATATCCAAACGCAATCAACTAAACTCGCCGAACTAAGTACCGTGCCACCTTGCCTTGTATGAACAATCGTGTTGCCACCTCTAAAATCGATGCCCAGTGCCCCGCTGATTTTGGACCCTGCAGTGCTATTTGAAGATTTTCTGACTGTGTATTGAACAAACAAAGGGCCTTGAATATCGTATTCCGATGATTCTGAAACGGATTTCATCTTGGCACGATCAAGCGCCCAGCCCATTGCCAACGCGAAGATTAGAACGAGAAGCAGCAGTGTGCGAAGGCTGAATGCCGTTGGCCTTGATGACTTTTCCGTCTTCGATTCTTTCTCTTCGCTCATTGATTGTTCACGTTTCATGAATAAGAAGACCTACACGATTTAAATACTTTTTAAAGCAAGCCATTAAGCAGAGCGAACAGCTTTTCTCCAATGTAGTTGTCAGCACCTTAAAAAAGGTAGCATAGATGAACCATACCCGATATGGACCTTTCCTGACAGGCACGCGAAGGTCACTTCACTCAACAATTCAGATTGCATGCTCGCTTAATTACTGGTCAAAACCATTGGTTTCCTCGCCGCGGAAATCGAGACATGGATGGCTCAAACCGTGGATGCTTATTTTGTGGCATGCAATGAATTTAAAAGACCTTTTCCATTGATCCTACAAAGCCGATCTAAAAACCGATTCAAGCGGTGTACGATCAAAGAGTAGATGCTTAAAAATGGTAACTTATCCGCTCGGTGAATCCTCCGATTCATTCTTCAATTGCCTCCAGCAGGTCTCAATCCAAAAAGTCGTCCGATGAGAATCAAGGGTATCTTCCACAAACATCACCTGATTGCGATTGCAATCTGCCTCGTCGGCGGCATGAGCGTTTTTACCAACCGATCTGCGGCAACCGAACTTAAAGTCCTTCGGCTTCCAGGCGTTGTAAAAGAAAAGGCGCGTTTACTGAATCAGGAATATCTCGCTGCAACTCCAGAAGTTGCAAAGGTAGACAAGAAGTATCCGTTACTTATTTTTCTGCATGGTGCGGGTGGGCGAGGTAGTGACATTCAAAAAGTAAAGCGGATTGCACAAGCCGCCCTGATGGGCATGGAGCGATATGCTGGTGAACCCTCGATTTTTGTTGCCCCTCAAGTGATTCCCGGCGCAACTGGTAATCGACAAAGCTGGGTGCCAGATGAGCTCAATATTTTTCTCAAACACCTCAAATCGACGCTACCGATCGACTCAAATCGCATTTACCTGACAGGAAACAGCATGGGAGGGTTTGGGACGTGGTACTGGGCCTCTCATTCGCCGAAGCAGTTTGCAGCCGCAGCTCCCATTGTCGGAGGCTTGGGCGAAGGCGGACCGAAAGAGATCACTCCGAACCTTGATCAATGGGCAAACAATTTGGTGAACCTACCATTATGGGCGTTCCATGGAGAGCAAGATCGAGTTGTTCCAGCTGATCGCTCCAAGCGCATGATCGACATGATTCAAAAACAGGGAGGCAAACTTGCGAGATTAACAATCTTCCCAAATGAAGGACACGGCGCGAGCCGAAGAGTCTATACCTCCAAAGATTTCTACCAATGGCTTTACGCCCAGAACTCGGAACAGCAGATTGAATCAGCTCAAACAACACCAAAGCAAGGACGTGATTCGACAACAAAGACCGAAGCTGACCAACGGCAGAAAGGCGCCGATGGCTTGGCCCCAGAAGTTCCCGACCTCAGTGCAGAGGATGTGTCTTTTCAATTAGAACACCAGCTACCCTACCTAGATGAGCCGTTCATTGATTCAAGCCCCGAGGACAAAAAAGATGGCATCGATGTGGGAGTGCTGGGGATCGATGGAGGTGATAAAGAAAGCATCTTGGAATTTGCCAGAGCGCTCGGAGAAACGGCACGGGATCAAAGAGCAGGTAATACCGATAGTTTACTGATCTGCTATCGAGGGAAATTAATTCTTGAATCCTACTATCGTCGTGGACGAGTCAACTACCCTCATTATCAAATGTCGATCACCAAGTCCTACACTGCAATGGTGATCGGTCGTGCAATTCAATTGGGCTATCTGTCGATGGCCGATCTGGACAAGCCCATTACCGCCTTTCTGAACGAGCTGGACTCTAGCAACTTGACTCGCGGTGCAAACCAAATCACCTTACATCAAGCGATGCACATGCGATCGGGGGTTCGAATTGATCCTGATATCGCGAATCAACTTAGAAGACGCCCCGAAGAACTTAAAGGACAAAGGCAGGTTGAAGCTTACCTGGCAAATAGCGATCCGATTCCCCCAGCGCCAAGAGAATTCAAATATCAGTCATCCGACCCGACCATCACAATGCAGATCGTTGAAGCGGTTGTACCGGGCAATGCAAGTGAATTCATTCGAGAACAATTATGGGGACCATTGGGTGTAGAGAACTACCAGTGGCAACAGGATGTAAGTGGTCTTCCAAAATCTGCTGCGGGCTCAAGCATTCGGTCGAGGGACATGCTCAAAATGGGTTTGCTTGTTTTAAACCACGGCCAATGGAAGGGCAAACAATTGATCCCCGCTGAATTTATACAAAGAGCCACCAACGGGATCAGGAATAACAGCGGAGCATCGTCTTACGGCTATTTCTGGTGGACACAAGACTACGAAATCGGTGAACGCACGTATCACAGCATCCAGGGTCGAGGTGCGGGCGGACAGTTTCTGTTTATTTTTCCATCAATCAAACTAGTTGTTGTGGTCACCGCTCATAATAAGGGGATGGGCAGCCTACTGCGTCAGCTTCCCCAAACGCTCCTACCGAGTTTCGTCCATAACCTAGCTAAAACAACCGAAGGTGAGTGAGCGATGCGAGATTTCCGTGAAACACTCATTAAGAAAACACATCCTTTCGCACGCTAAAAACTCACTCATGAAATCGACAAATCACTCACTCGTCTACGGCATCTCACTCCTCGTTCTATCGCTTGGAGTGACCGCTGAATCTTCTGCTCTCGAAACCGAAAACGAACGCCCAAACGTGATCATCATCATGGCGGATGACATCGGTGCTGAAGGATTGGCCTGTTATGGAAGTGACATCTATACAACACCTCACCTTGATCGAATGGCATCTGAGGGTGTTCGTTTTGAAAATGCCTACGCAACGCCGTTATGCACACCCACCCGTGTGATGCTGATGAGTGGCCTTTACCCAAATCGCACCGGTTTCCAACGACTCATTAGCAAAGAGGAGGGGATTCGATTGCCATCCAGCATCCGAACCTTCGCAAATGATTTCCGTGACGCAGGTTACTCAACTGCGGTCGCCGGAAAGTGGCAACTCGGTAAGTTCGATGAGTACCCAGCCCAACCAGTTGAACATGGATTCGATGAGTATTGCATGTGGACGTGGATCTATGAGGGTCAAAAATCGAGTCGATACTATGGCCCGCAGATTTACCGCAACGGAAAAGTCAAAAACGGAAGCGCCGACGAATTTGGACCCGACGATTACCGCGATTTCATCCTTGACTTTATCGACAGAAAAAAAGATCAACCGTTCCTTGTTTACTTCCCAATGGCTCTGGTTCACTCACCCTTTATCAATCCGCCTAGCCTGAAAAAACTTGCGAGCAAAAACTTCACAACCGAAATGGACAAAAACTCACGAGCGTTTGGCCAGATGATCACCTACATGGATCACACGGTGGGGTCTATTATCAAAAAACTAAAAGAACACAACCTACAGAGAAAGACCCTCGTTCTATTCACTGGAGACAATGGCACTAACAAGAGCATCACCAGTCAACTTAATGGTATCCAGATCCAAGGTGGCAAAGGGTCGATGACCGAAGCTGGTACCCGTGTCCCCCTAATTGCTTGGTGGCCTGGTCAGATTACTCCTGTAGTTCGCGATGAATTAATTTGTTTAATTGATGTGCTACCAACCATTCACTCCATTGCGAATATTGAACTGAATCGGAAAGTCGACGGTTACAATCTTGCTCACTATCTAATTGGTGGTCAGGGAATCGACCGCGAAACGGTTTCAATTAATTTTGGTCAAGGTTTTTTTGTTCGTGATCGACGTTTTCGCCTGAATCAAAATGGAAACTTGTATGACATCCCCATCGATTCTGATGAGACTCGTTACAGTGAATTCATCGCGGCAGAAAGCGATCATTCGGAAGACCGAAAACGCCTCCAGTCGATCCTTGATCAATTCATGTCAATCAAGCCGATCACTGAATGACCTGAAACGATACGCCCTTCAGTCATTGGGGAAACACCGCCGAGCGTGATTCGCCTAATTAGAGGTCCTTGAGACGTCACGGTTGTGAACGCGGGTGGAATTCGCCACACAGTAGAGGAAAGCAGAGCTCCTCAACAACAACCGCCCACTACAAATAGCTGGTGATCCCCAAAACATTTCACGATCTACAGTTAGCTCATTCACTGATCGCAACTTCAGCGTCGGGGAAGTGCTGAAAACGTAAACCTGACCACGAGCATTCAAATAGTATAATTGGTCCTGGTGAATAACTGGCGAAGCATAATCGAGTGAACCAAACGGTCCTCCCGTCTCTTTCGCACCTTTGAGCCGAACTTGTTTGAGACGTTTACCACTGTTCGAATCCAACACCGAAAGGATTCCACGCGAGACTAAGTAAATTCTTGCCCCATCCGAGACCGGAGAAGCATAGGTTGCGTTCACGGTGCTCCTCCAAATGATCTCTGGGATACCACCCTGCTCCTGAGTGGTTGCTAGATCAATTGCCAAACCACCACCACCTTGGCCAGAGAACGCAAAGACTCTCGTTCCCTGAAATAAAATGCTCGTATAAGCTTGTTTTGAATCGGTCGCACCGATTCGCCACCGCAGTTCTCCTGTCGCGGGATTCAGCCCCCACAGTTCGCCGGCAACCAGCATCACTAAATCGCTACGACTGCCATCTACTTTCACAATAGTTGGGGTACCCCACATCCCATCCAAGCCCTTTGACTTGTGTTGCCACACGATCGACCCGGTTGCCTTGTCCAAGCCGTAAAGCGATTGACTTTCTGCCGCAGCAGTAACAATCAGTGTGTTGCCATGAAGAACAGGACTGGAGGAGGATCCCCACTTCGGTGGATCAGAACCAGACCCAACCTGCGTTTGCCAGAGCTCCTGACCATCAATCGTGAAAGCGTAAACTCCACTCTTGCCAAAAAAAGCGTAAACGTTCTTGCCGTCTGTTACCGGGGTATGAGAAGCGTACCCGTGTGAAGAGACTCCTGTTTCGTAGTAGGAATCCTCCTGCAATGATCCCTTGGCACTTGCCTGCCAGCGTTTCTCACCGGTCTCCAGATCAAAACAAAGAAGATGTCGCCTCAGCTTCTGGATATCACGATCTGTATCGTTGGGAACTCCATACCCCGAGTAACACGTTACGAAGACTCGCTTTTCGGAAACTATCGGACTTGATGCCCCGGGCCCCGGAAGCGGAACCTTCCACGACAAATTAGACTGTTCTGACCAAGACTCCGGCAGCCTTACCTCACTCGTACTGACTCCAAGTCCAGAGGGCCCCCGAAATCCCGACCAGGATTCAGCAAAACTTTTTGCTTGAACACACACAGAAAGGGCGACAAAAAAAACAAACTGAATCTTCATGGTTCGTTCGATGAATCTCATGTTGGCAATGGATCGCCTGCGGCTTCAATACGGGATTCTAGGAACCCGGCGAGTGGCTGCTATTTCGAGCCACCGACCTCATCTTTCAAACCATCCATTTTGCTCGCCTCTGCCCCCTTAGGTGCTTTCGGCCAGGGTGTCTCCCCCGGCCCCCATTGCGTGGGCTGTTGAGCTCTGACAGCATTGACAGCTTCAACTAACCAATCGGGCTGATTCCCCTGTTCCTCTAATCCGTAAACGTACGGTAATGGCGGATCCATCAATAACGGCTTGTCTCCCAACGGAGGCCGCTGTTTGCCGATAGCGTTGACACGGTCCATCAACTCCTTGGCGATCTTCGGAAAATCAGAGGCAACATCTTTCTTCTCGAATGGGTCCTCCTTGATGTTGTAAAGCTGACTCCCCATTAGCTTGAAATCCCCACGGCGAATGGTCGGTAACCTTACGCTGCCAGAAACATCAAACACGATTTCATTTCGAGGACTGTCTTCACCCTCAAAGAGCATTTCCGTCATATCAATCCCATCAATAGGACGTTCCTGCTCATGGTCTCCACCTGCAAGCGAGATGAACGTGGGAAAAAAATCCGCGATGAACATCATCCCATCCTTTTCGGTACCCGACTTGGTATGTCCGGGCCAACGAACAATTGCCGGCTGCCGAACTCCGCCCTCGAAGGTAGTATTCTTCGTACCCCGAAAAGGCTTACTCATTGCCTCCAAAACTGGCCCATTATCATTGGTAAAAATGAATAAGGTATTCTCCCGAAAACCGTTCTCATCAATCGCGCGACTGATACGCCCTACCGCTTGGTCTAAATTTGCCAACATCGCGTCACGAATTGCGAGGGGATCCTCTTTGTCACCCTCAAAACCCGGTGGCGGGTTCAACGGACCATGCACGGCATTGAAGGCTGCGTAGAGAAAGAACGGGCGATCATCCTCTTTTCGGGAAGCAATGACTCGCTCGGCCTCGGATGCAATTAGATCCGTTGCATAACCCTTCTCTTGAACAGGTTTCTGGTTACGGTGCCAGTCATAAACCGCAAACCGTGCTGGTGCATTATGAACAATCGTCTTGGTGTAGTAATCGATACCCCAAGCATAATGACCATACTGATACTCGAACCCCTGGCCCATCGGTAAATGCTCTGGCAACCACTCACCCAGATGCCATTTACCGAGAAGTGCGGTGAAGTAACCGGTGTCTTGTAATGCCTCCGCAATAGTCCGCTCATTAGTATCAAGAGCATGGATTCGCCGTGTGGGTTCGCCCCGATCGTTATGTGCTAGACCTAATCCTAGCTTGGCAAGGTAACTCGGCTTTCCAAAATCCTCTGATCTCCAGTCACTCCAAGTGCGAAACGCGTAGCGTCCCGTCAAGAATGCGGCTCTTGTGGGAGCGCAAACACTGTGCGTGTAAAACTCACTCAATCGCATCCCTTCTGATGCGAGTTGATCAATATTCGGAGTAAGTTGGGACTTGCCCCCATTGAATCCAGGCTGGTTCCAACCCATGTCGTCGGCCAAAACAAAAACAATGTTTGGCCTCTCTCCCTTTGGATTCCCGAACGCAATTTGGGACATCAAAGAGGACATACAAATTGCAGTCAAACAAACGGCGACAAACCTATTCATGTCATCTTGTTCCGAGTTAGAAAAGAGATTCAGGGAATGAGAAATCGAGGATAATGATTGCAGTATCCAATGAAATCAATTCACTAAAACCATGGGGTTTCACATGTGATTGGCCGAAATTGTAACCCGTGAGATCGATGAGGTCTTGAGCGGGTTTATCACAGCTTGACAAAACACGCAGAGTTTCTGCGACAAACTCACATCGCACTCCTGAATTAAGCGGCATTCAATTCTTTTGCACAAGAACAATCAAAAACGCACATCCCGAGTAAAAGCTCCGATGCGATTACCAAGCTCCCACCAGACAGACAGGATCCTATTCTGTCAAATGGCTGAGAATTACTGGGCAGCCTGATACAAAACCTGATTTTGCTCTGACTGCTCATACATCAATTGCTCGGTGATGGTTACACTGAGGTAGCAATGAAATTGAGACCGCGCTGACACAAAAGCACTGAAGAGGGCAATCCGTTGTTTTTATCTGAGTTGCCGCGATTCACTACGCAACAAACCAATCGCTTATTCATTCTTTTCCGTTCCTGTTGCTGTCTTTTACTCGCAACGCTAACAGCCGGAAGCAATCAAGCAGATGCTCAAATCAAAGTTGAGCAAGACACCTTAACAACCGCATACGAAAATCACTCGCTGAAACGGATTTCAGGAGTACATGTTGAACGAGGCGATTCAGCAATGGTTGTGAGTGATTCGGCCGCAGCAAGCCGTATCGGAACAGCTATTATCGCGAAGGGCGGTAATGCCGTTGATGCGGCGGTCGCGACCGCTTTTGCGCTTGCGGTTTCCTGGCCGGACGCAGGGAACATAGGCGGGGGAGGATTTATGATGATCCGTCCTGCAGATGGTAAAGAACCGATATGCATTGACTACCGAGAAGTCGCTCCCCTCAGTATGCATGCGAAGTCCTTTAATCGCACAGACACCACATTTTCTCACAAGGCAGTTGGTGTTCCAGGTACCGTTCGTGGTTTAGCGTTTGCCCATCAAAAGTACGGCAAATTACCTTGGAAAGAACTAGTGACCCCCGCCGCGAAACTGGCAAAGGACGGTGTTCAGGTTGACCGCCCACTCGCAGATTCACTTAACTCGGTTCTTTCGGAGGATCGAGTACGAGAACAATCGCGATTCGCAGAGTTTAGGCGAGTCTTCGGAAATCCTCAAAGCCGTGAATGGCGTCCCGGCGATCAGCTAAAACAGCCCGACCTCGCAAACACATTAAAGCAGATCGCACAAATCGGACCGGATGCTTTTTATCTGGGTGAAATTGCGGAAAAGATCGTTCAGGAAATGCGCCGAGGCGACGGTGAGATCAGCAAAGACGATCTTGTTGCGTATCAGGCCAAATCTCGTTCAATCATTCGTGGGAATTATCGAGGCTATACCATTCTCGGAGCGCCACCTCCCTCCTCAGGAGGCACCTGCATCGTTGAGGCACTCAACATTCTTGAATGCTTTGATTTAGCAAAACATTCAAGATACCATCCGACGACCGTTCATCTCATCGCCGAATCCATGCGTCGTGCATTTGCTGACCGTGCAATGCATTTGGGCGACCCTGATTTTGTTGAAATTCCGAAACACCTCACCGAGAAAAGTTATGCTCGGAAGTTGGCGAGTGAGATCAAAGCCACCCGAGCAACCCCCAGTCATCAGATTGGCCCCCCTATTTCGGAGCCGGATGAAAGTCCTGACACGACGCACTTCTCAATTGTTGATGCGGAGGGGATGGCAGTAAGTAACACCTATACCTTGGAAGCAACGTGGGGATCTCGGATCGTTGTCCGCGACGCAGGATTTGTTCTCAACAACGAAATGGGCGATTTCAATTGGTTTCCCGGTGAGACTAACGTGTATGGAAGAATCGGTACCAAAGCTAATCAGCTCAATGGTGGCAAGCGAATGCTGAGCTCTCAGTGCCCTGTTATCGTTGAGCGTGATGGTGAATTAATCATGGTGACTGGAAGTCCGGGGGGACGGACGATCATCAACACGGTCCTTTGCATTCTGATCAACTTGATTGATTTTGAAAAATCACCGGTTGAATCCGTCGCGTCTCCAAGGATGCACCACCAGTGGTATCCGGATCGCATTCTACTGGAAAAGCTAAACAATCCCCCGCACTCTGAGATTGCCGATCGCCTAACGGAAATGGGGCACAACGTCGCTGATCGCCCAGCCCAAGGTTCGGCTCATACCGTTGCGATCGACCCTGAGAACCAAACAAGAATCGGTATCTCTGATTTTCGCAGGTCAGGTCGCCCCTCTGCGTTTCACTCGGAAAGCGTTGCGAAGTGGGAGTTTGACGAACCCGCGGGCACACCACTCGCAAAAACTCTCGATAGCGGTGAAGGGCAACTCCGATGGAACGACTCTATCTCAAATGCAAAGTCAAACGGCTTTGACCACTTGAGGTTTAGTGCGACTGAAAAAAATGAGGACTCTGAAAAGGTCGAGAAAACAGAAAAACCATTAATCAGTCCGGCGAATCCATCGACGGAATCTCGATCCAAAATCTCCGTAAAACTTCCTGCGACGAAACGGACCGATAGAACCAATCAATGGATGCTAGAAATCAAAATAGACAGCCTTCATTTTGCCGGGGATGACTTCAATGAGATGATCGGATTCTCGTTGAGCAGGCTTTCAGAAACAACGATTGCCTGGGATGCGATGCTCTGCGTTGGACGCAGAGGGAATGATGAAATACAGGCATGGACACAAATCAATGGAAAAACGGGAGAGTCCGTTTCTCTGTCAGCCGCGTCACAGTTGACACAACCAATTTTGCTTCGCGTTGAATTCAATTCAGGTTCAAAACAACTGAAAATCCATACCCGAAATGCTTCGACCGATTCTTGGAAAACGACTTTGAGTAGCCCTTTTAACCCAAAGACAGCTCCAAATGCTGTAACCATCGAACTCGATCGACTAAACCTCGGTCCAAATGAGTGGATCGACATTGACCGAGTTGAGATCATGCGATCATGGAAGTCTGCTGAATAAGAAAACGGCTTAAAGAGGACTGGTAAATAGACGAGTGCACCCCAAAACATCTCCATCGATTTCAAACACCTCGATCATTGATTTCTAAAACCGTGGTGCTCTTGCCACAGGCAACAAAGGTTTGGAGCCGCACCGAGCACTTGTCTCGACACACCGCGCTGTGATTGCAAAGATTCGGTGGATCAGGACACTCCTCTGACATGCAATCTATCGTTGGCTCTACAACTGACCGAGTATCTCCAACGCCTTCGACTCAAAGATTGGATACCACCCTGGATCGAGTATGCAATCGCTATCCTCTTGAGCCCCACCTGCATTTTCCAGCTGCTCGGTCGTTGGCGCGTAATAGATGTAGCCGTTGGTGTAACCGGCTACCATCGCACTGGTTTCAGCAGAAAGCTTCTTGATTTTCAATCCGATTGGGACCGTCAACTCACCGGGAAAAGTGACTAGCTTCGCATCTCCAATCCTTATCCCCATCACCTCAACATCAACGGTTCGCTTCCCCGAATCAACCAATGAGGCGTGATGCTTTTTCAGAAGACGCAAGTTAGTCTGCAAACGCGTCAGCTCCTCCATGATGTGAATATTGCGAATGTAAGCCTTGATCGAGTCCTGATTCTTTTGATCCAGCTTGAGGTAATCATCCGTTCCAAGCTGCTCATCACGCAGGTAACCATAGGAATAATAGGATGGAAATTTTTCATCGAGTTGATACTTAACCAACAAAGGTAAAAACGCCTTCAAGTTGAGATTGGTTCCTCGCAACTCACTGAGCAATTCCTCTTGCCGCCTCTCGAGTTCAAAAATCTTCGCGCTTTGATCGCCTCTGGGTAAAACCAGTGTCTCATTCAATACCTTCAAGCGATCATCCGAGACACACTCAATCACTCGAGCCGCTCGCAGAACACTCAAACCCAGTCGGTTACCAAGAGGCTCTGCATCACGTGGTCGATTCACCTCTTTGTAGTTACGCGGATTGATATCGCCACCGCATCCCTGAATGAACATTGCAATACAGCCATCACCAAAATTCTCTTCGATCACACTGGAAGCAAAACCCGTGATGTCAGCAGTATTTCCACCACTTGGAACGCCCTGAATGGGATGACAAGCAAAGTTATACAAAACACAATGGGTCGTTCCATCTAACCGATCAAGCCTGACGATTCCAATCGAAGGATCAACCGGTCCCACTCCCACAACCTCTTCGTCTGGGGGTAAGGAATACGCGTGCCGCACATCAACCGTTCGCCCACTCTTGAGGAGCAACCGGCGGTTTTCCATGATGCGATTTTCTTCACCTAAACCAAAGCCGATCTTGACGGGCACTCTCTCCTCAAATGCCTTCAGGACTGCCTGAACCGTTAAGTCGGCAATATCCCGGCGCACGACACCGTGGCAATGGCTCGCATTAACCATGACGTTTTTTGGATCAATCCCAAGACGCTCGGAAAGCTCTGAACGCACCTTAGGTAGGTAATCATTGCTGATTCTTCCAATCTCACCGATCGCGACGGCATCAACCGTGATCACCACGAGTGAAACCTCCGACGACTTGATCACCAGTGCTTTTACATAAAGTGGATCATTTACAGGGCCGGCTTCCCTATCGGTGATTTCGACTTTCGAAACACCTGCTTCGAAGTGATCCGCCTTCACAACGGTCATTGACAACGTCGTAAAGATGATGAGCATCACAGCAATCGTTCTCAACTGATTCATCAAAAGACATCCCCAGAAATGTGACTTAAAAAAACATGCTATCGAACGTAGGTTCAGTGACACTTTCGTCCCAATCACAACTTGCTGACCACTCCATGAATACCCAATCGGATGCTCTGCGTTTCCAAGTGATCCTCAACCCATATTCTCAATCGGACACAAACTCAACGAAAGAGCGACAAACATGAAATCATTCGATAGGTTTGATTCCTCATTTTCCTCACGACAGTCAACTCTCACAATTTAAACGAGTCAGCTAGGGACTGAATCACCATTCAGGCTCTCCTCAACAGAAACATCATTGTTCCACAACCAGTTGGCACGGTGTGCGACGCGGCAAAAGATTCGAGGCAATCGTCTTTGCTAGCCACAATTTCACTCATACAAAGACAAATAGCCGTAAAAGTGTTGATTTATGGACGCACCAAACCAGCTAACGGTTGCGGCGTCACGAGCGAACCGTACGCTAATGCCATCAAACATAATTGATTCATTACACCTGTGATTACGAGACAAGGCTGGAGAGATACCGCGATGAGGGAACGAATCCATTTACTACTCATCTTCATTCTGACTGTACTGAGTCTGAGCACTGAAGGTTTTGCTTCCAAGATTCTTTGGACACAATACTGTCAGCATCGTGGCACGATGAAGCTATTGGTTCACTTGGATAACGATCCACGTGAACCCAAAGCCTCCGATGGGCAACCGGTGCAATTGTGGTTGCGAGACAAATCAGAAGAAGCATGGAAGCTCGTTCAAACTCAACCCATTAAACGACTCACTGCAACGGCATTATTCGAGATACAACCCTGGCCGAGCCAAAGTCGAAAACTATTTCGAGTGACCTGCGGACGGTCAAATTGGGAGGGTGTTTTTCGCGCGGAGCCCGAACAAGGATCTAAGCTGAAAATGGCAGGCCTGTCATGCCACAAAGAGATTGGCTGGCCATGGAAGGAAGCGATTGATGAAGTGATCTCTCACAACCCGGACATCGTTTTCTTTTCAGGAGATCAAATTTATGAAAACGATTACGGGAGCCCAATGTTTCGCGCATTAACCGCGGAAGAAGTCCCCAAGGGTATGTTCAACTATCTCGAGAAATACCGAAAATTTGGAGAGGCCTTTGGAGAGCTGATGCGTGATCGACCAACCATCATGATTACCGATGACCACGATGTGTTTGCTAACGATCTCTGGGGTAGGGGAGGCGTTAGAATGAAGGGTGACCGAACTACCGGTGGTTACCCAACACACCCAGACTGGGTAAATGCTGCTGAATTCACACAGACAGGACATCTTCCAGATCCGATTGACGCAGGACCTCATGGGGACGGCGTCCGCGCCTACTACACAGAACTGGAGTATGGAGGCGTGCATTTTGCAATTCTGGAGGACCGAAAATTCAAAAGCGCACCGTCCGAAGTGATTAAAGAACTCATCGCACCGAAAGGCTTTGAGTTTCCCAAAAAACGTAAAACAGATTTTAAAATTGAGGTGGTACTTGATCCCGATTTTGATTGTACGCAGCTCGACCGTGCCGATCTGAATTTACTGGGCGAAAAACAGGAAGCCTTTCTGTCGAAGTGGTCGAAAAAACTAATCGCTTCCGATAGCGTCGGTGCAGTGCTCTCTCAAAGCCCATGGGCTCACGTTGCCATGTACTCACCGACATCAGCTGACACGGATTCAAACGCCTGGCCTCAATCGGCAAGGAATCGCGCTCTTCGGGCAATTGGAAAAGCTCCGGTCGTTATGCTCCACGGTGATGTGCACTTGGGGACCCTGTTCCGCCATGGAGTAGAGCGGTTCGACGATGGGCCTCTGGCCTATTCGTTACCTTCGTTCTCATCGAAAGCAAGCCGCCGTTGGGAGCCGCTGGTAGCGGGTATGAACCGTGAACCGAATGCTCCAGAATCAACAGGTCAATTCCATGATCGATTCGGTAACAAGGTCACAATGTATGGAGCGGGCAACGGGCTGAATGGTTACGGAATTATCCTATTTGATACAGAGAGTCGTGAAATTGAAGTGCAATTTCACCCGATGAATGAAGCCAGACAGCCAATCAAAACCAAGGTACCAGGATGGCCGCGCCGAGTTGACTTTAAGTAGAACAAGCCCTAGGCCAGATCAACAACAAGCTTTGTATGCTGAGCAACGCTCAACTACCCGAATCAGGCTAGTCGTCCGACTTACTTAGAAAAACCTCTTTGCTTCGAACTTCCGCATTCGGCAAGATTCCCTCTCTTGAGCAACGGTCCAACAAGTCTGCACCGGATCCGCGGTGCGCGTACAATGCTTCGCCCGGACTCACCCATTTAGACCAATGTTTCTCGTAGACCTTGACGAGGTTACGATGTTTCGCAAGTTCACTTGGCACACAGTGGAGCATCACCATCTCCCGATAATTCTTTCTGAAATAGCGCCCCACCACTTCAGGGAGTAATCGCGAGAGAAGAGTTTCTTCTTGATAATTCACGCTTCTTGGAATGACATACCGAGGACGATCAATGGGACCGATTGCCTCCTTCAGAGCGATACTGAACGTCCGGGCGTCTTCCTCAGACGCATCTGCCAAGAAGACCCGCAGATAATCACCCTCTCGTTCATTCAACTGGAAACTTTGCCCCTGCTTGATCAGCCCCACCTCTTGCATCGATCCGAGCACTGCCTCGGCAATTGCAGCAGTTAACGATCCACGCGACCACGGCTCAGCCGAACCAGCGAAAGGGGGAAAACCACCTCCGCCGCCCGACATCTTCACTTCCAACGTCTTCACTGGTTCTGGATGATAGGGTTGTCCGATCTTCCATCGTTCTCGAGTTTCCTCGCGTTGGGAAACTCGAGACAACATCTCACTATTAATGGCGGAAACAGTACCCTCAATCCCCTCGGGCCTAATTTCAGTAAACGAGGCGTGAACGTGTCCTACACCCTTCTCAATGGCCGCGTCATCGGTCACCCCAAAAAGACTCTTGTGCTTCTTGCAAAAACGATGGTAGTCATCAAGCCCCTTGGCAAACTCGGCAGCCACACAAACCACGTCCCAATTGTTTGCGACTTTTTCTGGATGCGTTGGGTCTAGACGAATGGATCGTCCTCGTAATTGATTGACGGTCATCGACGTTGTCACGCAAGTCAAATCAACGAGGACATTGATTCGATTTGCATCCCAACCTTCACCCAGCAAGCCACGTGTGCCGACCAAACACTGCGTCAACCCTCTCTGAAAGAGATCGGTAATCAGTTCGACATAAACTTTGGGTGACCAATCCGATCCCGCCCCCTTGAGTAATTTGAATCCCTCATAATCAACAAGTGTTAGCTCCACGTGGTAGCCTCGCTCAGCTAGCCAAACTTCTGCCTCGGCAACAATTTTTGATGCAACATCATCATCCAGCAATACGCTAGATCCCGTCACCAAAATGGGATCTAAAAGGTCAGTGGATTCGTGATCCACCAAGGCCTTGAATGCAGCGATCGCACCGCCCACCTCTTCATCCATGAGGTGACTAATCTCCGCCGAGATCGCAGAACTTTTTTCAAAGTCAGCAACCACCACCGCTCGCAACTGATCCTTCAGTTCCTGGTGCTCTGCGGTCAGAATCTTGCGAATTGCCTCGCATTTACTCAGTGAATAGGCCATGACTCGTGACACGGGCGACGCGCAGGGCTGCGAACCCGTTTCGGTAATCTGTATCCCCAATAATCTCAAACCCGAAATCGCTTCTCGCGCGAGCTGCTTGTCCTGTTCGCTTTCACTGCGCCGCAGACAGTGCCGGATGTAGCGGTCCATGACGGTACCGAGTAGCTCCAACTCGCTGATTGCAAACGCTTCATCTGATCGATTCAGTGCGGGAACATCGTCTGGCAACTTCGTCCCCAGACGGTGCAAATACACGCGAGCGGCATCGGCAAACTTCACATCTCGACGAACAAAATCGCGCCAATCGCTGGCAACATTTATCCCAACCTTCTTTTCGACTAATGCCTGATAGATCCATTGAGGGAGCGGATTTTGCAGAAGTGGATCCGTAAACTTGCCTACCAGTTCGCGAAGATTTCGATCAACATTCGCAATGTAATGCAGCTCGTCCGATGTAGGGCGAACAAAGTAGGCAAGGTCTTGGTATGGTGCCAGAAATCCATCTTTAACCACTGCCGGGACTGGCACTTCATAATCAATCGGACCGAAGAAAGACTGATATCTTTCAACATCCAACCGATCTTTCCCCTCAAGGTCCGGAGGTGTTGCAGTAAGTCCTACGACGATGGGCTGACCTAAATAATTGAATGCATCAGCAAGAACTCTCCCCCAATGCCCCATCAAATGGTGACACTCATCGAGAATGATTAAACCAACCTCTGAATCTTGAAGTCGTTGCAACGTTTCTTTGGATGAACGATGCAACATCTCAAGGGCATTACCCTGAATGAACGATTCATCTCGAACGCACTTACGAAATGCAGCAAGCCTTTCTCGATGATAAGCTGGGTTCTTTTCAGCTAGATCAGCTATCCAAGCCGACGCCTCTGCTTCATCAGTCGCTTGCGATTTAACTAATAAGTTCTCGATCCACAGACGCACTGCCGCATTATCTAAATTGCTGCCACCACGCTGTGGCATGGTGACGGACTGATAGGTAAGGGATGTGAGGAGACCGGGTTTATTCGGATCGGTACTGACCAAATCCCTTTGATCATCCCCTTGCGCTGCGATCGAAAACAAATTGGTTCTTGCAGCCCACTGCATTTGGATCGCTGAGTTCGGAGAAAGCACGACCGCAGGCTTACGAATACAGTGAGCCCAAAGATAGAGCCCAAGTACCGTTTTGCCGGTACCGGGAGGTGCAACGACGTGAAGTCGACGCTCCCCACGGCTCAACTGTTCTTTCGCTATCTGAATTACATCATTCTGCGAGGGACGTAATCGCCCGTCAAACGTCAGAGGGGGAAAGCCATCATTCAACAGTATGCACCTTTTGAATTACCACTCCGCAGACTCTCTCGCCTCGCCTACGAGTTTGTTCGACAAACGATGGGATCGGCCTCTATTCTACAGCCAGCACACTTTCAGTGAGCAAATGATCAAGTGTTTCCCGAAGCATCTTGCTTTCCTTCCTTAAGTTTGGCCCCAACTGAGTTGGCAAAATAGGATTGAGTTCAGCAGGGTCGTCAAGCATATCGAAAAACTTACCATCACTGTAAAGTTTTGCCTGATGGGATCGGATCGCCTGCCGTCCTCGATGACCCAGGTAAACCCAAGTCCGTCGCCGATTACCATCCAACTTACTGCTCAGAAGGTCCGCATAACTTTTTCCATCAATTGAATCCGCAGATTTCTTGCCGCCACCAATCTCAACAACGGTCGGCAATAAATCAGTGAGATCCACCATCGCATCTGTGACAGTCCCTTCTGCAATTTCCCCGGGCCAACGAGCAAGCATTGGCACGTGAGTACCAGTATCAAGTAATCGCCCCTTACCACCACGCACCACCTCGCCATCTTGAATATTGAACACAGGCCTTCTCTGCATCACCCCATTTTCATTGACATCAAAGAAACTCGAGGCAGCAGTACCATTATCGGTCACAAAAAGTACTAACGTGTTTTTCGCGAGATCGAGCCGATCAAGTTCATCAAGCAGTCTACCAATACGATCATCCATGGCGGATATCATCTCGGCATAGGTCATCCATCGGTTATCCGTATAAAAAGGAACCGTCTGGTCTTTCAAGTCATTGGTGACATCGTGGCACAACGCCATCGGGTAGTAAGCGAAAAACGGCTGATTCCCTCGCTTGGCATCCTCCATGAAATCAACTAGAAACTCGACATACTCATCGGGTCCAAACCGTCCTTCGGTGCTTTCCAATTGTTGACCATTCACGTAGAGCAGAGGATCGTTGTAGCGAGCACCTTCGTGCCAGCCGAAAAGCATCCATCGATCAAACCCGAGTCTGCCAGGATGCATTGGATCATCCTTCATCATGCAGAGCTGCCACTTACCTGCCACCGCAGTTCTGTAACCAAGCCGTTTCATTTCATGGGAAATGGTCTCGCTTTCCGCTTCCTCCGGAAACCCCCCCCATCGCTTGCCAGCAGCGCCAAATCGAAAAGGGTACTTGCCTGTCATCAAGCAAATTCGAGAAGGATGACAAACAGGCATCGCATAGCAATGATTGAACTTGATACCTGCGCTGGCGATGGAGTCGATGTGAGGTGTTGGATGCGACTGCCCCCCGTAACAACCGATTGCATCCGTACCAACGTCATCAGCAAAGATTAACAGTATGTTCGGACCTGCACCCCCGGCATGCGCAGATAAAACGCTTGTCACAACGATAACAAAGAGCAAGCAACGTCTCACAATCGTTACCTCTAACGGATAGACAATTGGCGGAAAAAAATACAGAACTGATAGGTTGAGATTAATTCGGGCGGCCACGTTTTCGCAGAAAAAACATGGCGACATGCGTCGTTCAGCATAAAACATCTGCCAACATTCACCAAGCTTTCATTGACAAAGCCAACACATCGAACCAACACAATCACTCCCGCTCAGATGGCAACTGAGCCGCCTCAAACATCTGCAGATGGGGCCATCTAAAATCAGCTCGCTTGTACGTTTTACTCTGATACTCTTTCTGCTCTGCGATGAACTGATCCAAATTTGATGGTTGTAGAAACGGATCTCCGATGCGAGCCTGGAAATCTCGCATCGCTTTCAGCAGTCGATCACGAGCCAGAGAGTACTCATGGTTTTCAGCTAAGTTGTGCCATTCATCCGGATCGACCTGCAGATCGTAAAGCTCATATTTCGGTGGGTAGAGAAAGCTGGCCACCTGTTGATCTTGAGGCAACCGACTATTTCGATAACGCGACTCAGCGAGGCGATTCAACGCTCGATCCGGACTATAGATCAGTTTAAATCGCTCATCACGGATTCCAAATTGAACGTAAAGCAATCCGGGCGATGACCCGGTTGTAAATGTATGGATGTACTTTCGCTTCTGCTCGCTCGATGTTTCAATTTCTTGCAGAGCAAAACCTGGCAACTGTTCAGGAATCGGCAAATCCGCAGCATGCAGCAGCGTGGGCAAGAGATCGATGGTTGAGACAAATGCGTTCTCAACCCTTCCTCCGGAGAAATGATGAGAATCATTGATAATCATTGGAATGCGAGTTCCGTGCTCATAGACACTGCCTTTGCCTCTCGGGAAATCAGCACCATGATCACTGATATAAATGACCAACGTATTCTCTCTCACACCCGCCTGAACCATGCGGTCAAGCACCATCCCAATTCCTTCATCGAGCCGATTAATACAATTAAAGTAATCTCGAATCTCCATTCGCAAATGCTCACTATCGGAACCAATCCACGGGAACGGCTCAACACTGTCCTCGATGTGACGCGATGGAAAACCAGCCTTTGATTTGCCGATATAGCTTCGGTGCGCGTCGGCATAATTAACTATTAGCAGGAAGGGCTTATTTCGCTTCTTTGCTCCCTGCATCACCAGCGACGCTTCCTCCGCGTATTGCTGAATACTGATGGATTTGTTGAAATTGGATTGCGGAATGGCGCGATGATCAATGTGGTCCTCCACCAATCTCTCAGGATTAACGTGGGTCTTACCAAGAAAACCCGTGTAATAACCAGCTTCCTGAAAATACGCGGGAATGGTTTTGAAGTCTTGAAACATCGAAAATCGATGAGTTGCCAGACCAATGTGGCCCGTCTGTCGAGTGTAGAGCCCCGTCAGAAACGCTGCCCTTGATGGACTGCAAACAGAATAGGGAACATAAGCCCGCGTATACCGCACACCCCCTGAGGCCAAACGATCAAGGTGGGGAGTGTGAACTCGCGATTCACCATAACAGCCCAGGTGCTCACTGTTGTCCTCCGAAACAATCAGCAGGACATTTGGACGCGTTGCAATTGGGTTTTCAGTAAGATCCGCTCGCGCGGGAGGCGCGAATAGTAAACAGAGAAAGCCAATTAGCTTGCGAGCGTTCTTGATCACAATCTCCCCGTTGACTGCCTGTAACGCCACTCAATGACGACCCAACGCATGAGACCTGTGATCTAACTCGCAGGCATCCGCAGTGTTTGGTCAATATGACAATTCTCTCTCGATGATGGTCAAATCATCGAGGCGATCACGAGCGCGACAACACTCATCAGCTTCAAGAGAATGTTCAGTGAGGGCCCGGAGGTATCTTTGAACGGGTCACCAACGGTATCTCCCACCACAGCAGCCTTGTGAGCCTCACTACCTTTGGTGAGTTTAACACCGTCAACTTCGAATCCCTCTTCGATCATCTTTTTGGCGTTATCCCAAGCTCCTCCAGCATTCGATTGGAACAATGCAAGTAGAACACCACTGACGGTAACACCCGCCAGTAATCCTCCAAGCATCAATGCGTTGGTGTTACCGCCCAAACCCAATGTCTCTGCGACAATGCCGATCTTCGGAACAAAACCGAATGCAACAGGGACAAGAACTGCGACGAGACCAGGAAGGACCATTTCACGGATGGATGCACGAGTGGAAATCGCAACGCATTTCCCGTACTCAGCTTTTCCATCAGCCTCATGGAAAATACGTTGATCCTCCTCGGACCACTCCTCAACACTACGCCCCTCATTCCGTTGCATCGCGTCCAAAGCGTTTCTTAATTGAGGCAGATCACGGAATTGACGTCTCACCTCTTCAATCATTGCCATCGCAGCACGTCCAACCGCATTCATTGACAAAGCAGAAAAAAGGAAGGGCAGCATTGCACCAACGAATAACGAGGCCATCACGTAAGGGTTAATAATGTCAATACTGACGATCGGCGTCGTCGGATGACTTTCGTTGTAGGTTACTTTGAAGGCAGCAAAGAGGGCGAGAGCCGTCAGTGCGGCAGAGCCAATCGCAAACCCCTTTCCAATTGCGGCAGTTGTATTACCAACCGCATCCAATTTATCCGTTCGCTCGCGAACCTCGGGAGGAAGCTCGGCCATCTCTGCGATTCCACCGGCATTGTCCGAAATCGGACCATAAGCATCCACGGCAAGCTGAATCCCCGTATTGGAGAGCATTCCTACCGCAGCAATCGCGATGCCATAGAGACCGGCACAGCTGTAGGCACCAATGATTGCAACCGCCATGATCAGAATTGGCACTGCGGTGGACATCATACCGACCCCGACGCCGGAGATGATGGTGGTTGCAGAGCCCGTCACAGATTGACGGACAATCGACTCAACAGGTGGTTTTCCAGTGCCTGTGTAGTACTCCGTAATTTTACCGATCCCTAACCCCGCTCCTAAACCGAGAACAATCGCCACAAAAACACCGTTGCTGGTGTAAGCGATATTATCAGCGGACCAAGTTGCTGGAAGCATGACTTGAATGGTCACATACGTCAGAACCAATAGCACAGCAGCCGAAACAAATTCACCGAGATTCAATGCATGATGCGGGTCGCCGCCATCCTTCACCTTTACCAAAAAGGTGCCGGCGATCGACGTAACAATTCCAATTCCAGCGAGCACCAAAGGAAGCATCACTGCGGAGAGACCATTCATTCCGTCACCCGCATACTCAGGGAGACTAACGAACGCAGCACCAAGAACCATCGTACCGATGATCGAACCCACATAGGATTCGAATAAATCAGCTCCCATCCCAGCAACGTCTCCAACGTTGTCACCAACATTGTCAGCAATGGTGGCAGGATTCAGAGGGTGATCCTCAGGTATCCCTGCCTCAACCTTTCCAACAAGGTCAGCTCCTACATCAGCAGCTTTGGTGTAAATCCCACCGCCAACTCGTGCAAACAAGGCAATCGACGAGGCACCAAAAGAGAAACCCGTCAATACGGTAATCACTTGCGCGATCCGGTCGACGCCAAAGATGCTGGAGTAAATAACCAATAGAACGCTTAAGCCGAGGACGCCCAAACCAACAACCCCCATCCCCATGACAGAGCCGCCAGCAAAGGCGACCTCGAGAGCAGGGCCGAGTCCGGTTTTCGCGGCGTGAGTGGTGCGAACATTCGCTTTGGTAGCGACACGCATTCCTACAAAACCGGCCAAGCCGGAGCACAAAGCACCGAGTCCGAACGAGAGTGCAATGAGCGGAGATGACTGATCACCCTGAGTACCCGCGTATCCAAGCAAGCACGCGACAACGATCACGAACAGCGTCAAGATGGAGTATTCCGCACGGAGAAAAGACATCGCCCCCTCCGTGATGTTTGCCGCAATTCCTGCCATACGCTCGGATCCGACTTCTTGGCGTCCGACCCAGGCGGAACGGTAATAGGTGTAAATCAGTCCCAAGACGCCAAAAAAGGGAATCACGTAAGCAACCCAGGGAAGGCTTTTTGGAGAGGGTGAAGAAACCGTCTCCGTTACATCGGCCTGAACCGGTGCCGAATCCGTGGCATTGACTGTGTCAGCGGCAGGCGTTTCGGAATCTTCCTGAGGTGGATTACCGACGACCGAGGTTGTCATCAAGCCGACCAAAAACACCAAAGCCCATAAAAACCGGTACGCTCTCATCGCTTGCACGACCTCTCGTCTAAAGTTTGGCAAATCCGTTGCGGTATCGTCGAATTCGACTGATCACCCATCGGGGCATTCTAGCACCTTGGAAACTCCACAAAGCTGGGCTAACCCCCCTTAGTGCTGATTTTGCAGATTTGATAATAGAATCCAAAATGATGGAAGACCGAAAAAGGAAATTGACCGTGGGATGAGGCACAAATACTGTCCTTTGGCTTTCATCATTTCGAGCAAATCAGGTGAACCTCGGCTTCTCAGAAATCGGGATTGTTCTTTCGGAGCAGGTTTCGCCCAATTTTGGGCGTACGGTGCCTCGGTGCTACCGGGTCATTTAATTGCTCAAGTTCCCAGCAGCAATGCAATCCGTAAACATCCGCGAGATCCATCTTCGCATTGGTTTCATCAATGAGCGAACAGGTGATGCCACCCACCACTGCGATCCCGTCGGTCAGGCCTGACTCTCCTTGTGGCTGATCGTATTCATAGATTACCGCGTATAAATAGACCGGCTGATGCTGTGGTAACCAAAACAGTTCACGCTCATCAACCACTCGCATGCGGTCTGGCGCACGGCGATACGGACTCTCGTGAATCAGCCAGTGTGCGGTTTTCGCGCAAGCAAGAAATTCAGGCTCAACCGCTTCCTGCGGAATCAAGGCTTCCATTCCAATCTCCCTTAATTTCAGTTGCGTCTCGTAGCTTAGACAAACATCGGCGCAACGCTCCCTGAGCACATCCTCCTGGCTGGTGTCCCCCAACTTTGCCTGAGTGACATTCACTAAAAAGACAATAGCCTCGTCCGGATGCTGGCTCGCGAGATCAAAAAGGCTTTCGCGATTTTCCTCCTCCAAAAATGCTGCGGACTGCACCGCTGCCCTTGCATGCTGGGGTAAGGTTTGACCCGACGGCTGCAGGTATCCTCGCAACTGCTTCATTCCAGCCTCTGAATTGAAGGCATGTGGCAACAATTGCTTTGTTAACACAACGTGATCGCACAAATTCTGAAAGGCCAGACCAGCCTGCCCCGACGGTGGCCTCTGTGCCAACGCCTGAAGAAAGGGTCTGAGGTAAGGATGCTTGTCACGGAAACTGGCCAAGATCTCAAACCAAGCTTCATCTTTTGGCTCGATTGGAAAAAGAATCGATTTAAAAATCAGCGAGATATCCTCTTTCTGACGAAACATCGCCAGCAGTTGCAAGACTTTTAATAAATCCGCTGGCTCATACGGTTTCTTCGATAAAGCGTCGGTAACGTACCACCTTAATAATGGCAACGCGCCACTCACAATCGACTCCATAACCTCTGCATTGCACGGCGAAAAAAGATAACTCGCTAACAATCCCAAAGGTCGATCATCGGTGCCGACCAATGCCTGGTAATTTGCATGCAAAGAATCCAACGCTCGGCAGATCGCTTCGACCTCCGCCGAAGTGGAGATTGTGTGCCCCTCGTAGACGGATAGCACCTCCTCGAGATTACCTCCAGCTAACGACCATTGATCGATTGATCGACAAAAAGATATGGAACTCTCGCTCATTGAACCGCCTCACGCCTGTGGACTTAGAGGATGTCATTTCAGCTTCGCATCATCGATGCCGCTCCATGCATTAACCCAAATGTAACAGGATTAGAGGTCGGGGTACAAATTTTGGTGTTCTCTGAGGCGGGATTTCATCTGACGGGTAGGCATCCAAGCAGATTCTGTTCAATCGGACTCGTGACATCGAGAGATGACCTTTGACTTGGCTCTCGATGGTGGCTGCCAAGAGAGGTCCGACTCGATCTCCGCTGGATTGAAACACCACTGCCCAGCTGGCAACCAGAGCAGTTCCATACGGAAAACCTGTAATTTGACGTAAAATAGGGTATACAATTGCCAGCAGGATCCATTAACCAGCAGCATGAATCACCGGGTGCTGGGATTGGAGGCCACGGCCCGGGGTGTCACCCTCTCCATCCTGCAATCAACCCATAAACTGCAATCAACCCACGAATGATGGTGTCGCAATGAAGAAACTAGTATCGATCCTCTGCGGTTTGCTGTTTGGCGGCTGCAATACGACAACACCACCTACTGAGACGGCCACGCCAGAACCACCCGCCGTGCACGAGGGGATAATCCCCGATGGCCCGCGAGGTCAAATCCTCGCCGACAACATCACCGCATGGGGTCGTGAGCACGTTGGAACCGGAGATGACACTCTGGTCAATTGGTCGATTCTCTCAGCACGAGACGAGAATCATCTCTCGTATGTGGAAGTGGCGCCTGAACCAGACGAAGTGGGGTACGACAAATTTGTATTTGTGATTTCATTTGCTGATGAAGAGCCAAATCTCATCGCAACCTACTGCTTCGAGGATGGTAAGTTTCTCATGTTCAGCTCCAACGCAGAAATGGAAGAAGACCTTCCTGATGAGTTGGATTGGTAACTTGAGTCCTTGAAAGAATATTATGACGAAGGCTCTATTCACGTGCGGCAACATTCCCATGAAATGCATCGATCGCCGGAACGCTTTAAGAAAGCTTGGTGCTCTATCAACGACGTTTGTGATGACGAAAACCTTGGCCAGCAAAGTGCCATCGGAGAATCTGATTCGTTTTGGCCTCATAGCTGACCTGCACGGGGGCCTTGCCAATGATGCAGAAATGAGACTCGGTGCGTTCCTGAGTGCGATGAAACCAATGGAATGTGACGCGCTTATCCAATTAGGCGATTTCGCTTATCCAAACTCCGCTCACAAACAATTTGCAAATAAATTTAATGCAGCACACCAAGAAACCATTCACGTCATCGGTAATCATGAATTTGATCATGGACTTGATCGAAAAGACATCTACGACGCATGGGGAATTGAATCGAGTTACTATCGGCGTGACGTGGCAGGTATCCGCATCCTTGTCTTAGATGGAAATGAGAGTGGATCACCGACTCATCGCGGAGGGTACCCTTCATACATCGGACCAGATCAACAAGCGTGGTTGGAGGAACAACTAAAAGAATCAACCAAGCCGATCCTAATCCTCAGTCACCAGCCTCTCGCAGGCAGGAGCAGTATTAACAACGCCAACGAGATTCAACAATTAATCGGACGCCATCGCTCCAAGGTCATTGCGTGCCTGAACGGCCACAGCCATCTTGACGCAATGCGTCAAGTCAATCAGGTCCCGTACCTCCACATTAACTCAGCCTCGTACTACTGGGTTGGCGGCAAGACAAGGATGGCATATTACACCGATCCACTTTTCACCACCCTCACGATTGACCCCAAGATGTCAACCGTTCGAGTCGAAGCATCACATAGCAGCTGGAAGGATGAATCACCCAGTGAAATGGGATACTTCCAGACCCCCAACCGACCCGAACCCTCGACGGTGGTGCCAAGAATCAGCGAACGGCAGATCACCATGCAATGAAACCTCAACGTGCAATGCAAAATTGAGGAATCGCAAATCGGCTACAGGAAGTAGAAGCATGAAAGATGAGCGAGTTCATTCAAATGGTTGCTCGTAAAAGCCACCACCCAAACCTCGAAATCGATGATCGCACTCCTTCTATGAATGATCCAATGGAGTGACGATTGCGGAGCTTCATCGAATCAGCGCACTGACCAAATCTGCAACTCAGGTTCCTTCGCTGCGCCAGACCGAAGAAAGGGTCCTACTGCAAAATCCAACTTGCCATCTTCATTGAAATCACCGGCCTCGACCGAAAGATGCGTGGGAGTTTTCGCCTCAACCTGAAATCTCGCAAACTCACCAGGCGCCATCTGCTGCAAAAACACAACGGATGAAGTTTGGCGTTTCACGAGTTCCTCATAATCATCACCGGCGAGCAGCGCCACCGCCACGACATCCTGATCGCCATCGCCATCAAAATCTGCAGCGGTGGCGTTCAGCACTCCCGGCATCTCACAGATGTGATGATGAACGTATGGGTAGCCGCCATTATTTTCGAGCCATTGCACGCTGTGGTAAGGCTTGGCACCACGATCAAATGAATCTCCATTCGTGAAGAGAATATCCTGATCACCATCACCATCGAGATCGGTCAATTCGATGCCGCTTGACCCATAAGCAGGATCCGGGGCGGACCAAATCCTTTCCGTGGTAAAGTTACCAGAGCCATCGTTAATGAACGCGTCAACGACCTCATGCTCCTGACTCAGCAAAGCAACGAAGTCCAAATGTCCGTCGCCATTGAGATCAGTACAAGGAACATTCACTGCACCATGTCGTGAATCGATCTCACGGTCCTTGAACTCGGGAACGCCCTCCTTGTTAATGCCTTGGTTTTCCAGTAGTAAAATCTCGCCGGTTGCTCGCCACCCAAACACACCGACCAATAGATCCACATCACCATCGGAATCAAAATCTCCGGGCTGAACGTCGGCGACTCGGCTTAACCCATCACGAATCACGATTTTGTCGAAAGTTTCAACGCCTTCTTTTCTTCTCAACCAAACAACCCGTCCAAGCTGACTATCTTCTGCATTGAATTCACCGATATCGGCAACCACAAGGTCAGTCAAACCATCGGAATCCAAATCACAGGACTCAACATGAACAGGCTGAAGAAGTGTAGAGAGCCTCACCGACGCACGATCAGGATCATTGGGCCAATGGCCTTTGACCATTCCTGTTCCGATGTCGCAATAGACGAGGGTGGCTGAGTTACCGATTCCCAGATCAATCCAACGAACGTTGGTAATCCCGGGAGGACGAGGACCCTCCATCCGCACACCACTCAGCTCTAGATTAAGCGTGCAAGCAGGATAGTTGTCAATCGAAGGTGGAAGCTTGATCTCCGTCGGAGCTTGGTATTGAAAAAACTTGAGCACCTCTTCGTACGAAGGCACGACCAGATCATTTCGACCTGATTTTCCGTAAAGCGTGAATCCCTGATTGACCTCCTCGACCCACATTTCTTTGGTAGAACTCGCTGGCCGTGGCATCGCATGGCAATCACCACAAAACGCTTCCACGCGGGGTCTAACTTCATCGATATAAGCGACCCTTTCCGCGCTAAGGGTACCTGTTTCATCCCTCGGCTCAGAGCCCAAGTCTTGACCTCCCTTGTCCAGCGAAATCTGAGGACCGGGAGGGGAACCAACCGAACCGCCTTTCTGCCGATCACACCCCAAGGCAAGCAAAAGCCCCCACAAGACCAGCAGTGAAGCCGCTGAGCTGATCACCTGCCTCGCGACTCTTACATGATTACCGCCGAAGCGTGCGACAGCTCGTTGTTGAGGTTTCTGCATGGAGGTCATCGGTGATGGAACAAAGAAAACAGCGTGGCGTCAAGAATACCACGAATTCGTCTGACGTAAGTTACAAAACAAGCATCAAAAACACAGCTTTTGGGTGGAGACAAATCTAGAATGATCTTTACCATCGGTTAAAAAAACAGGCGACCAACACAAATGCAGGTCCATTGACAGGTAAAACGGCCGAACAGATTCAATGACTCCCACCGGCCGGGTGGTGACCGAAAAAAATCCAATACAATAACCGTTGGTGAGCCAAACCATTTCATTGCTTCTCCATCCCTCGTGCTAACGCTTCTGCAATCCTGATCCGTCATCACCGATAACTTGTTGATCAGAACGGTTTGCGCGTGACCTCAGCCGTATTTCACAAACCAAATCCTTGCGACCAACCCTAGCCCGTTGCAAGCGGAATCGGATTTGAAACAATGAGTTACAGGAATCGGCCGGTTATCGATTCACTGGCAGCGATCGGTTGAGCGGCAACGATCAATGGAACGGCAACAAACAACGCCAGTTTATTTCTCGAGTTACCTAAACAACTTTTCGTACCCATCAGCGCCAAACCTCATGTCACACGTCCGTCCCACAGGGTCCATCAAGCAAAATGACTGCCTTGACCATCCACCCATTTCCTTGGACGGCGGCTGTTCCCTGTGCGATGCCTTGCTGAGAATCAGGCTCCAAGTCTCCAAGCAAAACTTGATCGCTCTGTTGATCACCTGCATCACCTTACTTTTGACCGGAGGCTGTGGAACGGAACCACCAAAATCGGTCCAGCATCCAACGGTGCGTCCACTGCGTGCGATGGAATCTGCTATTCGCAGGGGTCTTTTCGAGGAAGCGTGGAGCTATGCCGAACAGGTTGCCGCTGACCACAGTGATGATCCTGAGGTGTTAACAAAGCTGGCTCGCTTGGCAAACGATACACAGAGAGCTGACGATGCAGCCAAATACCTGAAGCTCGCGTGTGTCGCCGATAACTATACCAACCCCAAACGAGTCCAACAGGCAATGATTGCGATGGTGAGTGTGGGTGACTTATTCGATGGATTGGAACTACTCTCGAACGCAGTGAATGAACACCCTGAGCAACACGAATCACGTCGATGGTTATTCGACCTGTTGATGGGAAGCGAAGATCGACAGGCGGGTCTGCCACACGGGCGTTACTTGATTCGCGTTAGAAAATTTGACGTTGAATTACTGAAAGCATTGAGCAATACCGAATATCGAACGATGGATGCTCAACCACTCTTGCAAATGACAGAACGCAATCCCGATGATACGCGACCTCTTCTCGGTTATGCGCGTCAAAAATATGACGAACGTGATTTTGATGGTGCAATAAAAATCCTTCAAAGCATCGTTGACCCCTATCCCGAATACGCCCCTGCACAAGGTTTACTCGGCAGGTCCCTTGCGGGCGACGGAGATTGGAAAGCCTTTGAGAAATGGGTCGACCAATTGACGGTCAGTATCGTTGGCTACCCCGAATACTGGATGGCGATGGGCGACTGGGCAAGGGCTAAGGAAAAGTTTCGTGAAGCCGCGAGGTGTTACTGGGAAGCAACCAAAGTGGATTCAGACTTAGTGGAGGCCTGGACCAAGCTAAGCCTGACCGTAAAACGCATGCTGATTAATTCAGAAACGGTAGCCACTGAAGCGAATGAACCGTTCACAACTAGATCTATATTCACCGACTCGCTCTTGGAACGCATCGATCAAAGAGCCACTTTGCTAAGCACTTTCAACCAACAGAAGCAAAAATTTGAGCGTACCGGAGGAGTCTCTAGGGAAACCGCAATCGAACTTGCAAAAACATTACAGAAGCTGGGTCGACTTTGGGAAGCAGAGGCATGGTGCTCAATCGCTTTGCAGTTACCTGAAGATGATGCCGTCAAAGCGGAAGAGACCCGTGCTGAGTTAATCAGTCAATTATCTCGTGACACGCCGTGGCAGACCACTCTCAATTCTCCTGAATTGCAGATCGACTTAACCAGTCTGGAGATCCCGTCAATCAGCCGGTTCAACCCGGTTCGAAGAGCAGCGCTGTCCGGCGTGCCAGATAAAACCTCAACCTACGAGCTTAGCAACGAAGCGATGAAGCGAGGCTTAGATTTCTTTGGGAAAACCAGTGACAAGCTTGATCAACCAGGAATCATGCTCTACCAAACACTTGGTTGTGGTGGTGGAACCTTAGACTTTGACCTCGATGGCTGGAGCGATCTCTACCTTGCTGCGGCGGAGGGAAAGCCACCGAGGAAGGACTCCAAACCCAACGCTCTTTTTCGAAATCAACTCGGGCACTTCACCGAATGCTCCCTTGCTTCTAATTCGGATGAACGCGGATTCACTCAAGGCATCGCAGTGGGCGACATCAATGAAGACGGATTTCCGGACCTCTTGATTCTGAATTATGGCCCCAACACCCTGCTGGTAAACAACGGAGATGGAACCTTCTCTGATCGCACGCAACTTTTGGATATCAATGAGCCACAATGGTCAACAAGCGGGGCGATCGCAGATCTGAACGGAGATGGTTTAAATGATATTGCCATTGTGAATTACTGCGATGGAACTGAACCCGTTACGGTAACATGCCCGATGCCAGAGAGTGATGTCTTTCGATCCTGTAGCCCGGTGAAATTCGCAGCAGCTGCCGATCATTTCTATCAAGCACAAGCTGATGGAAGATTAAAAGACTGCACCAAAACTTGGAAAGCAAAACCTACTGTACTAGGACGTGGATTGGGAATTGTTGTTGGCGCATTGGATGAAGAGGTCGGAAACGACATTTTCATTGCCAACGACATGACCAACAATCATCTCTGGTCATTCCGACAGAAAAGCGAGAGTGATAAACCGCAAGATTTGCTGATCGAATCAGGCATGTTGAGAGGCCTTGGCACTGATGATCGAGCACTTTCTCAAGGGTCGATGGGGATCGCCTCGGCAGACTTTGATCAGGATGGCGATCTTGATTTTTACGTCACAAACTTTGACAAAGAATACAACACTTTGCACGACAATCGTTCTTCGGGGCTTTGGCAAGATGTTACATCCACCGTGAATCTTGCGTCATGCACAATGCCTTTGGTTGGATTTGGTACAGAAGCTGTCGATTTGAATGCAAGTGGGAAATTAGAACTGATTGTCGCTAACGGTCACGTGGACATGTTCTCTCGTGGAAATGAAAAATCTCTCTATGAACATCCCATGCAACTCTTTCAACGCGGTGAATCCTCCACCTACGTTTCCGTTGGGGAGCAAATCAAAAGTGAGTACTTCCAGAATCCACACGTGGCTCGTGCGTTATGGACGATCGACGCCAATGGTGACCACGCATCAGATTTTGTGGTAACCCATCAAACCGAGCCAACAGCGTTACTTATTAATCACTGCACGCAGGTTGGAACACGGATCAGTCTCGATCTGAGAGGCACGGCCAGTAGTCGGGACGCTGTGGGTTCCTTAATCCGAGTCAAATCCGATGAGCAGACATGGTCAGCTTGGCTACTAGCCGGCGATGGCTACCTATGCAGCAACGAGAGAACACTGCGAATCGGTTTAGGTCAAGCAGTTCTACGATGCGATGTCGAGGTGCAATGGCCCAGCGGCCTGACCCAGCAATTCAAGAACCTTGAAACCAACCATCAACACCTGCTCACAGAAGCTGATCAGCAACCCTTCACCTATCATCCATCAAACCCTTGATGGTGAACCCTCTTCCATCCCGCAGTCAAACTCGTCGCTAAGATCATATTTCCAACCGAGACTCGGTGAGCTGAGGACTTCTCCGTGGGCGATCTAGGATCAATCCTGATTTTCAATCACATCTAATGACAAGGATTGAAGGGGAAAAGGATGGTGGTTTCTGCCCCACCAAGTAGTAGAGAGTTCTGCCCTCTACGTAGAGAAAAACCGAGTTTTTGAAACCATAATGTGGGACAAATCTTCAGCAACTAGGTCAAAGCTGTTAGCCTACTCAACCGTAGTTCCCTTATCTCATAGGAGTGTTCATGAAGATTAATAAAAAAGATCGCTTGGGATTTACCCTTGTCGAACTTCTGGTGGTGATCGCCATCATCGGTATTCTTGTTGGCTTGTTGTTGCCGGCGGTTCAAGCTGCGAGGGAAGCAGCGAGGCGAATGAGCTGCAGCAATAATTTCAAACAAATCGGTTTAGCCATCCATAACTACCACAGTGCCTACAAGCAGTTACCAACTCATGGTGCCGGCACCGATACACTCGGTGGAATCGCACCTGCGGGTAGCAGGGGAGCTACGACCAACTGGTGGTCCAACTATGGCGCTGCGAATGCCTGGCGTCTGAGTGCACTTGTTGGGCTCACCCCCTTTATCGAGCAACAGGCAGTTTGGGAGCAGATCAGCAATCCAAGTCTTGTTAATGCTTTAGCACCTGACACACCGTACACGGTACCTTGGCCGGCAATGGGACCAGTGCCGTCTCAGATCCGCTACCAGCCTTGGGTCACTGAGATACCAACGCTGCGTTGCCCGAGTGATCCGGGCCAAGGCCTTCCTGCTTTGGGAAGAACTAACTACGCCGTCTGCATGGGCGACTCAATGTGGTGGTCCGTCCGAGGCCCAGGACACCTTCGCTTTCGCACGCCTGGAATCATGAACTTCAGCAACAATGGTTGGAATCGACAGAGTCGAGCAGCTGATCGTGGTGTCTTCGTACCTCACAAGGAATCCAAATTCCGTGATATTCTCGATGGACTCGCTAATACGGTTGCAATGGGTGAAATTGCGACGGATCTAGGGGATCGCGATAACCGCACCAGCTCAACGCGAAACCGTAGCCAGAACCCACCAAGATCCATTAGGGACAATCCCAAGTGGTGTGCTGATCAGGGGCAGATCGACCCTGAGCGACCAAGATTCTGGGCGCAGGGGGTCGCATTGGATGGTGTGGCTGCACGACGCGGATACCGCTGGGCGGATTTCCGTCCCTATGCGTCTGGGTTCCACACGATTCTGCCACCCAATGCAGAAATCTGCAGCGGAAACAATGCCGGTCAAACCGGTGTATGGTCCGCTTCGAGTCGTCACCAAGGTGGAGCGCACGTTCTAATGGCCGATGGAGCAGTGGTGTTTATCACGGATTCGATTGAAGCCGGCGACAACCGAGCACCGATGGTCTGGCTGAATAATCGCATCAACACTCCCGGCTCAGAAAGCCCTTATGGCTTGTGGGGTGCACTCGGATCTCGCGCCTCGAAGGAAACGATTGAGGAACAGTTGAATCAATAATCAGATTGATTCAAATCGAATACCGTGATGCAAAAAGAAAACCCACTCAGGTAACTGAGTGGGTTTTTTATTTTGGATCAGGCATCTCACTTCAAAATGACCACCCATCTCCTTATCGATCTTGGAGTGGAGGGCGATTACTCCTCCAAGTCCTCCGATGGAGGTGCTTCATCCATCGCTCCTTCTTCTTCTGCCAACGCAGATTCGTATGCATCGATTGCAGACTGCTCCGCATTACCAACCGTATTGGTGGGCTCCGTTGACGCGTTGCAACCAAATAGTGAAACAGCGAAAAAGCTTAACGCCAAGAATTTTAAACCGGTAACTTTCATTGTATATTCCGAAAAAGAAACAACTGACCCATAATTCGTGTGAATTGTAACGCAATCGTCACCGACTAACACACCTGTGCACTACCGGAATGTGATGGATCGTTAAATAAACAGCCAGATCCTCTTCACTGCTTGCAGAACCATAACACTGCGGAATTGACTCGATATCAAATAAAGCTACCCCTGCAGCTTACCCCAGAATCAAACAAGCTCTAATAATTCACGCAGTGAGTGAATGATGTATGTTGGACTGGCCTCCAATAGTTGCGACTGAGTCTGAGCACCTGTTGTAATCCCTATCGTCACTCCACAATCACTGTTCTTACCTTCGTGAATATCAATTTGCGAGTCACCTATTTTGACCACCGCTTTGGATTCGCTGACCCCAACTCGATCCATAGCAAGGTGAATCATATCGGGCGCCGGGCGACCATTCTCGACATCGCTGGCCGTCACCAATGCATCAAAGTGTTCATGCAGTTTCCATCCAATCTTGTCGATCAAGCTTTCTGCAGTTTTTCGATCGTATCCCGTATTCAGCACCACTTTGATTCCCCGCTCACGTAACGCTTCAAAGACCTCTGTGGTGTAGGGCTGCTCGCGTACATCTAGATCGCAGTAAGCCGCGGCGAGAAGCCTCTTGAAATCAGCGAAGATGACTTGCACCTCTTCTTCATCATGCTCCGATCCATCAAGAGCCAGAACATCACGTATGGCCTGGGATTTTTCCTTACCGGCGCCTGCCGCTTGCACTTGATCTTGAGTGAAAGAGTAACCGGCTGAATTGATCGCCGCTCTTACCGTCTTGTAGACAACATTGTCCTCATCAACGGTTGTCCCAGCCATGTCGAATACGACCAACTTTATCATGAAAAAATCTCCCCGATGTGGTTCTCAGCAAATCCAGGGCTCGCGGTCATTCCCTTGCCACCAATCCCGGTAACGATATGAATTCGGTCTCCAATCGTCTCTTTAAAGATACCAGAGGGGTCAGAGGTCTGTGAGTATCGCCCCATCCATGATGTGTCAATCTCCCAGTGCGGCAAATCAAAAATCTTGCGACCCTCGCGAATGAAGAAGTCGGTGATATCCTGCCGAAGACCAAAGTCTAGGTTCGCCTCTTCACCTAGTTTTGCATACTCGTGTGAATCCCCAAGGATCATCCCGCCGTCTACCTCCTGCTTGAATAGAATGTGAATCCCCCACTTCGTGGCAAAATCCTCACCGTCATTCTGCGACTGCACGGATTGCCAAGACGGACAGAATGAAAAACTTTCATACCGGCGGATCGTCAACCCTGTCAAAATATTCCCAGGTAACCGTTGAGCCGTATTCGGCCTCAGACGCGTCATTTGCAACTGAACCGTCACCAAACCGCTACGAAGAAATACATCAGGAAACAGTGAACGAAAGTCACATCCGCCACACAAGATGGCTCGTTTCGCGTAATAACGCTGATCCGATTCTGTAACTGCAACGACACCTTCCGAACCAACTTCCGAGAGCTCTTTCACCCCCGCACTGAAACAACAGTGGTAATCAGCATTTGCCTTGAGCAGACGATGCAATCGATGAATCATCTCGCGAGGGTTGAGTGATAATTCATCGGGAAAGAAGAGACCGCCTTTACAGTAGTCGGTTCTCAACCCGGGATAACGTTCGCAGCATTGCTTCGCTGACAACAACTCGGAGCAGTAATCGTTTTGGCGGTTGATATCGGCCAGCTCCTCCAGCAGCGCCAATTCACACTCATCCGAAGCGATATAAATACTACCTTGCTGACGAATCGAGAGATCTGCCTCGCTCTGCAATGTCTGGTAAATCTGGAGGCTCCGTCGCCCCAACTGCTGCCAGTGAGAGTCCATACCCGAGGGAACAACCTGCCCAAAATTCCGCACCGTCGCTCCCAGAGGCTCGGAATTGCGTTCCAACATCGTGACACGAAGTCCGCGTTGCAGTGCATGAAAAGCATGAAAAGCGCCGAGAACGCCACCGCCAATCACCAAGAGATCTGCTTCTTGACTCTCCATGTTGATGCAACATCCTCCTAGCGAGATGAATGGGTCGTTCGTGCGTAGAAATGAAATAACAACCAAACCGTGACCACTGATGACACGATCGCGACAACCGATGCACTAATCATCAATAAGGAAAGGTAACCGAGCTGCCCCGAATAGAGGTTACGAAATATAAGCACTGCTACATATCCCAGGTACCCAACTGCGTCTGCCAAATACATCAGATACCCGACGTTTCCTGTCTCCTTACAGACGGCAATCATCCTCTCGAACATGGTTGTATGGAATGCGACGTAGGGAAGATACATTCCGACCCCAAGCAAAATGATAAGGGTCATTGGCGAAAAGAAATCGACGTAGTGTCCGTAGACAGCAGATAAGATGATGACGCCGCCCACGATAATTGTACCAATTGAACTTAGAAACGCAGCCCGATTATTACTGATCAAACTGAAGCATCCATTAATAAAGATTACCCCAAACATGACCCAAAATTCAGAAATCGCGAACAAGGCAGGTTCGTCCTCAACCCCAAGATCAGACCAAATTTCCACAGCAAAATCGTCACGGAGGCTACGTACCACTGTGATCAACATGTAGATCAAAATCAGGCTTGATAATCCAACCGCATGCCCTCGAAAAAACTTAAAACGTGTCTCTTTGTCCATTGGATCTCGAGCGGATCGCGACAGAACATCTCGATCATTTGGCTCCGGAATTCGTGAAAGCATCCCAACAAACAAAAGGAGTGGTAAAAGAAACAGGAGCCCTGTAAAGAAAGGCATCCATGATTCTGTTACGAACTCATTTTGCAGTAAAGCACGACCAACCGTCTTCACGAATCCAGAGGAGACAATAAAGCTGGCACACAGCCCGGCCGCCAGCACCTCGGATACTCGCCTCCCCTCCAGAAACCCCAAAACCAGCCCGAACACCATCCCCAGAGGTAGCCCATTAAAAAAAAGCCAAATACAGTTCCAAGGCGCGGGGGTCACGGCAAAAAGCAGCAGTGCTAATTCTGCAGATAAAACCAAGATGACAATCGCAATTCCGCGATGACGCTTCTTGATTTCAGAGACAAATTTAATGCCAAAGAATTTTGAAAGCGTATAACCAGCGACTTGTGAAGCGATCAGCAAGGTTTTCAACCCGACGCCAAACCACTCTGAATCCTCATAGGTCGCTGCGGTGAAGGGCTTTCGAAATGCATACATGCAAAAATACGTACCGAACGCAGCAATGATGCAATACAACGAAAAGAAGTGCCCCCGAAATTCCGTCAGCCTCTTCGAAAGATTAGATCGATTCATCAGCCTCAACTTATAAAACGGCGAACTTTTCGAAAGATCGTTTGACCCCGTATACCACCGCAACACCACCAAGTTATTATCATTGCTCACCGAAAGCAGCGTCAACTCAATGGTAAACATATCCTGACCGAGAGTAGCACCGGCATCGTTCTTGCCAATTTAATTGCAGAATCGAGCGCATTAGACGCACCGTTGGCAGGGAAAACACAATGGAACATGAACCCAATCATTTTGGCACAGCAGTTCGCTATCTTCCAAAATCTAAAACGTTTCAAAGCGAATCTTATCGCAAACCGCAGTTAAAAAACGGTGAGATACTTGTCAAGATTTCGCTATGCACGATCTGCGGGAGTGATCTCCATACCTACAGCGGAAGACGACCGACCGCCGACACGGGATGCGTCCTAGGTCACGAGATCATTGGGACGATTGAAGAGTGGAATGGAACCGATAGCCCGAAGGATTACTTCGGCAACCCATTGAACAAAGGACAAAGAGTCACTTGGTCATTGGTGGCCTCCTGTGGTGACTGTTTCTACTGTAAAGACAACCTACCGCAGAAATGCCAATCGAAATTCAAATACGGGCACGACGAGAGTGATCACCAACCTACCGGTGGTCTCGGGCAACACTGTGTTCTAAAGTCCGGCACTGCGATCTTTCCAATCAAAGAAGGTCTTCCTGACACCCTAATGTGCCCTGCCAATTGCGCGACAGCGACTGTATGCGGTGCTACGCGACTGGTTGAAGAAACGCATCCCATAAAAAACACGACGATCTTAGTGATTGGCGCAGGCATGCTGGGGCTTACCGCAGCAGCTTACCTCAAGGAACGAGGTGCAAACATTTTGGTGGTTGAACCGAATCTAGAAAGACGCAAGATTGCGAGAGAGTTTGGTGCATCGGAGTGTTTTGAATCCTGCCAGACCGAATCGCTCCAAACCAAGATCCAAGAGCTGACGCAACATCGTGGTGCTGACATTGCCTTTGATTTTTCAGGTAACACAGAGGCGATCACAAGTAGCCTTGAGCACTTGCGGATTGGTGGATGCTTGCTACTTGCTGGATCTGTATTCCGATCACCGCAGATCAAATTAAACCCTGAGGTGGTGGTGCGACAAATGCTGACCATACGAGGGCTTCATAATTACCACGCTCGGGATCTTGCTGAAGCGATCCATTTCTTGAGCCACTCAAAGGACACTTACCCCTTTGAAAAACTAGTCTCGAAAGTTTTCCCTCTGGATCAATCTGCCCTCGCGTTCGATTACGCTACAGAAAAAGCACCCATACGAATCGCAGTGAAACCCTGATCTATTTTCGCCGCATAGGAAGCATACTCACAATTACTTGTGAATCTCCCGACTCTTGACATACTAACCGGGATTCACAGTGCAGAAGCTTCGGCTGATTGGAATTGAGTCGTATACGACGAGATCAATCAATCATCTTGATTTGTATTCGAGACCCCAACGCAAAATGGTAAACTTTCTTACCAACGAATAACTGCCTTCCTCGTAATCAATGAAGCAACGTGAAACCGAAGATTGTTGCAATCGGCGAAATCCTTTGGGATGTCTTTCCGGATGGGCCACGCTTTGGAGGTGCACCGGCAAATTTTGCCTGTAGCACGGCAGAATTAGCCAAAGACCACGCGTCAGTAACTCTTGTCAGTGCAATTGGTGATGACACCCTTGGGCGTGATGCATTGGTCGCCTTATCTAACCGAAATGTCTGCACTGAAGCGGTACAAACCAACCCGCTTCCGACAGGAAGAGTTGACGTTGAATTGGATGAGGCAGGCATAGCTAGCTACACATTTGCCGAGAATTGCGCATGGGATCACCTCACTTGGTCGCAAAAACTTGAGCGTCTAGCGGCAAGTTGTGATGCCGTTTGCTTTGGCACCCTAGGGCAACGTTCGGCGGAATCTCGGGAGACCATTCAACGATTCATTCGATCGACACCTGAACATTCCTTACGTGTATTTGACATCAATATTCGTCCGCCCTTCATTGCCGATCAGTGGATTCTCAATTCTCTCGAATCCGCCACAGCACTCAAACTCAATGAGGACGAATTACCTGTCGTTGCAGAACTATGTGATTGCGTGGGAGGCGAAATTGAAGTCTTGCAGCATCTTTCGAAGCGATTCGAATTACAACTCGCAGCATTGACACGCGGCGAACGAGGATCCTTAATTCTAGCCGGTGATCAATTCAGCGAACTCTCCGGACGCAAAGTGCAGGTGATCGACACGGTCGGTGCAGGGGACGCATGTACCGCCTCGATGGTTTTGGACATGCTTGGCAACACAAACATAGAAGCAATGAACCAAAGAGCCAACGCTCTCTCGTCCTACGTCTGCACTCAAGCCGGAGCCACGATGGCATTTCCTGAAAACCTAACCGATTAAAAGCAGACCTGAATCCGAGAGGCGAATTGCAGAATCATTTCCTCTCTGTTTCGCTTTAACTTCACAACCTAACGCAACATTTCCCCGAAGAAGTAACCAATTCAGGAGATGTGAGGGTTCTTGCAGATCCAAAGGGAGAGACCTGATAGTTTGGAAACGCCAGGCTTGATTGATTGCTTTGTTTGTGAGCAGTGAATTCACAACGTTCATGCACTCCTCGGACTGTGGCTCGCTATCGTGCCCGAATGCGAGCGTAACGGCGAGAAAAAGACTATTGTTCTGCGGCACGTGATTTGCCCCGTTCAGAAGACAATTCGTTTCCAATTGCCGGAAATAACCTAATCTCCGAACACAGGACACAGAGTGATGCGACGTGGTTTTCTGATCGATATGGACGGCGTGATCTACCGAGGCGGAAAATTGATACCAGGTGCTGATGACCTGATTAATCGATTGATACGAGAAGAACACCCTTTTCTATTTCTCACCAACAACAGTCAACGAACGACAAGAGATGTAGCGACCAAACTATCCAGACTGGGGATTAAGGTATCTGACACACACATTTTCACTTGCGCGATGGCCACCGCGAAATTCCTATCGACTCAAAATCCAGGAGGAACCGCGTTCGTGATTGGGGAAGGTGGATTACTCATGGCTCTGCATGAAATTGGCTATTCCATCGTCGATACAGCTCCAGACTACGTGGTAGTGGGTGAGGGACGAACGGTTAACCTCGAGATGCTAGAAACGGCGGTGCAAATGATCCTTGATGGCTCGAAACTTATAGCAACAAACCTCGATCCGAATTGCCCCACACAATCCGGAACCCGCCCAGGTGCTGGGGCCACCGTTGCATACCTCGAAGCGGCAACCGGTTGCAAAGCGATGAATTTGGGCAAGCCAAGTCCGGTGATGATGAGAGCCGCCCGAAAAGAACTCGGACTTGCCACCTCACAGACGGTGATGATCGGAGACACCATGGACACAGACATACTTGGTGGGGTTCAGATGGGCTACCGCACAATTCTGGTTCTGACGGGAACAACCAAACACGAGGACCTACATAACTTTCCCTATCACCCGGACCTCGTGCTTGACTCAATTAATGAACTGAATCATTTACAACTGGACTTAGAACATGCTTTGCCCTGGGGTGATACAAGTGAAGACACCGTGACCCTAAGCTTGGAGGTATGAGGCGAGGAGACGTGCAGGTGATTGCATCGCAGAGTGAGAATTGATTTTGTTCGGCGATGAATGAAGAGGGAGCCAACAACCTTAAAAAACGGCTGCAAGTTCTTTGAAAAAAAGAATCCGCTGCCACTCGGTCCCCGGACGACCATCAGGGATACAGTGCTGGGTATACTATCGGGTTTGCTTCATCGCTTTGAATACAGACATCAATCACCATGCACGATCGCCTGTCCAACATAATTGCATTACTTCTTACGTTCTTTTACGTCTCTCCCAGCGCAGCCGACGAGGCGTGGTGGCAGTTCCGCGGCCCTCGGGGAGACGGATATGTCCAATCCAAAAACTTAGTGCATGAGTGGAGTGAATCAGAAAACATCGCGTGGAAAACACCGATTCACGATCGAGGGTGGTCCTCCCCGGTAATCACTGGCAACCACATATGGCTCACCACTGCTAAACGGGACGGCAAGCAACTCTTCGCAATCGCGGTTAACAAGTTGACCGGAGAAGTCATCCACGACCTTCATCTTTTTGATATCGAAAAGCCGCAAAAGATCACGGAAGAAAACACTTATGCAACGCCCACACCGGTCGCATTCAAAGACCGAATCATTGTCCATTTCGGCACTTATGGGACTAAATGCTTAGATGCAAACACCGGTGAAACCAAGTGGACGCGTCAGGATCTGACATGTGACCACGAAGTCAATGCAGGACCGGCAAGTTCACCAACCATCGTTGATGGGAAATTCATCGTCCATGTCGATGGTCGTGATGTCCAATACATTATCGCGATTGACCCTGAAACGGGAAAAGATGTTTGGAAAACCAAGAGGAGCCGTGATTTCTCAGATGTACCCGTCAATCAACGCAAAGCATTCTGCATGCCGTTTGCGTTCTCTTCAAACTCTGGCGATCAACTCGTGAGTCCAGGTGGACGTGCAATCTACTCATACGATTTCGACGGACGTGAGCTTTGGCGAGTTGAACACCGAGGCTTTTCGGTCGCTCCTCGACCAGTCTATGGAGCAGGCATGGTCTTTTCCATGATTGACCGCGATAATCCAGAACTTTGGGCAATACGAGTCGATGGAAAAGGTGACGTCACCGACTCACACGTCGTATGGAAAGAATTCCGCAGCATGCCACAACGATGCTCTCCACTACTCATTGAAGGCTTACTTTATCTTGTGAATCGAGAGGGAATTGCGACCTGCCTCGAAGCAGAAACGGGGAAAACGGTTTGGCGTGAACGTCTATCTGGTCGATTTTCTGCCTCGCCTATTTTTGCGAACAATCGGATCTATTATTTCAATGAAGATGCCGAAACCTATCTGATTGAACCAGGACGTAAATTCACGCTTATCAAGTCGAATAAACTTCATCCACAAAAGGTCCTGGCATCCCCCGCCGTCGACGATGACTGCTTGATCGTCCGAACCGAAAGCTATCTCTATCGGATTGAACAAGGCAAAACAAACCCGACTCCACATCAACCCAAAGTTGCTAATGCAAAGATGCAGCAATACGTCGGAGACTGGGACATTGGCCGTAATCCATCGACCGGAAAAGTTGCCTTCGTTATGTCTCTCAAAGCTGATGGAACCGCGAGAAAGAGTCACGTCCCGAGTTCAACAGGCCGCTGGGAAGTGGTCAACGGAGAGGCAAGGGTGATCTGGAGTGAGGGATGGCGTGACATCATTCGACCCGAAGGGAAGGGCTATCGGAAGTTTGCATTCGGACCCGGCAACGACTTTGACTCCCCTCCGTCAAATACTGACACTGCTCAAAAGCAGAAATAAAGTGAGGGGCAGGGAATCAACGGAGCGGTCCCAAAAAAGACTCACAAAGCGGGGAAAAATCAGTCGGAAACGTTTTTCTCGTCTCGCGTCTCCAGCGAAAATGAGCTTGCATGCTCCCTGCAAGCAGGATGACAAAAGCAAGGCAATCGCATGAGGGGTGTGAGCATCATGGCAACTCCGCTAGAAACCATCTTCGAAAACAACCCCTACAGTCGGTCCAATCCGAATGAGCGCCCAATCAACCATCGATCCAATGGGCGTTTAACGAGAGGTAAAAACCAGCCTCCCCTGCATCGACTATTCTGAGGAGGAGTACGCGATCCGTTCCTCTTTCTTGCGACGCCATGGGGCACAGATGCCTTTGGTCCATTAGAGAGATCATTCCGAGTCTCTGAGAGCTCAACAAACTCTTTGGTGACGCAGCTCAAAGAATCGGAGTCAATCACTGGTTACTCCTTTTCACCTTTTATCCATCGCCAACCATTCAATCAAAATGATCCGCGCTGAAGTTGATCTCTCTTTCTTTCGAAGATTCCTCTGGATTGCCATCGGCTGTGTTCTTGGAACTGCCTGGTGCCTCCTTGATGCTTGGGTCACCTATCCGAGAAAACTTGTGATTGCTGAATCCTACGAGTCGTTTCCGCAAACGGATGCAGGATTGGAACAATGGCAGGCAGTATCGGAAAAAAATGGTTGGCTCGCAGAACCACCAGAAAAAACCGCAAGTGAACTGCGAGCGTTGATTCTTAACCAGTACATTCTCATGACCGGCTGCATCGTGGTTGGAATCATCATGTTCCTGAAATGGCTTTTGCCGCGAGGTTCCTGGATTGAGGGGAATAAAGAAGAAATCCGCAACAGCCGCGGGCAAAACTATTCCCTTGATTCATTAGTGGGTATCGACCGTCGACGATGGGAACAAAAAGGCATTGCAGTGCTCCACTTCCTTGATGGAAACAAAACACAGAAATTTGTCCTGGACGATTTCAAATACAACCGTGAAGCAATCGGGGATATCTTGAAGCTGGCAGAAGAACGCCTTGAGGAATTGATCGAGGAAACCGGCGAATCAAATGTCGTTGCTTCGCCCCAGGATTCAACGACTGAAGATCCAAGCAGTTATTGAAGATATGGGAATCAGCAGTCGACATCTGCTGAGGGTAAAAATCAACACGGCAACCAAGACAAATATCGCCTCCTGAAACCTGAACACGAACAACATCATCCGTGAGCAGCAAGGTAAATCCAGTCGAGACAGCGCCCCAATGGCACTATTGGCTTGTGTTTGTTGGGCCCTTGTTCGCCTCCATGCTCGGGGCCTCCTTGGTGGTTGCCGTGTGGGAAAGGGTTGAAATTCAGTTAGTTGCAAATCAATCACCTATCGTCGTCACCACCGTAGCATGCGTACGGCTCGCCATCATTGGATTAATCGTTTGCTGGGGTTTCTCACGAGTCAAAGCAACATTTCCTTTCCAAATCACACCCATTTCATTCACCATTGGATTTCTAGGCGCTGCAATCTGGATTCTGCTCTGCAGGTTGAATCTTGAATCACAGATCATGTCATTTTTGGGTCTATCCCCTGAACTCCTTGGGAAGCGATCTGCGATTAATCCATGGGAGTTGTATCCATCGGATTCTAGTCGTTATCTTTTTTTGACAATAAGATTCACGCTTTTAATCTTGGCAGTTCCCATTGCAGAGGAACTGTTCTTGCGTGGTTTTTTAATCCGATATCTCGCATCACCGGATTGGTCAGAATTGACCATTGATAGAATCGGCAAGTCGGCGATTGCAGTCACTGCAGCATACGGAATCCTGACTCATCCCAGTGAGTGGATTGCTGCGGGAATCTGGTTTGCTCTCATCACGTTATTGATGTTGCGTACGAAGCGATTCTGGGACTGTGTCATCGCCCACGGAATCACCAATGGAATCCTTGGGATCTATATCATCTGGTTTCAAGATTGGCGCCTTTGGTAAACATTGGATTCTGACGAATCGCTGTATTTGTTCGCAATCATGGCTTTTGAAACAGAGTGAAGCCAAAATCTTCGATACAATCTGGCGCAAAGCCGACGGCATCTGTCCACTAATAGGATTCTAATAAGTGGTCCTTGAACACATCATGAACATCACGGTCGCGATTACCTACAGATTCACCCTCGTATTTCTGGTTCACGCCTGCATTTCAACCAGTATCCTTCGGGCTTATGAAACAGCGCCGAATGTTGTCATCCTCTATGCAGACGACCTTGGATACGGCGATGTTCAATCCTACAACCAGGACCGTGGTCGGATCGCAACCCCACACATTGATCGACTCGCAACACAGGGCATGCGATTTACAGATGGCCATTCGTCATCGGGGGTTTGTTCGCCCTCCCGGTATACGATTCTTACAGGGCGCTATCACTGGCGAACCCGCTTGCAAAGTGGAATTGTTGGTCTCTGGGGAAGCCCCCTGATCAAACCGGATCGCGTCACCATCGCATCTCTTGCAAAAAAACAGGGTTACGCCACTGCATGTATTGGAAAATGGCACTTAGGATGGAACTGGCCAATCGCGGAAACGCAAAAACAATTCTTCAAGACCACAGGCTACAACGGCAAGAAAGACCTGGAGGCAACTGACCAACACCGAGCGGCATGGAAACAAGCGTTTTCAAAGCCGATCAGCGGCGGACCGACTGCTGTCGGATTTGACGAATACTTTGGCACCGATGTTCCTAACTGGCCCCCGTATTGCTTCATTGAAAATGACCGCACGGTTGGAATCCCCAGCGAATTTGCCGCTCCCAATCTCTTCATTAAAAATCAAGCGAGCCAACAAGGACCCGCGTTACCGGGCTGGACACTCGAACCGATTCTTCCTGCGTTGGGTGACCGCGCCTGTGATTTCATCAACCGACAAGCGAAATCAGCATCCCCCTTCCTGCTTTACCTACCGCTGACCTCTCCACATACCCCTCTTTCTGTTAACGACGAATGGAAGGGGAAAAGTAATCTCAATCTGTATGCCGATTTTGTCATGGAAACAGATTCGATTGTGGGAAAGGTTCTGGCTGCTTTAGAACAGAATAAAATTGATAAGAAGACATTGATCATCTTCACAAGTGATAATGGATGCGCTCCTTACATCGGAGTCGATCAATTAGAAAAGAAAGGGCATTTCCCGAGCGGCGACCTTCGAGGATATAAGGCAGATGCGTGGGAAGGTGGGCACCGCGTTCCGTTTATCGTCAGGTGGGATGGCGTCACAAAACCAGGATCTATTTGCAATCAGTTGGTTCATCAATCAGATCTTTTGGCCACGCTGTCCGAAGTCATGCAAGCCCCTCTCCCCGATAACGCAGGGGAGGACAGCGTGAGCTTCCTTCCGTTACTAAAGGGCTCGAATTCACCTGTTCGCGAAAACTCTGTCAGCTGCTCGATTCGTGGCATCCCGAGTATTCGCAAGAATCAGTGGAAGTACATTCCAGTGCCATCGTCAGGAGGCTGGGGCAAGGGTGGCGATCAGAGTCAACCGCATCAGCTGTATAACCTTGAAAATGACATTGGTGAAACGCAAAACCTAGCTTCCACATATCCTGCGGTTGTTGAAGAGTTGCAACAGCTATTGGAGACACTGATCCGTAGAGGTCGTAGCACACCCGGACCCAATCAGCACAATGATGTGGTCGTACGACGACATCCAGTGCAACCAGCGAAATAAACCAAACGTGATCCGTGCTGCATGACCCCTGAATGCAAGGTTTTCACTCGCTCAGTCACTCATCAAGAAAACCAGTCATTACACGCGGTCTAACGTGCCCGTGTATCCGGCGAATGAATTCGCCTCAACACCCATCCTTTGCAAGATGGTGACAAAAAGGTGAGCCAAAGGAAGTTCTTCAGCCTGTATCTCACCTCTCCAGCCAGCATCGGTATCGATCCCCGCTCCCGCCTGATTATCTTCATTACCGCGACCAAATTTCAGATAACGTCCATTTTGGAAACCAAGATTCTTACCACCGGCAGAGATAATGGGATAGTTCCGTGAAAGATGGAAACTGCTTGACGCGGAGCCATGCATCGCAAAAGTGTTATCCAGCAAGGTACCATTTCCATTCGGCTCTTGCGTATCTTTTAGCCGCTGAACAAAGCATCCGAATTCCTCAGCTTGGTAGCGATTGTAGGTACCGAGATTCTTCCAACCGTCAGGCTTTTTGACTGAATGAGTGAGACCATGTGCACCGCCGAGCCCAACCGCCATGGATAGCAGATCGTGCGGACCCTCACCATTCTCTCGACCCAACTGGAAGGTTGCGACTCGAGTTGAATCACTCATGAAGGCAAGGTAGATCAACTCATACATTGTCTGGAAATAGAGTCGTGCCTCTTTAGGTTCTGCATCAAGCACTAGTCGGCTTGTGTCCACCGTTGGGACCGGAGTGTCGAGCCATTTCTGAGCTTTGACCAGCTTGACTTCCGTATCTCGAACGGAATCGAGATACTGCTGCAAGGTTGCACGATCAGCACTGGAAAGCTTACGGCTGAATGACTTCGAGTTCTCAATTAAAAGATCAAGTGCGCTTTTGCTGCGTGATAGCTTCTCAGCCGCTTGTTTACCACTTGTCACAAAGAGCATATCGAAGATCTGCTTCGGACGATTCATCGCTGGGATAGGACGCCCTTCACGATTGAATGACTGAGTCTGGGCCCCACGTGGACCGCCAACACCGCCATTGGTGGACATGACCAGAGAAGCATGCCGTGTTGATTCACCAGCATATTCAGCAATGACCTGATCCAACGAAACTGAATTCTTGTAAGGACCGTGGCCTCCGACGTCTGCACCTGTGAGATATTGATCCGCGTTGGAGTGGCCATGAACTCGCCTCGCGGCCGGATGAGAAAGGCCGGAGTAGATTGTTATTTCGCCTCGAAGCGGTTCGAGCACATCGAGGACTTTTGTTAATTCAAAATCCTGCTCACCACCTCTTGGAAACCAACTCCAATCATTCCATGCTGGATCTGATTTTAAAGGCAAGCCGACACCATCGGGATGATAGACGCTCAGAAAACGTCTTGGCGTCTGTTTGATTGCGTCAGGCTCTGTCGCTAATGCCTCAAACCAAGGAAGACTCAGTGCCACGCCCGTTCCCTGCAGGAAATGACGTCGATTCAAGTTGGCTTTCTTTTGTGACACCTCTTGCTCCTCCAGCATATTCGCACCGAGCTGATTCTCGACGAAACCCAAATCGTTACCCGCAGCCAGCTTTGTGGCTTACACGGTTCCATCTCTAGTTTACTTCAAACCAATTGAATCGCCTTTGTCCAATTTCGCAAACAATTCACTCCTGACAATCAAACGCACAAGATCCCCTAGCCGATCCTCACTCGCACGGAATTCTCGGGTGATCCGCTCAATTTCAACATGATCCCCGAAGGTCAATTGACGTCCCAGGGCGTAGCTTAGCATTTTATGAACCATAGCACCGGCAAACTGATCCTGCCTTTCAGATAGCAAATAACGCTTCAACCCGTCCATCCCATCTAAAATCTGGCGGTTAAACAGCATCGACTTTGCGTCCACCGGCTGATTCCCTAATTTCGTTCGAAAGGCACCCAATGCATCGTACTGCTCAAAAGCGATCCCCCAAGGATCAATGCGTGCGTGACATGACTTACAAGCCGATTGATTTCGATGATCAGCAAGCCGCTCCTTCAATGTCATTTGCAAGATTCTTGGATCCGTGAGATCAACCTCAGGAACATTGGGTGGTGGTGGTGGTGGTGGATCATGCAGAATACGTTCCAACATCCATACACCGCGTTTCAGTGGATGAGACTCCTTTCCATCCGAATTCATTGCCAACACCGCAGCACTGGTCAAAACCCCACCTCGATTTTGGGAATCCTGCACATTCACTTTTTGAAATTCAGGACCATAGACATCACGAATTCCGTAATGGCGTGCTAGCCGTTCATTCACCATCACATAATCCGCATGGAGAAAATCCACGACACTACGGTTTTCCCGAAGGACCTCACTGAACAGCGCGATTGGTTCCGATCGCATCGCCTTCAGTAATTCTTGATCCTTCACGTGAACCGTTGCATCCAGTCCCTCAAGCCCTAGCCACTGCGAAACGAAGTGCTGGCTAAGTCGCTCCGACTTAACGTCGGTGAGCATGCGAGAGATTTGCTGATCCAAAACCCGAGGATCCGTTAACTTGCCTTTCTCCGCAACATTAAGGAGTTCAGAATCAGGTTGACTCGACCAGAGAAACGCAGCCAGCTTGGAGGCAAAATCAAATTGATCGGTCTGCAACTGATTCTCATCCCGGTGACCTTCCGCATGTTGACGCAAATAGAGGAACTCTGGTGTTGCCAAAGCAGTTGCAAGGACCTCAACCATCGCGTCCTCAAATCGACCAAAGTCCTTGCGATACCCATTGAACAATTGCATAAACGGTTCAACTTCCTGCAACCCAACGGGTCTCCGCCAAACCCTTTGCAAGAACCGCTGCAATACCTCCACGCCGTAAGCTTGCTCATCTTTACGGTTATCACTGGCAAAAAAGATATCCGTGTGTGTCTTGGGTGGCCAACGATCATAAAACGGTGCCGTGATTTCAATACCGTGAATCATTACCCGAAATGAATTGTCCTTGCCGTTGGTATTTGCAATGTTGCGAATGTGCAAAAACTCATCACGTCGCGGAAAAGTTGTCTCCAACTTTCGAAACGGATTGCGTTGAATGTCTTGAAGTGGAATGTCGAAATGAATCCACTGCGGCTTTTCCATGGAACCATGAACTGGAAGATCTCGCTCGCTAATTTCATTCGTAAAGTTTGCGTTATTGCTCGTGTGAGCACTAAAAATGAATCTCAATGCAGCGTGTTCATTTGGATCATCCGTTGTCCGACTGGCCAATACACTCACACGCATGATGCCAAGATCTGGCAAGAATCGATCAAGATTCATTTTCAACTCTCCGGATCGCGGGAGAGACAGCATAGCGACGGAATCAACCTTGATCGCGTGGTCCGAATCGCCTTGAACTGGCTTCCATGATCCCGATGAAAACTGTATCGCACTCTGGGTTTCAGTGTTCCAGAGATGCGATCTCCGTAACTGATTCGGAAAAGCCTCATTATCAGCCGCAACAACTTTGTCAGGGGTCGCTGCAGATGCTTTTTGCCATTCCTGCTCCATATTCACAACGTAACGCACAGTTTCTGGTCGATCCTCACCGACAACGGCTCGCTGCAAAGCTTCCAATCCAATCTTTCGATAGGTCGCAAACTGCATTGCAGACATTTGCAACATCGAGGAGGTATTCTTGAACCCTTCCTCGGATGTTGTTTCTGGTGGTAACTCTTTGGCCAACGAATGATTCAGACCGAGCAGATCCTGAAGAGCATAATTGTATTCGTAATTCGTAAGTCGTCGAAAAGAGGAAGCGACACCGTTGTTGCGTTGTATCACTGACGCTTTTGCCAGCTCACCACTCAACCAGTCAACCAAAACCCCTCGCTTTACCTCATCTAATACGTGCTCATCATCATCCTGTGGTGGCATTTCATAGTGACTAACCGCAGCATAAATCTCTTGCCACTGAGCGACATCTTTACCTTGAAGTAAATCTGGATCGATCTGATCAATTCGAAGTCGCCCCTGAGAATCATCGGGCCCATGACAGTCTTGACAACTTTCGACAAGAATTGACCGAACGTCACTTTGATACTTCTTTAGATTCGATGTCGGCTTTTGATTCGTAGCGATCGCGTCCGAACGCGATTCATCCCCACCTACAAATCGACTCCGTTCTCGCCCCATGTCTCGAACTTGGCCCAAGGTCAAATCGCTGCTGGGTGATTGGAGCTCCTGCGTTTCCGCAGAGATAACGGGCAGGCCGGGCAGCACAATGACCCGTAACAAAAACGTCATGCTCAGTAAAAAAACAGGCCTAAAAATATCTTCACCCTTCATGGTTACTCAACGATCAAATCCGATTCCAACCAGTATGGCAATCACTTAACGCACATTACTTTTTCTGGACACGTGCCCCCGGTGCAGGTTTCGACGTCTCGGTCTTCGGGTAGGGCATTTTGGCATCAACCTCGGTACGCCACCGATTCAGTTGACCCAACAGCCTTGCGGCTAACTCTGGCTGAGTTTTCGAGAGGTCATTCGTCTCTCCTACATCATTCAGCAAATCAAATAGTTGCACCGTTCCATTCTCATAGTAATCGAGCAACTTGTATCGACCTACACGAATTGCGCCACCGGGACTCTGATACCCATGGTTACTGTAATGTGGAAAATGCCAATAAATCGGACCCCGCTGATATCGTTTCTGCTTGAGCGCTGGCACGAAACTTTGACCGTCACAGTGTTGATCAGGCAACATGGGTAGGTCAAGCATTTGCAAGAGTGTCGGATAATAATCCGTCCCTGTGACGATCGCATCAGATTCAGTATTTCCCCCAACAACTCCTGGCCAATGCACGATGAGCGGAACTCGTATTCCGCCCTCATAATTCCAACCTTTTGCTCCACGCAAAGGCAGATTTGAACTGGCGTAGCGTGAATCCAGTACCTCGCGAGGATGATCAATCCCTCGATACTGATTCGAGGCAGACATCCCACCATTGTCGGAGGTGAAAATAATGATTGTTTTTTTCTCCAAACCCAATTCAGTTAGCTTCTGGCGAATACGATGTAAACTCTGGTCAGTCGCTTCCACCATCGCAGCAAATTCTACATTGTCTTGCTTTTGCTTGACCCACCAAACGCGAGCTTCCTGATGGGTCCGAAGCTCATCATTATCTGAGAGCTCCTTCATCTCGCTTTCCGTTAAGGTGGGGCCATCCGGATTTCCTTCGAGGATGAAACTTGGCCCAGATTGCTCCGCCGACCTTGCAAGCTTGCGTCGATACTTTTCAACCAAATCCTTACGACCCTGAATCGGATCATGCACAGAAAAGTGCTCCATATGAACAAAGAACGGCCGATCTTGATTCCGCTCGATAAAATCCAAGGCCGCGTCGGTTAGTTTGTCCGTAAAATAGTCTCCAGGTTCTGATGCTAACGACTGGCTGTACGCCGGAGAAAATGGATGATAGTAAGACCGCACCCACCCGGTGATGGCCTCATCGAATCCATAGGTCTTGGGATCACGATTCAGATGAGCTTTGCCATAATTCGCAGTTGCATAACCATGTGACTTCAATGTGGCTGCCAACGTCTGCTCGCCCAAAGGCAGTGACGTCACCTTCTCACCATGATGTAGCTTTTCATATTGACGCTCTGGTCTCCCACCCAGCCATTCCGTCAAATTGGTTCGAGCTGGATACTTACCCGTCAAGATACTCGCGCGACTGGGCGAACAGACGTGACACGTGGAATACGCGTTATCGAAACGCATTCCCTCTTTGGCTAACTGGTCGATCGCTGGTGTCTCATAAAAAGTGCTGCCAAAGCAGCCGAGGTCGCGATAACCCAAATCGTCAACCAAAAAGAAAATCACATTAGGCCTCTCTTCAGCCTCAACAGCATCGACTGAGATGAAGCATAAGAAAGCGATTACGATTAGAAGCTTCGGGGTAAACATTCGGCCCATGCTCGATATCCATACAGCTCTTAAGGAAGTACGTTGATTTGATTGAATTTCGGCCATTAACGTGTTTCCCGAATACGGTCCGATTCGTCGAAATAAAAACAGAGAGGAGCGGATGCGTTCCTCCGAACCACTTCATGAAGTCGGCCTCAATCGGCGAAAGGCGCGCACAAACCATCAATCCGTGATCGCCTTAAGTCATTACTGACCTGCTAAATGATTCTATTGAGGTCGTAACGTCGGAGAGCAGATCAACGACGCGGTCTCTTGTCATCAAGATTCTCCTTGATTCTGCTGTCACTCACCTGCGGTGTGGGACAACCCTCTTTTGGAACCTCTACGTTCGAAGTCCAAAGAATCGCGTTTAGAACGACTCTCTGAAAGTTTTCGTCCTGCCAACTCACATGATTATGAGCGCCAGTGAATCCAAAACCTCGCCCGTGATCAGGTCGTTCATAAGCCCACGCCACAACCTGAGATTGCCCCTGGGCGACAGCTTTTCGGACCGCTGGATTACCACTACGGGCTCCATCTGGGCGACGAAGCGTTTCCTCGGGAGGAAGATCCGAGAGGATAGGAGTCACACCCTTCATTCCCTCGACGAATCGCATGTGATAATACCATTCATCATGGACACTGAATGGTTTAACACCATTGGTAATCGGATGTTCGGGTAGTGAGTCAAAAGTTGGAGCCCAGTGCGGATTCACCGACCAATCCAGATCACAGAAACCACCCATCCATTCGAGGAACTTCTCTCCGGGCTTGCCCTTTTCCGCCTCGGTCGCCCAGTGAATCATAACGACCCCTACACCGGATTTCATCAGTTTGTCAAATGCATCCAGGTTTGGATTAAGCACGTGACCTTGGTGACCGGTGCAAAAAATAACGACCGTCGATGCTCCGTCAAAAATGGATGTATCTTTCGGGTACCCAGGGTGAGGTACTAACGCGGTTTCCACCCCAAGACCCGATCGCTTCAGAGCATCCGCCAAGATCATGTTTCCCGCACGGTGCTCATGAGCCATGGGACCGTGACTTGGCTTGCCAGAAATAAACACCACCTTGGCTTTTTTTTCCCCACCATCATCAGCAGCTGCAGCTTCAACTGAGAATATCGCCGATAAGGCAAGGAAAAATGACAACGCGAAAATGATTGAAAAGTTTCTCACGGTTGTTCTACTCCGAAACGATCTGAATTTTATTCCAATAGGCCCATTCATTCCGCCAATCATTGGCCCGGTTCTCGATTGATAGGTTGATAGGACGACCTGCAAAACGAGATAGGTCAATTGATACATCAAGCCACTCATCACTTCCGACAGTGGCCGAACTTACAATTTGGTCCGTCAATACCTCTGTTCCTGCAAGAACACGTAACTGCCAATCACCGTGCGGATGGTGCGAAACCCTCAGTCTCAGGGTGGTGCTCTTATCTTCTGGCACAACCAATCGCTTTTTTGCGATCACACATGGCGTCTTGCGATCGAGCGGATGAGTCTGAATTGCGGTTTGATTACGAAAATCAGAATGCTTCAACACTCCACCCTCACCAACAGCAGTGACGCGTAAACCCGCCATCAATGACTGAATGGTTTTATCCCATGCTGCGGAACGACTTACCTGATTGAGGTCCGCTGGGTTCAAGTCGCCGGTAATAAGCCTTCGCGCCACGAACTCCTGCAAACGCGGAATCTTACCCTTAACAACAAGCTCTAAAGCCTGCTGCTGATGCGACGGAACCATGGGTTCAAGAGCAAACCAGTACATCCTGGGTAGATTATTGTCGCTTACATCCTCAGGGTGCGAGATCAGCGACTCCAGTATTTCCCATCTCTGAGAGTACGCAAGACGCTGCGTGGCGGAGGCAAGGTACAAGCGAACCACCTGCGAGGTATCCTCTCGCGCCATGGCAGCAAATCGCCCCAGCAGATCCTTCTCCAGCAACGTTCCGGTATCTGAATTCGGCTGAAAAGCATTCACAGTGCTTTCATCCAACAAGAACTGAATTGCCCACGAACGTATGTACTCATCCTCGTGTGCAAGCAACTCCGTCAGACGTTGACGATCCAGACCGCCGGTGACATACAAAGCCCACATCGCTCGCAATTTTTTGGGCGTGGAGCCGACTCGATGAAACATCTCCGTTAATGAATCATGCACCGAACCAAGATCTTCCAACTCGCCAGATTCGGCACGATAATGCAAAAGCGTTCGCGCCTGCCGCACATACCAGTCATTACTATGCATTTGATACGCAACAAGTTCAGCATCGCTCGCCGCTCGAAGATTGGGCCGCTGCGAAACCTTGGCATCCGTCGGCATGATTCGATAGACACGACCGCTATTGGGAAATTTAACCGCATTCCCACAAACATCTTGGTCATGCCAGTCCAACAGATAGACTCCACCCTCAGGTCCTATTTCCACGCTGAATCCGACCCAAGCGAGATCGTTGGTGGGCATGAAATCACTTCCATGCTTACCGATAAAACTGGACCCATTGGACACCATGTAATTTGTCAGCACGGCATGCTCATGGATATTGCACATGAATAGACGGTCCCGATAACGCTCAGGAAAGGTATCCGCCAAGTAAAAACGGGCGCCGCCGTGCGCTGATAGGTGCGTATGATCTCGAATCGTCGTGATGTAATCATAGACGTAGGGATTCACATGAGGCCGACTCTGTTTGTGATAGGTTCCACCTTGAACGATGTGAAACAGATGGGGAATCACACACATGGTTGCAAAGCCCTGTCCATGATCGTTGAAATCAAATCCCCACGGATTAGAGAATCCGCGAGCAAAGATCTCGAAGGTTCCACGGACGGGGTGATATCGCCAGATACCTCCATCGATAAATTGACGATCCGCATCACGATCACCTGGCTTACCTACTCTTGAATGCGTGAACACACCGTGGCATCCATACAACCAACCATCCGGTCCCCAGATAAAACTATTGAGCGTCTCGTGACGGTCATTGATACCCCATCCATCGAGCAAGATCTCGGGTGGGCCATCTGGAACATCATCTCCATCTTTATCCGGAATGAAGGTTAGGTTGGGGGGTGACCCAACAAAGATTCCGCCAAATCCGCACGCGATACCGGAAGTAAAAGTCAGCTTGTCTGTGAAGGTTTTCTTTTTATCGAAAACACCATCACCATCAGTGTCTTCAAGAATCTGAATACGACTGACTTGGTCATCGGTGTGCTGACGTCGCGTCTGATAATTAAAATTCTCCGCGACCCACAATCGCCCTCGGTCATCAAAACAGAAAGCAATCGGTTCGGCAATGTCAGGCTCTGAGGCGAACACTGAAACATCAAACCCCTCAGGGATCGACATCTTCGCCACCGCCTCTGACGGACTCAGAAACGGTGCGTTACTGTCCCGATGTTGCTTTTTTGGCAACAGGTTCCGCCCATCCTCCGCATTCGCGGCGGACATGACGAGGACGATGCAGAGTAGGGATACCAGATTTCGTGAACAGTCAAGAAAACCACTTTGCATGAACAACCTTCGATAGAATCCTCTTGGACCATCAAAACCGATAACGGATGCTTTTCGGTGCTGTCGCTTGGATCGAATATTCATTCTGACATCTCCACTTGCTGCGTTGTTCGCAAATACTTGATCAGATCGATGACTTCCTGTGGTTTCATCTGATCTAACTGCCCCTCAGGCATCATCGACTTTGGGGACGTTTTCCTTACTTCAATATCCTCTTTCGCGATCACCACTCGTGGTTGCTCCGCTGTCTTAAGAACAATCCGCTTTGCATCTTCCTCTGCCAGTACGCCATTGACCGACCGACCATCAACGGTCAACACCGAAACAGTACGATAGGCATCTGGAACATCAAAACTAGGGTCAACACTATTCAGTAGAATGTAGTCGAGATTCGCACGGTTTGATCCGGTGAGGTCTGGCCCGACCTTACCGCCTTCCCCATAGAGCATGTGACATGCCGCACAGGTTTTCTGATAAACCGCACGGCCGCGAGATGCGTTCGCAGCAGCGACGGCATCAGGATTACACAGTTCCTTGTACTTCGCCAATAATTGACTCCGATCCTGTGCGACTTCTCGCACCTCGCCGAAGACCCGAGTGAAAGACTCCCCAAGCATTTCATGGAGTGTTCGTGCCACCTGAGCAGGCACGGTGCTCTTGGCCACCTGACCCGTTTCAATTGCACTCAACAACGAAGCGGCATAGTTCTTTCGAGACGCAAGTGTCTCAACCACAGCTCGTTGACTCCGTGAATCAAAGGATGAGTATCGTTTGAGCAAAATCGTGGGTGCATCTGCATTCTCAACAATTGCGTATCCCCGAATCGCATCCATCGCCATCTCATCGTCATCGAGTAAGTCCTGCAGCAGCTGCGAGGCTTGCTCGTTCTGCTGATTCAGCAGTCGACTCAATGCATCACGACGCTGACCGACAGGCTGCTGAGCGTCCATGACGGCTTTCATTGCCTGCTCCACCGCAGCTTGATCACCGAAAATTTGCGAGAGTGCCGCTGCTCGCTCCCTGACGATTGGGTCCGGGCTCACTTTCAACTTTTCATAGAGAGTTCCCCATGACTCCGGTGCAACGACATCACGGCGACCCTCGAGCCCACGAAGGATTCCCTGCAACAAAGACACCTGGACACTCGTGTCCTCCGTTGAACGAATGGTTTTGATCAGCAGACGAAACACTTGCTGTTCATCTGCGTGAGCGACGTGAACCGGCAAGACGGCCAAGACCCCCAGAAACATTTGGGCAATAACTAGTTTCCTCATCAATACAGCTAAACCTTTTGATTGTTATGTGAATGACGCAGACACCTGCTGCGATCCCAGAAGGAACCTATGGCACCGTGATCTCTTCGCCGACATTTGAAACATCGAGACGACCAATAGCTTACTACATCTCGCTGGTGAGAAGTGCTCGATCAGAGCCAGCTTGGGCGAACAATTCCTATGCAATCCAATCACGCATCACTTTACCACCCACATCAGTCAGTCGAAAATCTCGCCCTTGGAACCGATACGTTAATTTCAGATGGTCCAATCCAAACTGATGCAACATCGTTGCGTGAAGATCATTGATGTGAACCGGGTTTTCTTCTACGTTCCAACCAATTTCATCCGTCGTGCCGTAAGTCATGCCACCTTTTAGCCCACCCCCCGCGAGCAGCATCGTGTAGGCAAATGGATGGTGATCTCGACCCGTGTTCGCTGCTCGTCCCTGACGATTCTCTCCAAGCGGGGTACGACCAAACTCGCTACCCCATACCACCATGGTCGAATCGAGCATGCCCCGTTGCTTCAAGTCCTTAATCAAGGCGGCAATTGGCTGATCAACACACTCGGCATTATGATTCAAGTGAAAGTCAAGTTCGCTGTGTTGGTCCCACGATGCATGAATGATGTTGATGAAGCGAACCCCCCGCTGGACCATTCGACGAGCCAACAGGCAATTTCTCGCGAAGGTGTCATAGGTTTTCAAATGCCCCAGCGATCCCCGCCACACCTTCTTCGGTTCTTCTCTACCAACACCATACATGTCCAACGTCTGCTGAGACTCACTGCTTAGATCAATCAATTCAGGGGCAGCCGTCTGCATCCGATTGGCAAGCTCATAACTTGAGATACGACTTTCAATCTCGGGATCATGGACTTCCTGATAACGCCGCTGATTCGCAGCACGAAGCGCGTCCAGCCCTGCCCTTTGAAGCTCAGGAGGTAGTCCGCTGGGATTTGTCAAATTCAGGACGGGTTCACCCTGATTGCGGAATAATACACCGCCATAAGAGGAGGGCAAAAAACCACTCTGGTAAAGTGTCGCTCCCCCACTACTCCCGCGACCTGCAGTCAGCACCACGTAGCCGGGCAGGTTCTTCGATTCACTACCAAGGCCGTAGTTGATCCAAGAACCCATGGCAGGCATGCCAAAACGTGAGACACCACACTGCATCATCAATTGTCCGGGGTGGTGGTTGAACTCCTCGCTGTGAAGACTACGAACCATCAACAGATCGTCAGCAACGCTACCAAGGTTCGGCAACCAGTCCGAAAACTGCATGCCACATTCACCGTGTGGTGTGAACTTCCTCGGTGAGCCCATAAGGGTCGCAGAATCGGGTTTGATAAATGCAAAGCGGGCTTTATCAAGGATCGACTTGGGTAACTTCTGCCCATGCAGTTCCTGAAGCTTTGGCTTAGGGTCGAACAAATCCAATTGAGAGGGGGCCCCTGCCATGTAGATAAAAATACACGCCTTCGCCTTCGCTTCAAAATGAGGTGCCTTGCCTGGTAACTCCGTGCCATCAACAGCATCTTGCGCACGCAAAACTCCATCATCGGTCAACATGGATCCTAAAGCCATTCCACCGAGACCGCTTGCGGTGGTGGTAAGAAACTCTCGACGTTGTCTTTGAAAAAAATCCATGCCTCGTCTCATCTCATCTCATTCAAAACTAGTATCAAAACGTACTCGGAAAAACGTATAACCCATCTATTCTCGAGTAATGAATTCATCCAGATTCAAAATCATTCGCAGGGTTGCAACCCACGCTGCATTTTCAGTCGTGTCCACCGAATTACTTCCCATCTGCCCGATCATCTTCACAGCCTCTTCGGGATGCGAACTGTACCACTGGCGACTAGCCCGCAGTAATTCGTCAAAGTCCGCTAATTCTTCCGAGTCGGGCACTCTCGCGATGCACAACCGCATCGCGTACCGCAGGCGAGCATTGTCCGTTTTTAAATCAGACCTGTTCAAAAGAAGACGCGCCATCCCCTGCGCTGCCTCAACAAAGGTCTCATTATTCAATGTCACCAATGCTCCGATCGGAGTGTTACTACGCTCGCGCTGTACATTGGAGACATTCGAATCCGGACAATCGAATGTAATCAGATTTGGATGCGGCGCAGTTCGCTTGAAATACGTGTAGAGTCCGCGACGGTAACGATCCTCACCCGCACTCGTCTTCCAATTAAAGCTACTGTTGTAAGTCAGATCGGTCACGCTAGGCGGTATTGGAGGAAAGACGCTAGGCCCCCCGACTTTTTCCGACAGCAGACCACTCACCGAAAGTGCGATATCTCGCATGACCTCCGCTTCAACACGAAATCGGTTCTGTCGATGCAGCCAACGGTTTCGAGGATCCAGATCCACAAGCTCGGGGCGATGCGAGGATGATTGTTGATAGGTCGCTGAATTCACAATGTATTCAATCATCTTCTTGCGCGACCAACCTTCGGAAATAAACTTCGCGGCAAGATGGTCGAGCAATTCGGGATGAGAAGGGCTGTCCCCGCGCACTCCAAAATCATTCATCGTTGGAACGATACCGGAACCAAAGAGGTGATGCCAAAGATGATTCACCGCAACACGAGGAACAATTGGATTGTCGCCGCTGACCAACCACATCGCCAAATCCAAGCGATCGGTAGCAGCAGCTCCATTCCTTGATCGTATTGGCGGAAGAGTCGTGAGCGTGGCAGGCTGGACTAAATCCTCGGGTTGCTTGAATTCGCCACGACGAAGCACACGGGTCTCGCGGCGACCCGAAGACCTTTCCGAAATCACGCGAACTTTCATTGTCTCAGCAGCAAGCTTTTCTTCCAAGCCTTGCAATTTTTTCGACAACTCGGCCGAGGGCGGATCATGAGCTTGCTGATATGCAACCAACATCTCCACTGACTTTGCATCCCGTTTGTTGTCGATCAGAATGCTTCGTATCTCCTCAGGCATACCGGTACCAGGCAGGCGGCCAGTGACAACGTGGACACGAAAACGCCCGACGGTGTGCTGAGAACCGTAGGTTTGATTGAGCACAATCTGAAGATTACTTTCACCCGGCTCCAGCGGTTGATCGAGTGCGAAGGTCGCAGTATGCGGTGAGCCAAACTTGGGTGAGATTGCCCATCCCGTCCCACTTTTCCCAACACCTTCAACACCATCGATCGCACCAGCAACCGCCCAACCCTCCTGTGAAAAATCGGCAGTAGCATCTGCCAAAACTTTCTTCTGATCAGGGGTCCATGCTGGTTCACTGGATGCGTACAGTCGTACCTCATTGAGCACAAAATTTCCATGCGCAGTCCGTCCTGGACCCTTCGCGTTCAATGAATCATGTGGCAAAACCTCCAGTCGTATCCCTGTGACTTTGCTTACGTCTGTGGTCCCTTCAATCGTGTACTTTGCAGAATCAGGATTATCTCCGCTTACAAGAAAGGACCCATCGTCCAATTCGGTAAACAAGACTCCCTCCGGACCTCGAACTTGAGTGTTCTCCAACGCGTGGACTTGGATTTCGTCCGCGGAAATCGCTAATGCCTGCTTACGGAGCGAAGGACTCCAAACTTCGATAGACTCGACTAATTCATCTCGCCTCTGATTTACGAGTCCCTTTGCGGAATCCAACTCTTGGGTCAGCGAGGCGTACCTCTCCGCAGATTTTGGAATGTCAGCATTGGCTTCATCGCCGTTATTGAAATAAGCATACAGCTGATAATATTCTTGCTGAGTGATCTGATCATACTTGTGCGAATGACACCTCGCACACCCAACACTCAACCCCAACCAAACCGTCCCTAAGGTTTCCGTACGATCCATTACAGCTGCAACTCGCCACTGCTCACGATCGGTACCACCTTCCGTATTCGTTAGAGTCTGGCGATGAAACGCAGTCGCGAGCTTATCGTCCGCACTGGCTTCAGTGAGCATATCCCCTGCCAACTGCTGAATTGTAAATTGATCGAATGGCAGATCATCGTTAATGGCCTGAATCACCCAGTCGCGATATCTCCACGCATCCGCTCGATGATTATCTTTTTCATAGCCATCTGAATCAGCGTATCGAGCCTTATCTAACCAATGACGCCCCCAACGCTCACCAAAGTGATCCGAAGCCAGAAGACGCTGAACCAGTCTCGGATACGCATCCTCGGAGGTATCCCTCAGATAGTCCGAGACTTCATCCGGAGTTGGAGGCAGGCCAATCAAATCGTAATAGAGACGCTTGATCAGGGTCGTTTTTTCCGCTTGTGGAGATGGCGTAATCCCTTGTCGCTCCAACTGAGCGAGGACGTAACGGTCCATGTCCTGCTTGGACCAGCTGTTATCGCGCAAGTCGGAAACGGGCGACTCGCTGATTGGAGCGTAGGCCCAATGTACGGTCCAATTCGCACCCTGTTCTATCCAATCCCGTAACTGCTGAACCTCACTTTCCGTTAGGCGGTCGCCCTCAGGTGGCATTCGATGATCCACTTCATCGGACACAATCCTCTTGAGCAACTCACTCTGATCGAGATTACCGGGGACTATGGCTCGCATACCTGAATCAGCGGCAGCCATCGCGGTATCACTTGAATGCAACTGCAGGCCACCTTCAGCCTCATCGACACCGTGACACAACAAACAATGCTTTGCAAAGATTGGCTGAATGTCTCGATCGAATCGAATCTGATTAGAGTTCAAATCATCCGCGCGTGTGTGCGTCAACACTGTCGCGTGAAGCGCCGCTAAACACAAACAAGCCACGACATCGCGTTTCCAATGACCGATCAAATCAAACCTCGAGTTCGCGTTTCCAACAGAAAACAACAAAAGAAAAGTGAATTCTCACGCAGCCGCCTGCACTCAACTCTTACTAGCTCCACCAAACGATTTTGAGCGTAGCCGAAGACAGTATACGATACAACAAATAACGAACGGATGCTAAAACGATTTCCTCCACTGAGTACCGCGGATATCTTCAGTGGTTACCGGCGTCATTCCCAAAGCGAAAATGAGCTTCGAAACACCCAACCTTGAATCTCTCGACATTTCACGCCGATCCGGGCTCGTACGAAGACCGCAAGCCCTGCTCCCTCCCTAACCGATTGAGCCCCCATATGACGCAACACTCTCAAGATCGAGGACCTTGTTCAGCCGCTTTTTTCTTTGTGGCAAAGAAACGAATCAAACCACGGTCAATCCTTGCGTACCTAACCTGCGTTGCCTTAACAGCAATCGTACCTCCTTTTTGCCAAGCCGATCAGACTCGCCCCAACATTCTCTGGTTTGTGGTAGACGACATGTCGGCAAATCTGTCGTGTTACGGCGAGACGGTTATCTCGACACCCAATATTGACGCACTTGCAAAAGAGGGGACGCGATTCACTCGAGCTTACGCAACATCACCTGTCTGCTCAACGTTCCGGTCAGCATTAATTACAGGTATGTATCAAACAACAACCGGCACTCATCACCATCGTAGTGGCAGAAGTCAGGAACACCCTATCCATCTACCCAACGGTGTCCGTCCGATACCCGAACTGTTTCAGGAAAACGGCTACTTTACCTGCAATGGCAGTGGACTCACTCATTTCGATTTTCGCACTCAACCAAAAACAGATCGCACAAAATCCCGAATGGGTAAAACGGATTACAACTTCACTTGGGATCGAACCATGTATGATTCAAATGATTGGTCGGGCAGGGAACCTGACCAACCATTTTTTATGCAAGTGCAATTACATGGAGGCAAATTGCGGGGCGCGTCCAACGCACAATACGATTCTTTCTCGAATCAAGTGGAACTGGTTTTTGGTAACCTGACCGACCCTGATGATGTTAAGCTTCCACCCTATTACCCCGATGATCCCGTCATCCGAAGAGACTGGTCAACCTATCTGGATAGCGTGCGAATTACCGATACGCACGTGGGCTTGGTTCTCAGTCGTTTGAAGAAAGAGAATTTACTGGAAAACACGTTGGTTGTTTTCTTCACAGATCATGGAATTAGCCACGCGAGAGGTAAGCAGTTCCTTTACGACGAGGGGACTCACATTCCTCTCATCATCTTCGGCCCAACGATAAAAAAAGGGCACACTCGCACCGACCTGGTTGAACACATTGATATCGCCGCATTTACGTTAGCGGCGGCTGGTATCCCGATACCCGAACCGATGCAGGGCGACGACATTCTTGCAGCAGATTACACGCCAAAAGAATCTATTTTCGCCGCAAGGGATCGCTGTGGCGAGGCAGCCGACCGGATCCGATCGGTGCGTACTGACCAATACCTTTACATCAAAAACTTTCATCCAGAACGACCGCTTCTGATGCCCAGTTCCTACAAAGATGGAAAACTCATCCTTCAACGCTTGCGAGAGCTACACACCACTAACAAACTTGATGATCGAACACGGGAGATTCTTTTCAGCTCGACGCGACCACAAGAAGAACTTTACCAATATCACGAGGACCATTGGCAGATCAAGAACCTTGCGGGCAACCCCGCTTTCCGCGCGATACTCGAGGATCATCGCAGCCGACTGGAAAAATGGATCATCGATACAGCCGATCAGGGTTCGGAAACCAAAGAGGTCTATCTGATTGAGATAGAAGATCAGATTCGATCTACGCGAAATCCTGACACTCGGGAAATCTACCGCAAGAATTCACAAACTTATTTGAATTGGATGCATGCAGACAAATAGAGGCTCTTACCAACGATCAGAGCCTCCAATTGATGCTGGAAGCAGCATTCCGGCCCAGGAACATCAATCAGTACGTAACTGGCAGATTACGATCTAAGCGAAGAGAAGCCTACCTCCTTGAACAAGCATCGCTTACTTGCCTTATTCACTTGGCTCCTGCCTCAGAAGCCGACTCCTCAATCTTGACAACATTCTCGCGGGAGATCGCTCCTTCACCCTCGATGTTGACACATCGATCTTGATCCCCATTGCTATACGCAACATTTGAGAGGATCTGTGTGCGGCGTTTGGAATTCTTTACAACAATGGCTGCATCGATAAAGTTTCTGATTTCATTGCCAACAGCCTGAACCGAGAAAGACTTGTTCGTCGAGAGACCGTGGCGCCAACCGCGAATGTGATTATTAACCATTGAGACACGCGCGTCCTCGTGTCCCCAGACCGCAAAATGAGGTGGCCCCGGACCTTTCCGAGGCCCATTCCCGATAAATTCATTACCGAGAACCCTGACGTCACCCTGAGCCAATACACCAGCGACACCACCACCGATAATCGTATTGCCGATAAGCCACGCCGTTGAGCTTCCTTTGACCGCGATCATGGGCGGCATCCCACCCGTTCGACTTAAATGATTGGAAATCGCTGTGACGTTTGAGTTGGAATCCACTCCGATTGCAACGGTCTGATTCTCCTCACATCGATTCTGATATAAGTGAGCTGTCGCATTTTCTCGCACGCCAATGCCCGCCAAACGATTCTCACGACATTGGTTATTCCTCAGAGTCGCAGAGGCACCTTTTTCAATCCCTATACCAGCCATGTTGTTTTCAAAACACTGATTACCCTCAATCGTCGGACGGGCGCCTTCCCGGCAACCAATACCAGCTTCTTTGTTCCGATAACAACGGTTATCTCTGACGATTCCAGTAGCTTCATCACTAATACCGATTCCCGCCATCTCATTGCGGAAGCATTCATTGCCTTCAATCAACGGTGCAGTCTCCTCTCCTGTACGCACACCAATACCAGCACGTCGATTGTCGTAGCATTGATTGCCTCGAACCAAAGGCTGCGATCCTTCACTTATACCGATACCAGCACGAATGTTACCGAAGCAAGTATTATTGATCACCCTAGGAGTTGCGTTGCTCGCATGACCGATCCCTGCATAGAAGTTCTCGAAGCAAAGATTGGATTCAATGGTGGGCGAAGCCCCGTGCATCACACCGATTCCGCCACCCATGTTTCTGAATGAAACGTTACCGATAATGTGCGGACGCTTGGCGACCTGATCATCTCCAACCTGGTCATCTCCAACGATCAATATCCCGGTGTAACCAATGTGGTGAACGACATTATTGATGACTCTGCATTGATTAACCTTCTCAACACAGACGCCGGCGACACCCAACTGCCCGATCTTTTCATATTCCTGATCGTCACCCCTAGTTGCATAATGACGTTTCCACTTCTCCTCATCGTAGGATCCGATACCGGTTACAGTGAAACCATCCAGTGTTGAATCTTCAGCCATCAGCACACCGGGATCGTTGGATTTAATTCCTGATCCGTCAATCACCGTGTCTTCGGCCCTTTTCAGCCCCACTTTGCCTCGTTGATCTTCACCTGCCGAACGAAGAACCACTCCCGCCTTCATGCGAATTCTCTCCGAATAAACACCCGAATTCACAAGCACAATATCACCGGCTGAGGCAGCATCAATTGCAAGTTGTATTGCAGCGTGTTCCTCAGGCACGAGAAGTGTTTTTGCATCCGCCGGACTCACCAATCCCAGCATGAACACGACCAAGCACAGGTAAACGTACCTGGAGAGCAACCACACCGAAGACGCCCGTTTCAAATTCATACAGCACACCCGAATCAACCAAAAGATACGTTTACGATCTGTCCCGTTAACTGGATTTAGTGACGCTTACACTCGGTTCATTGGCCATTACACGATCAGCTCTGACAAGGGTCCTCGATAGGAAACACCATTTTGCTTCAGGACTAAATCTTCATTCCCGTAATGTTCGAGAGGATTCCCAAAACCATTTAAGAGGGTCGTCCACCAATTACCTATCGTACGACAGCCCTCGTCACCATATTTCGGATACCTGATATATCTACCGGGCAAACTTAGACGACCACCGCATCCCCCGACAACCAAGTAAGGCCACTCGAGACAGTCAGCATGATGCTTGTTTGCTGCATCGCTAAAGTAGATGATCATCGTGTTATCGAGCATGTTACCATCTCCCTCAGGAACCGCTCTTAGCTTGGCAGCCATTTGAGCCAACAGACCCGTGTGGTGTGAGCGGATCAAATCACGGCACTCATCCTGAGTCCGACTACTCTCGTCATGTCCAATTCCATGATTTGGCTTAACAAGTCCCAACCCCTTGTAGATCGTCGAAAGATTATCAAGACGAATCGTCACACAATTGGTAAGACCTGCAATCAGTGCAGCGGTCGCAACATCAAAATGAGCCTCCTGACGAACTTCCTCAACTTCTGATGTGAACTTATCGGAAAATGCAGGAGCATGATCCTTGATACTGCCTTTCATTCCGGTGAGTCGACTATGCCTCACCTGCAATTCTTCGAATGCATTCAAGTAAGCGTCAAGTTTAGGTCTCTCGGGCGCGGGAATTGACTTCTCAAGTTTCTTGATATCATCCACCATGAAATCAAATAAGTTACGCTGAACCTTGAATCGATTCTCACCCTTGCCGTCGGCAGAAACAGCTGAGCCAAAAAGCTGCTCAAAAGCGCGATCAGGGCTGCCTTGAAACGGCAATTCCTTGTTTGCGCCAACGGCTGTAATCCCCGGATACATCGTCCCACCATAAGACTTCGACAGTGCAGGACCTCGAACGGCCAATCCGACATGATTGAAAGGCGCGGGATGCAATTTTGCCATTTCAGCATCCACCGTGGCTCGAAGGATCGCACCTCGATTGTGCTCACCTCCGGTCATGTAGACCCCCATCGCTCCGAACCAACTACTGTGGCCGCCACGACACATTTTACCTGACAAACCCTGCACGACGCTTAGCTGATCCTTGAATGGATCAAGTGCAGCCATGGACTTTGGCAATTCAACTCCCTCAAGCGATTCATTGCGAGCATCCTGCCCCTCCAACCCCTCAGGAGTGACACCCTCAGGCACAATCCCACTCGACTTCACGACAAATACAAACCGCATGGGGGCATGATGGGCATCCCCGTCGGCCTGCGCCCTGACCTGATCGAGAAAGGGATTGAACAAATAGGAGCCGGCCCCGAGGGAAAGGCCTCTCAAGAGATTTCTTCGTGTAGTTGCCATCGATAATCTCACTGTCGAACCGATTACTTTCGGTATAGGAATGAATCTGAAGTCAAAAGGGATGTCAGAAGTGCGTTAAAACTACCGTTACTCTCAAGGTAAGCCCGCTCAGCTTCAATAAGTGTAATTGAATCGGAAAGCATTTCGTTCCGGCCCATAAAAAAACGAAAGACGTGCCGAATAATAGACTGCCGAACACGCGTCGAGCGGGACAGCCGATCAATCAAATCCAGTGCATCTTCTACTTCACCATCCAAAGTACTATCGCCAGCACCCTCTAATCGACCGTTTGCGTTGATACGCTTGTGCGGAAATTGACCATCGACTTTTGGGAGCTTGTCAAGGACTTCCGTTTGTCGAAATCTACCGAAGTCGTCAAAGATTTCAAACGGATAGCCAAGCGGATTCATCTTCCGGTGACATCGCCAACACTCTTGCTGCTCGGTTCCGGCAAGTCGTTCACGAAGCGTTTTAGCATGATCCTCGGGAATGGATGCATCAACGGTGATTGGAACATCAGGGACCAAACCCGCAAGTAACCGCTCCTGAATCCATTTACCACGACGAATGGGATCAGTACTGTCGTTAAGAGAGTGCGCAATCAACCATGCAGGGTGCGTCAACATTCCTGATCGATTCGGTCGCTTGTACGGTTGAGGCAAGAGAAAATCCTGCTCATCATCCTCAAGGTCATAAACCATTGGATACTTGCGATACAGCGGCTGCATTCCATGAAGCAACTTTTGTTCGTCAGTCGTATTCTTCCACTGTGGAACTTCTTTGACAATTTGCTTAACCGCTCGCACGGTGCCGTTGAAGCCGCGGTTAAAGTTGTGCAGGTAGTATTTCTTATTGAGCTGACCCCAGTGATCCAAATCGAGACGCTTAAGTAACTCCTCCTGCTTCTCTTCAGTGAATTCCTCTGCCTCAAACATCTCCCGATTCTTCAAATAGAAATCGTAGACAGTATTCCGAAACGTTTGGCGGTTGAGCAAATAATACTCGTCAGATTTCAACAACCTGTGAAAAACCTCAATGTCGTCCTCGAGGATATTGAGAACAAAAAAATCAGCATCTCTCTCATACATATCAGGGTAATTCTCCCCGTAGTAGGAGAATCCTCCTGAGCGTTTTTCATCTTTAAAAACCTTGTGTGCATGCGCATAACCAAAGAACTCTTGGAAAAAACGAAGAATCCGCGGCTTCTCTATTCCTGAACTCGATAGTAATCGCTGCACTTGATCACCAACCTGCTTTGGTGTCGCTAAATCACCTGCCTTTGCTGCCTCCATTAATTCAGTGTCAGGTCGTTGGTCAGTTAGTGCATAGGAAATCGCAAAAGCGGTCTCCACCGATGAGAGTTGTCGCCGCCCAAAACGATCGGTCTCGCCCAGGCCTATCTCAATTCGATACACCGATTCATGATGGAGCATGATGGCCATCAAAGTCAGACGCACAGCCTCGCTTCGGCTCTCAGAAACGTCGGCTCCGTCACTCACTGACTGATGGTAAAGGTCAACGTATCGAGCCAACTCGTCTGCTGTCGGATCGCGATAAACAACTCGAAGAAAGTGCTCGCTGAACACTTCGCTGAGAACCGCATCCTCAGGATCCTTTTCTTCTGATACAAGCTTGCGAAGTGCCGGCTGACGCTGCATCAGCTGATCCGCACAATTACCTGCATTCATCAGAAGGACGTCAACCACTGCGGAATCTGCAAACAGAAGACTCGCATAATCTTTAATCCCCGATTTGTCATCGACAATAAACGGTTGACGAAATGGCTTTGCGTCGACGCCATACTGATTTTTAACCGTATCGAAAACATTTGGACTCGTTCGCCACAAACGCGCTGGCGAGTATGGCCTCTCCGTAACCTCACCACTGAACAACTTCTGATGATTCACGAGGTTGCCAAACTCTGGACTGCTCAACTTCTCAAAAAGGTCCAAATCATGACCCGCGTCCACGAGAGCAACTCGCACCTGATCAACAAAATCGTTTTTCTCTTTCTCCAGAGGCTGAGTCTCACCCGTGGGTGGCATTTCACCAAGCACCACCTGCTTGAGAACCTCCTGCCATTGCTCCCAATCTTCCTTGATATCGAATCCGTTTTGCAACTCGGCCAAGTTGACACCGCTTTCTGAATCCGCGTCAGCATGACAATCAATGCAAAAACGATCGATAAATTTCACAAACCCAGCTGGTGTCTCCGCATTGCAATTCGGCAACAAACCCAACGACACCGAGGCTAGAAGGAGAGCGCAAAAAAGGAGCGTTTGGGAATTACGGGATTCAGTAAACATTCATCTCCCTGCCTGACGTTTGAAGCGAATCGTATTGTAATTCATAGGAGCCCGTTCGCTCACCCCAATCACCCAAAGTCCATAAAGCTCAGAAGTCAACGCCAAGCCTCACCGATTCGTCTTCCATCAACGCTCTCTGAACCGTAATCCCTCGTAAGCCGGCGACAAAGATTTTTTACGTTTGTTAGTTTACGTCGTCGCTTCAGCCATCGCACTCCATCTCCACTTGAAGCTCCAGTATGAAAAAGACATTCATTCTGCGAAGGGCAAAGCGGAATTCGATGTCCTAACGAGATTCGGTAAGCGGTCAAGATTTAGGAATAATTGTGTGTGGACTGATCAAACGGGAGCGGGATAGCCGGATCCCCAAACACTAGAAGTCAATCAACTCAACCGTTCGACCCTCGTGAATGCTCTGGATGGCCGTCTCGATAATCTGTTGGCCGATTCTTGCTACAACCGGAGAAAGGGGCCCCTCAATCGGTAAGTCGTTTTCAATTCGATTGAGAACATATTCGATCCCATTCGTCTCTCCATCCGGGAGATTCTCAACAGGATGATCGTAACCCTCTGGTTGCTGTGTCGTTTGAATACGAATGCTATCTTCGTAATCATAACTCGATAGAGTCCCCTTGCTGCCACGAACAACAAACCCGCACTTTGGCTGGGGTTGATGCACCCATGGGTCAGTGAAGGTTCCCCAACGTGTTTCAAACTTGGAAAGTCCGTGCGCATAACGCGCAACGGTGACACTGTGCTCGTCAACCTCAACGCCTGGGTCGGAAGCAACGATGGAGGTAACATCAACCGGTTTCTGCCCCCCATTGAACCAAGTTCCGAGCGTAACCCCATAACCGAGATAATCTCGCAAAGATCCTCCACCCGTTGCCAACTTGTACCACCAACTCTTCTGTTTATCTTCGGTAGTGGGTTGGTACTCCACTTTATCAGCACCGTGATAAAGCGGACCACGATTTCCACCGTAGTAATGAACCTCCAGAACATCGCCTATGCCACCATCATGGATCATTTTCCAAGCAGTGTAATGACTGCGATCCCACCTCGCTGGCCAATTAATAATCAGCTCTCGATCTGCTTGACTGGCGGCTGCAATCATTCGATCAGCATCTTTTAATGAAGCGGCAAAAGGCTTTTCAACAAACAAATGTGCTTGATAGGATGCGAGGCGTTCTGTCCAGTCTGCGTGCTCTCCGGTCGGAGGACAGAGAATGACAAGGTCCGGCGAAGTGTTTTCCATGCACTTTCGATAGTCGGTGAAAACCTTTTCATCGGAAATCGATAATGCTTCAATTGCTTCGCTCATCGCCTCAGGGCGTTCATCGCAAATCCCTACAATCTCCGCAGTGGCGTGCTCCTGAACACAACGAAGGAGATCACCCATATGCATGTGAGAAAAATTAACACCAGCAATCCGCCACGGTCGATTCACCTGACTGTCTCCCCTAATCAAAACCATTTTTCACAACGCTGCGTCATTCAACAGACAGTGAAAGCCATGTCTCCGAAAGCAACGCAGGACCGTCTAGCTTAGCAAAAGACCGCCTGAGCATGCGTCGCATGAACCCCTGATCGCAAGGAAACACAAATTGCGACAGGAAGTCATCAAAGAAAACGAAATGGATCCACTGCGCTGTGAATCCTCAGACAACCATGATTCACTGAAACCGCCGACCAAATTCAATTCCCTCCTCGACTCACCGACAGAAATGCCGGATCGTATATTCTGATTACGTCAATCAAGCCACAGACTGCACCCTTAAGGCCATCGGGACTGCGCATAAAAAAGCCGCCATGAATTACCACGGCGGCGATTGAATCGTTGAACGTTGAACATTGTGAGAAACCGAACTCGTAACGAGCGGATTATTCAGCCGATGTAGCTGCATCTTCGTCTTCGGCACTTTCCTCTGCATCTGACGACGACGACTGCTCCTGTGTCGCTTGAGCAGCAAGAAAATCTTGTAGCTTCTGCTCTGACCTCTGACGCTGCTCCTCTGACTTCGACAAGGCCAAGGCAGACTCCTGTAACTGCTTGGCGACAGCTACCAACTGCTGCTCGGTGCTGTTTAACTTCTCGCTCATCGCGTCGAAGAAAGCCTTCGCCTCATCTCGTGCCTCTTCGGCTGCCGCTAGCTTCTTCGTAAGCTCTGCAGTTGCAGCTTCGTGACTTGCACGTGCCGCCTCGCTTTGGGCAACAAGCTTTTGATTACGCTGATTGGAGGCCGTCAGCTTTTCACGGGTAGCTTTATTTTGCTGTCGTGCAGTTGCCAACTGCTGCTTCGTTGTTCCCAACTGCGTGTTCAATTCAGAAATTGCTTGTTTCTGCTTTGCAATCTCATCAGCTCGACTCTTAAGATTCGCTTGCATCTTGGTCATGGAAGCTTGCTGGGATGCAATTTGGTCATTTTGCTTCGCGATTTTCGAGTCGCGTTGAGAAATGACAGAGTTGCGTTTTGCGATGGTGGAATCACGTTCTTCCACTGCATCATTCAAGCCAGCGATCTCTTGATTTTGCGAGGCAACGTGCTGCTTCAGCTCCAGACTCTCTCGATACGAACCAACCCGTTTTAATACGGGCAAACGCTTCAAAAAGCCCTTGGCTTCCACATTGCTTGTGGGAATCAGGAGAAACGCGAGGGAGGCGATCGTTACTGTGGTTAACCGCTTCATTTTTTTCTTCTATTGGTTAGGTATGGGATTCTGCATAGAAAAAACCGGTCCATAAGCGTAGTACACGATGAGTCAATGACCTACGAATAGGTTCACTTTTCCGATAACGAAATCAGTGAGGCCGGCGAATAGACGTTGATTGCCGAGTTTAACGATTGCGGAGATTGTAACGACTACAAAGTCTGCACGCATCAAGCCCGTGTAAGTATTGCAAAAAGATTGCCGAGATCCAGCGGTGTGTTCGCTGGCACACCAGCTTCGGCGACCAATAACAGCCAGGATCAACCGCAAATAAGGCCAAGCCCAGTCGAAGCAGATCCGATCGAAGAACGACTCTCCGATCGCCAGAATCGATAGCCATGATCATCGATGCAAACAAATGGATCATGCCAACAAGTCAGTGAGCACCTTGCCTTCCTCGGTTGGACCGATGAGCCGCTGATCAAGCCCCTGAAATGGAAAACTGAATCGATGGGGATCAATCCCTAGCTGATGAAGAATGGTTGCCTGAAGGTCACGGACGCCCACTGGATTCTCGGTGATGTAATATCCAAGCTCATCTGTTTGACCGTAGGAACCCGGTCTTATCCCGCCACCGGCCAGCCACATCGTAAAGGCGTAGGGATGATGATCGCGGCCAATGAAACCGGGTTTTAACACTTTATTGACATTATTCTGCATCATCGGAGTGCGCCCAAACTCCCCTCCCCAAACCAGAAGTGTCTCCTCAAAAAGTCCTCGACGCTTAAGGTCAGTGATTAACCCGGCGATGGCCCTGTCAATCTGAGCACATTTAATCGGCAACGTTTCGTCAATTGACTCACCCGGGGAAGAGCCATGATGATCCCAACCCCAATCATAAAGCTGGACAAAACGAACGCCATTCTCAACAAGGCGACGAGCAAGTAGACAGTTGTTTGCAAAGGTTGGGTCATCGCCCTTGTAGAGTCGCCGCGGGTCTGCTGCGGATTCTGCCTCAGAGATGTACCCCGGCTTGGCACCGTAGAGATCTAGTGTCTCCTTGGATTCGCGACTAATGTCCATCACCTCTGGGACTGAAACCTGCATTCGGAACGCTAACTCATACTGCGAAATTCTCGTCAGGGTCTCCGGATCTCCAATGGTTTCGTGCTGAAATCGATTCAGTTCTTCAATTGCATCGAGTGTCTTGCGGCGAGTTGAACGATCTAAACCATCCGGGTTGGATAAAAAGAGTATTGGATCCCCACCATCGGTTCGACATTGCACTCCCTGATAGACCGTTGGCAAAAATCCACTTCCCCACAATGACTTTCCAGCGCTTGGTGTTTTTCCTCCTGATGAAAGCACCACAAAACCCGGCAAGTCCTTGTTCTCGGTCCCCAGCCCATAAGTAACCCAAGACCCCATTGCAGGGTATCCAAGAAGAGGGTTGCCAGTGTGCATGAAGAGCTGGGCGGGAGAGTGGTTGAATTGATCCGTGTTGACGGAACGGATCACACACAAATCGTCTGCATGTGAAGCGATTCTCGGAAGATGCTCGCTGATCGTCTGACCCGTATCTCCATGCTGCTGAAACTGACTCTGAGGGCCCAGCATTTTGGGAACCCCCCTAATGAATGCAAATCGTTTCCCCTCGAGATATTCCTGTGGACACTCTGTGTCATGGAGCTTCCCCAAGGCCGGCTTGTGATCAAACAGTTCGAGTTGTGAGGGGGAGCCTGCCATGTGCAGGTAAATAACCGACTTGACTTTTGCCGGTATCTGCCACGACCTTTCGTTCGCTTCGGTATCTTGCGTTAAAAGAGAACTGAGTGCGATTGCACCGAAACCCATACCGGCTTGACCAAAAAAATGCCGGCGGGTTTCTGCTCGCGATTTCTCAAGCTTCAATGGAAGTGAATTCATGGATATTTACAAAAGTGAACAGGGTTGGTTCAGCGTTTGACCTGAGCAGTTCGTTGATCAAGGCTTGGTGAGGGTTTCATCGAGGTTCAAGAGCACATTGGCAAGTGTGATCAATTTTGGATCACACTCTTTCAATCCAGCTGCGATGACAATCCGCTGCCCCTCCGCTTCATCAAAAGAGAGTGAGTCGTATAGGTTGAGCAGTCGTTCGAGCTCTCTCTCGGTTGCCTCTCGTATCAGCGTTCGTCTAAATCCTTCTGCAAGACGCTCTCGCGTCACCTTAGAATGCGTCTCCATTATTTTTGCGAGCCCACCGGCTGCTTCAAAAAAGGCATCATCATTCAGAGTAACCAGAGCTTGAAGAGGTGTATTGGTTCGGATTCTTCTTATCTGACAAACCTCACCACTACCCGCGTCAAATGTCATCATCGCTGGATAAGGACTGGTTCGCTTCTTGTAGGTGTAGATCGCTCTTCGATAGCGATCTGCACCCTCAGCATTCTTCCACTTCTCACCGCTATAAGTGGACTTCCAGATACCGTCCGGCTGTGGAGGCATTACCGATGGACCACCGATTTTATGGGTCAGCAAACCTGAAACCGCTAACGCCTGATCCCTTACCATTTCTGCGGACAATCTGAATCTCGGTCCTCGACTCAAGCTTTCATTTCGCGGATCGATCGCTTGTTTTGCCTCCGAAAATCTTGCACTCTGGCGATAAGTCTTTGACATAACGATCGTCTTCAGTAATTTCTTGACCGACCAGCCGTTCTCTCGAAATTCAACTGCTAGCCAATCAAGCAGCAGGGGATGAGTGGGTAACATGCCTTGTGTTCCAAAATCCTCTTCGGTTTCCACCAAGCCTCTGCCGAACAATCTCGCCCAGAAGCGATTAACGGTAACACGAGACGTCAAAGGGTTTTGGTCCTGCAGCAACCACTGAGCGACACCAAGGCGATTGACGGGAGCCGATTGCGGCAATGCCCCAAACGTTTCCGGTACACTCGCCAAAACCTTTTCGCCAGGGTCTAAGAAGTTGCCCCGTCGGTGGATCTTTGTCTCCCGCTGACGGTCACTTGCTAATTCTTGCATGACAGGAATTGCAGGAATACTGCGACGAACGTCTCCAATTGCAGTGCGATTGGCTTCGATTTGTTTTGCAATTTTCTTTGTCCGAGGATCAAGCTCTCGACGGTAAAGTTCACGCAGATTTGCAACCGGCTGCAGATCCGCCGTAAGCCACATGGTCGGGTGGGTACTAACCAGTAGACGAAATTCGTCTAGCACTAACCCCGAACCATACTCCTGCTCAAGCGTCAGGCGTAGGTAGTTTCCCGAACCCGCATCGATCGGCTTTTCAAAATCAAAAACCGCACAATGAGGTTTTGCTGCATGCGGTGAAAAAGCCCAGCCCGCATCCGGCTTGCCATCGATTGCTTGGTTGACTTCCCAGCTCCGCTGAGAAAAATCAGCACGGGGCCGCGATAACTTCAACGGTTTTACCTCACCCTCGGCAACGACCAACTCAGCAGTCAGCTCTCGAATCACAACATTCTTGTCCGGCCATTTCCCACCCTCTTGCTTTGGTAAGGTTTCGATTCGAATCGCCGTCAGTGCACCCGAGTCCGGAAGTGGAAGCGTCAACGTCCATGTATCCTTCTCCGGTAACTCTCCCACAACATCAAAGTCACCCGAATCTGCTTGCTGCAGATCGACAGAATGATTCGACTGAAAATCGGTCATCCTCAGTGGTTCCCATAATGGTCGTTCATCAAACTGCAACATCCACCGCCCAAAAGACGCGTCCGACTCTGAATCGGGTGATTTATACTGAGCCTGTAGTTGTTTGGCCTCTGCCTCTAATCGATCTAATTCGCGTTGTTGCTCACTCGTTGGAGTTGGCATCGTTGGTTGCCCACGATCCGCATCAGTTGTTTGATTGAAAAAAGCATAGAGTTGGTAATACTCCGCTTGGCTGATTGGATCGTACTTATGAGAGTGGCATTTCGCACAGCCTGCTGTCAGCCCCATCCAAACCTGCATGGTTGTATCAACGCGATCCTTGACAGCAGCCACTCGAAATTCTTCGTCATCAGTTCCACCCTCATCATTTTCCATGGTATTCCGATGAAACGCGGTGGCGAGTCTCTGTTCCATTGTCGCATCAGGCAAGAGATCCCCTGCCAACTGCTCAATGGTGAACTGATCGTAGGGAAAATCAGAATTGAATGCGTTGATCACCCAGTCACGGTAACGCCAGATCGTACGCTCTCGATCTTTCTCGTACCCTTTGGTATCCGCGTACCTCGCTAGGTCAAGCCACATCCTTGCCCAATGCTCACCATAAGAATCCTGACTCAGTAATCCATCGACCAGATTCTCGTAAGACTTGCTTGATGGGTCTGCCAAGAATGACCGTGCAAGCTCTTCACTGGGTGGCAAGCCGGTAAGGTCAAGCGCAACCCTTCGAACAAGCTCCCACGGCGTCGCTTCCTTGTTTGGCTCGAGCTGAAACTCACGCATCCGCCGTAGAATGAATCGATCAATGGGATGGGGTGACCAATCATTCGGCGGTGGAAGTTCAGGTTTTACAACGGGTCGGAACGACCAATGTTCTGCGTACGCAGCGCCCTGCTCAATCCAATCTCGAAGTAAACTCAAATCCGATGGACTGACTTTTGCTCCCTCCTCTGGTGGTGGCATCACCAAGTCCGAATCATCCGACAGAATACGTTTGATCATCTCACTCGAACCAGGATGGTCAGGAGTGATCGCTCCCGAAGAAATCGCAACATCACGTTGATCAAGCCTGAGTTCAGCCTCACGAGAAGATTCATCAGGACCGTGGCATGAAAAACAATGCTCCGCAAGGATTGGTCTTATGCTGCGATTAAAATCTACTTTTTCAACTTGCTTGGCATGACCTTGATCGGCATCCCCTGACCAGCAAGTATTCGTAAGCATCATCAGCAAAACACTGGTGCCAAAAACGTGCAACAAAGAAAGCTTGGGGCATGAAAAAATCCCCGAAATTTTTCGCAGACTGATTCGATTGCGTGACAACATCAATGGAGTGTGCCGTTCGAGTATGGAAAACCGATGAGGTACTATACTAACCGGCACTTCGGTCGAAGTCTTGACGGGTGCCCGATTCACCCACCTAAAAGATTGAATTACCATCTGGTTTCAACATCGGTTATGCTCATTGGCTCTCGCGATTCCCGCGGGCACAAATCGACATTCTTCAGTATCGAAAGACGCATGCAAAATCGCCTCATCCACGCAATGGCCCAACGGATCACTCTTGTTTTCCTTATTGCATCTAGCATGGGGCTGACTCGAGCTGCAGAACCAGAATCCTCTCGGCCCCTGAGAGCGTTATTGATCGCAGGAGGGTGCTGTCATGATTATGCGAATCAACAGCGACTGATCAGGGAAGGCATTCAGGCACGTGCAAATGTGCGGGTCGATGTTTACTGGACAGACAATTCGACGACGGCCCCCGTTTTTCCGCTCTACTCAAAATTGAATTGGGCGGAAGAGTACGACGTGATCATCCATGACGAATGTGGGGCGAGCATCAAAGACCCAGCGATTGTAAATCGAATTGTCCAGGTCCACAAAAAACTACCTGCCGTCCACCTGCACTGCGCGATGCACAGTTTTCGCACAGGTGGTGATGAGTGGTTCCAGCACCTTGGTCTTCAGTCGACTGGACACGGTCCACAGCAGCCCATCGAAATTATCTTTGAAAAACCAAATCACCCGATTACCGAATCGTTGAGCACTTGGACCACGGGCAACGAGGAGCTCTATAACAATGTGAAACGGTTCGGCGCAATCCCTTTGGCCATCGGTAAACAGATCATCCCTGGACCTAACCCTCGAACGGTCGAGGCGGTGGTGGCATGGACAAATGAAACGCAAGGTGCCCGAAGCTTTAGTACGACACTCGGCCACAACACTTCGACGGTTGGCGATAAACGCTATCTGGACCTCATCACACGAGGTTTACTGTGGTCCTGTAGCCAATTAAACGATCAGTACCTAATTCCCTATGCCGGTGAACAAACCACCACGTTCATTGATAAAAACAAGTTTAACTCACCGAAGGATTCCGACCTGGGAACCGCTCCTAAAGATGCAACTCTGGTGAAACTCATCGCTTCGAGTACTCAGAACGGCCACCCTACCTATCACGCGATCGACGGCAAAGATTCGACTCGCTGGTGTGCGAGCAATGGGAATTACCCTCAGTCGATCACCATGGAATTCGAAAAGCCACAACCTGTCGAACGACTAGAAATCAAATGGGAGTTTGAAGATCGACAGTATCAAGCTCGTATCGAAGGCCGCTCCAAAGACAATGAATGGACAACCCTTTATGAAGGGTCATTCAAAGGCACTCAGACCGTTAAACTCTCCTCCCCCTCTCCGATACAAAGCTTAAAGGTCACAGGTCTTCAATCCACGGGTGGTGGCTGGTGTAGCATCAAGGAATTACGACCAATTGGGGACGGCATTGGCCCACTCTGGCCTGCCGATCTAGCCAAAAAAGATCAGTTCGTCCCGCTTGCAGTCAACCAATACGTCAGTTCAGGAAATACCATTCCAAAGATTGCGGCACTCAGTGAAGCGGAGGAAGCTGAGATCCTAAAAGAAGTCAAAGTTCCCGAAGGCTTCAAAGCAACCATTTTCGCCGCACCACCCGCTGTCAACTATCCCGTGTTTGTCGCCTCCAGTGTGGATGGAACTCTCTATGTGAGCTCGGATGGCAACGGCTCACTGGGACGTGATCCCATGAGGGGTCGCATTATCCGTCTTCGCGACTTGAATGGTGATGGCCGAGCAGATGAGACGAAAGTTTTCTGTGAAGTGGACGCACCGCGTGGACTTCTTTGGGATCGTGATCGACTGTTCGTGATGCACCCACCTAACCTCAGCGTCTTCTTTGACCACGATGGTGACGGAGTCGCCGATGAACAAAAAACTCTCGTCAAGAATTTAGCGTTCGACTATAAAGACCGACCCGCAGATCACACCACCAACGGTCTTTCAATTGGAGTGGATGGATGGCTCTACCTCGCCGGAGGCGATTTTGGATTCATCAACGCAACTGGCTCGGATGGCACAACCCTGACTCATCGCGGTGGCGGCGTGATTCGTGTTCGACCAGATGGAACGCAGCTTGAACTTTATTCCACCGGAACCCGAAACATTCTTGAGGTTGCCATTAGCCCCGAGATGGAGATGTTTGCCAGAGACAACACCAATGATGGTGGTGGATGGGATGTACGACTCCATCATTTCACGGGGAACGAAGACCATGGGTACCCGAGGCTTTATAAAAACTTCAACAATGAGTGCGTTCAACCGCTCGCGGATTACGGTGGTGGATCAGGTTGTGGCGCTGTCTATGTTGCAGAACCCGGTTTTGGAACCTGGGGTAATGCCCCTTTCACAGCTGACTGGGGAACGGGTGGACTATACCGACACGACGTCAAACGAAATGGATCAACGTTCTCAGAAACCACCCCCCCACAACCCTTTATTCAACTTCCCAGACCAACCGATGCCGATATCGACGGGAACAGTCGACTCTTTTGTGCCAGCTGGAAAGGCGCGACGTTTAAGTGGAACGGACCAGATGTAGGCTACATCGTCTGTGTACAGCCAGAGGATTTTACCCCACCGCCGATGCCAGCGTTCAAAGATCTAACCGACAAGCAATTGGTGAGTCAATTTGAATCGCCAAGTCATCGGCGCCGACTTGCAGCACAACGGGAACTCTTCTATCGAGGCAGCGATCAACACCAAATACTACACCACAGCGCAACCGGGGGACGCCCAGCGGAACGAAACTTGTTAGATCAATTGCAAACCACTGCATCAATTGACCAATGCATTGACGCTCTTGAGCATGATGACAAGCTAATCCAACACACGGCCATTCGCGTCCTCGCTCGACGTGGTGCTGCAAACGACTGCTTTGTCGCACTGGACAAGAAAAGCGTCCAACCAGAACTCCTGCTTCGGTCTCTGGCGATGATGCATCGCCCAGATGTTGTCGATGGATTGATCGCAAGACTTCCAAAGTCAACCGAAAATATACGTAGCGGAATCCTCAATGCCCTGGCACGGCTACACTTCCTAGAGGGTGATTGGAAAGGCAATTCATGGGGAACTCGCCCCGACACGCGAGGCCCTTACTACCAGCCCGAGACATGGAAAGAATCAGCAAAAATCCGCGCGACACTGGAAGCAGCGCTGCGTGAATCTTCGACAAGGGAAGCAAATGAGCTTGTCCGAATCATGCGATTGAATCGCATTGAATCAAACAGTGCGACGGAGAAAATGATCGAACTTGCACTGTCCGATGAAAGCCTATTAACCAACACTCTTGAACAATTGGTTCGAATGCCAGTACTACCAAAATCTACGAACCAACTTTTACAAAAAGTTACCAACAATGACCGACTAGGTGCTCAAGCGTACCTCAACACATTGCAATTAGTTTTCCGGAAAGACAACCAAGTTGACCATACTCAAGCGCTCACGATACTCAGCTTTCTCTCGAATGAAAGAAATAATGCGTCCACTGGTAAACGCATCGCAGAAATCCTTCAGCGCAGCGAGCTGACGGATTTATTCTTCGCCTCAATCAATGGGCAGTCAGACGCAACAAAAATGACCGAGAAGGAAGCATTGAGCAGATGGGTTATGGCGATCGTTATCGCGAGTCGATCAAACTCTAGCCCTGAACAAAAGTCTGTTGCTCAAGAAATGCTGGAGTCGGGGATAAGGAAAACCGCATCTCAGGCGAGAATCATCGAAGCCGCTGTCTGGCTGGACAATCACCACCTCGATTCGGAAATATGGAAGCTTCAATCGAGCGAAACCGAGTCGATTTCGAAGCTAGCCAAGCAAGCGATTTCAAAACTAAAAATTGAAAAACCCATGGAAGACAAAACACCTTTAATCAAGTCGCTGGCTCTGGAGCAGGCGATTCAAATGGTGGCAAAGGCACCGGGTGATGCTGCACTCGGTAAGGCAATTTACGAAAAAGCGAAATGTGCCACATGCCATACCGTCACCCAAACCGAAGCTCAAAAGGGACCGTACCTCGGAACGATTGCGAAAACCTACAAACGGCCAGAACTTTCGGTCGCGATCCTTCAACCAGAAAAAACCATTGCTCAAGGTTTTGCAACTAACTCATTCTTAACGGTCGATGGCATCGTACTCA
>CAXQOB010000011.1:0-19685 GCA_964225475.1 Candidatus Nitrosopumilus sp. | reverse complement strand
GAGAGGCTTACGGGACCGGGCAGTTTGCTAATGGTTGTTTGGCGGCACGACGTTTAGTTGAGAGTGGTGTTCGAATGGTCCAAGTCTATTACGGCAATGGGCAACCATGGGATGATCATGGCAACATCAAATCGCACGAGGATAAAGCAAAGAATGTCGATCAACCGATTTCGGCACTCATCAAAGATTTGAAGCAACGTGACCTGCTTAAAGATACTTTGATTATTTGGGGTGGCGAATTTGGTAGGACACCTGTCGCTGAAAACGGTAATGGACGAGATCATAATCATCACGGCTTTTCAATGTGGCTTGCCGGAGGCGGCGTGAAGGGAGGGATGGCCTACGGTGCAACCGATGAGTTCGGGTTTGCCGCGACAGAAAACAAAGTGCATGTCCATGATTTGCATGCGACGGTCCTGCATTTGATGGGACTGGATCACGAAAAACTGACCTATCGTTACAGTGGACGTGATTTTCGTCTCACCGACGTCCACGGTACCGTTGTGAAGGATATCCTCGCGTGAGCAATGGGATGTCAGGGGGCGTAATGGCTGCCTTGCAGACTCTTAATGTGAACGCTTCCAATCGACATGATGTATACTGTTTCAGCAATGATTTCTGTTGGGAATTCCTCCTGATAAAGGGACAGCTGTGTTAGAGTTCGGACGATTCAAGGCTCATACCTGTGATGGGATTGGCCGAAGGGGTTTCATCAAAACGGCAGCGAGTGTTCCAATGGCGTTGGGAGTTGGACTGCCATCGTTAGCTGCTGTGGAGCAAGCACGTAGTCGTGCAAAAGCCAAGTCGGTTCTTTTGCTGTGGTTATGGGGAGGACCGAGCCACATTGATATGGTTGATCCAAAGCCTGACGCACCGATGGAGTATCGTGGTCCTTTCGGAACGATTTCAACCAAGACAACGGGGATGCGATTCACCGAGCTTTTGCCTCGTATGGCTGCGCGGAGCGACCGTTATTCCGTCATTCGTTCCATGCAGACCAGCAATGGCGGTCACCCGGGTGCGGGGACGGTTGGTTTGACTGGTTACGAAGAGAATGCGGGGCCGATCCAACCGAATTTTGGATCGATCATCGCCAAGCATCGTGGTCAAACAGATGCATTGCCTCCTTTCTTTTATGTCGGGCGTGGGATTCCAAGGGACCTGCCACGCCGGATTGAAGGTTACGGCGGGGGCACGCTGGGTAAAGCATATGATCCATTCTTGGTGAGCTGCAGCGAGCGAGGTGAGGTGGGTATTCCCACGCTTAACATGTTGCCCGGGATGACACCTGATCGAATTACTGATCGCAAGCACCTGTTGAATCAGCTCGATCAAACCAGAAGACAGTTGGACAATGCGCGTATACGCGACTGGAATCGCTCGCACCAAGCTGCTTATGGATTATTGACTGATCCAGAGGCACGCAAGGCGTTTGACTTGACAAGTGAAACACAGGCTACTCGAGAGATGTATGGCCAGACGACTTTTGGGCAGAGTTGTCTGTTGGCCCGACGATTAGTGGAGGCGCGTGTTCCTTATGTGCAGGTTAACTGGAGTGAATACGTTGAGACTTTCACGCCAGGTGGTGACTTTGGCTGGGATACCCATATCTACAACTTCGAGTTGTTGCAGGATCGGCACTGTCCGATTTTTGATCGTGCGTTTTCTGCTTTGATCGATGACCTCGGTGATCGTGGGCTATTGGACGAAACCCTTCTCATTGCAATGGGTGAATTTGGTCGTACTCCTCACATTAGTAATCGTGCCTCGCGCGAGCATTGGCAGCATTGTTATTTCTCAATCTGGGCGGGAGCGGGCATTCAGCCCGGGCGCTGCATCGGAGAAAGTGATGCGAAAGCCGAGCATCCCGTTAGTCGACCGATCACCCCGTTGATGGCTGGGACAACCATCAGCGAACTGTGTGGGGTTGGTGCTCGGGAGCGTGCTGAAATGAAAGTTCTTGATGGGGGTAGCCTGATTCATGAATTGCTTTAGAGAACGAATCGATACGATGAATCAGAGATTTTTCCTCTTCACCGTTTGCCTGGTCACTGTCTGTTCTGGGTCGGATTTTGAACAAGTGACGTTCGATGGGACATTGAAACGGGATCCCCGTTTTGTAGAGGGCGGTGATGCCGTTGTTTATTGCTACGATGAGACCCCGGATTTAATCCGAATGATGAAAATCAATTTGGGAGAAGACAAAGCGGAGCCCGTTTTTTCCGATTCAGGCAACAAGCATCACATTGAACCTCGCCATTCACCCGATGGGAATTATGTGGTTTTTACCGAGTGCACTGGCAACCTCTCGGCGCGTTTAGTCATCCGTAATCTTTCGGAGAATAAAGACGCTTATATCACGCACTCAGGGCGCGGGGGGACCAGAAGTCCATGCTTCGCTCCTACCAGTGATTTGGTGGTCTATGCATTTGCAGAGACGGGGCCACAGCAATTGTGGTCAGTGAAGCCTGATGGGTCTGACAAGAAGCAACTGACCGAATCTGAAGGGATCAGTAATTGGCCAACGATTACACCCGATGGCAAGCGAGTCGTTTTCTCAAACAGCCGAGAGAACAACTATGAAATCTATACCATGAACGTCGATGGTAGTGACGAGCGACGGTTAACAGAGAACGGATTGATGGACATTCGCCCTGCGGTCTCACCGGATGGTCGACGGATTGCATTTACCAGTACTCGAGACGGAAATTACGATGTCTACGTGATGAACATTGATGGTTCCAACGTGCAGCGAATCACACATTCAGAAGAGCGTGAAGATTATCCAGCGTGGCATCCTGACGGGGAGCATGTTGTTTTTGTTGGAGAGCATGGAGGACGGTTCGATTTATTTGTCGCCGATGTGCCATGAAACAACTTAAGGATTGGGCAAAAAAAATTGACGATTCTAATCCCGGTAATCACGCGACTTTACGTGTGGTGACGACGATGCGGTGGTTTGTCTTTGCATTGATCGGGACGCTACCGAGTGCAGGCTTTGGTATCGAGCTGCGTAATTGCGATCGAGCGACCGTCTTTTCTAGCAAGCCAACGGAGCTCGAGCTGTTTGGCAGCGATTTGCGTGATGAGAAAGACCAGCCCGCTGCCCTTTGGACCAGTTTTCCGGCAACCGTTGAGGTGATAGATCCGGATAGAAAGGATCGGGGAAGGGTTCGATATCGGATTACTCCAAAAGACCCCATTTCTGGTGTGGTTGCCGTACGGGCGTTTCATCAAGTCGAGGTCTCTCAGGCACTATTGTTTTTCGTGGATGACGAAGCACAAACCCTTGTCCCTGATGAAGCAGGAGACGCGGTTGCAATACCAGCGTCCTTGGATTTTCAGTCTCGTGGATTGGGTGAGCATCGAATACCCGTCCATTTGAAAGAGGGGCAGACGCTGGTCGCAGAAGTAATGGGACAGCGACTAGGTGGAGAGGTGGATCCTTTGATTATTCTTCAGAACAATCAAGGTGAGGAAGTTGCATTTGCAGACGACGATCCTATTTTGGGCAGTGATCCTGTTTTACGCTATGAACCGAAGAGCACTGGCACCCATTACCTCATCATTCGCGACATCGAGTATCGAGGGGGAGTTAGGCTTTATCTCCGAATGGATAGCTTAGGGCTAGCGGGAACGGTTTTTCCAAATGCTCTCCGTCTGGGGGAGACGCGGCAGGTTATGATCGAACCCATCGATTCGCAATCAGCCTCCACCGCAGTGGATCAAGCGATCAAATCTTTGGCGGTTTCCAAACCCGAGGTCGGAGAGGGCGTGACGGATTTCGTCATTGCTGATCGTTTGGTTTCCATGGTCCAGACACGAGGGCCCGTTTTTCTTGAAGGTGAGACGGAGGTGGTTCCCGTTCCCTCTGTTTTCTGCGGGCAATTAGCTTCAGGTAATGTACAGGATGAGATCGTACTGTCATTACAGCGGGGGATCACCCTGACAATCAAAGCCCTTCGCACCAACGGACCTTTCGTGGGACAAATACGGCTTTTTCGCGGTGAGAATCGTGTCGCTGAGCATCATTGGGGTTTGGATTTGAATGGGCACTTAAGGTATGACGTCCCTGAGGAGGGGCTTTATCGTCTGGAAGTGCGGGATTGTTTAGATCGTTCGGGTGTTGGGATGGAGTACGCTCTTCGCCTGGGAAATAACGATGTCAACGCAGTGTTAAAAATCGGTGATTCCAAGAAGCGAAAAAAACTTCGCAATGAGCGGCCCCACCGAGTCGCCGTCACAGCGGGCGAAGTCCTTGAATTGAATATTCGAGTGGATCGTCGGGGGTTGCAGGGGCCGGTGCGGTTGTGCGCTTGGATTGAGGGGATGCCATGCTCATCAATCGTCGAAATTCCAGCAGATAAATCAGATACGGATTGGGCACTGGAGATCCCACCATCGGATCAGCCAACTCACCTGCAGCAAATGGTGATACGCGGCTACGCCAAGGTAAAAGGCCAGGTGGTCGAAATACCACTCGATTTGCAGGAACACCTGCGTCGTGATTATCCCGGCACAACACATTGGCCGAGCCTGTTGGATAGGATGGCATTGGTTGTGTCCCCACCCGAGCAGCAAGACTCAGCGGAGGAGAAGGAATGAAGGTAAAGGGATCACCATTAACCCAGTGGCTGTGTTTATCTCAGTGGCTGCGTTTAACCCAGTGGCTGCGTTTAACCCAGTGGCTGCGTTTCGCTTGCGCACTACTGATTGCGGTTCCGGTGATAAACGAATCGCTTCTCTTTGCAGATAGTCAATCAAGCATCAGCGTTATGGACGTGTATCCTCGCGATTTCACAATCGTGGGCTCTCGAGAACAATTGCAAGTACTTGTCACCGGAACTCTACCTGATGAAACGTTGGTGGACTTGACTTCGAGGGTCTCTTATCAGGTGGAGCCTAGTGATCTTGCGACCGTTGATTCGCGGGGTCGGGTGCTGCCTCAACGTGATGGAAGCGGTGTTATTCGTGTGTCCCACGCCGGCTTGAGTGAGCAAGTTAGTTTGCGGATTGAGGGGATGAATGATGCACAGCCGGTCTCGTTTGACTATCACACACTGCCGATTCTCGCGCAGGCAGGTTGCAGCGGTGGGTCTTGTCACGGAGCTCCGCACGGAAAAGCGGGTTTTCGACTTTCCTTGTTTGGATCAGATCGTGAATTGGATCGTGTCGCCTTGACGATGCAGATGGCGGGACGCCGCATTAATCCGATCGAGCCAGCCAAGAGCTTACTTTTGATGAAGCCAACCGCCGAGATTCCTCATCAGGGTGGAAAGCGTTTTGATTCCGCTGATAAGCAGTACCGGCTCCTACATGATTGGATTGCAGAGGGCGCTCGTACTGTTTCGAGTGAACCTGTATGTACGGGCATTGATGTTTATCCCCGCGATGGTCGACTCCTGAAGTTTCCGAATCAAACGCAGCAGTTCTCTGTGATTGCAAGATTCGATGATGGGACATTCCGCGATGTGACCCATCTCACCAAGTACGACGTTTCCGATCCTTTGGTCGCCGAAGTGAACCAGAGTGGTTTGGTTACGGGTCTTGATCGAGGGGAGTCTGCGGTCATCATTCGCTACCTAAATCATATTGAAACACCCTTGATGACGTTTGTTCGTGACCTTGATGGCTTTACGTGGAGCAATCCAAAGCAATCAAACTACGTCGATGAGCATGTTCACGCAAAATTAAAGCAATTGCAGTACCGCCCAAGTCCGGTGTGTGATGACGCTACGTTTATTCGTCGGGTTTACTTGGACACCATTGGGTTATTGCCGACTGAGGAGCAGATTGGAGACTTCTTCGCCAACAAGAGCGAGAATCGTCGGACGGAGTTAATTGATCACTTGCTTCAGCGGCCGGAGTACGCAAAGTTTTGGGCGCAAAAATGGGGCGATCTCTTACGGGTTTCTGCCAAGCTAATCGGTGTGTCCGGTGTTCATAAATTCAATCGTTGGCTGGAGAGTTGTGTTTCCTCCAATATGCCTTACGATCAATTTGCACGAGAGATTCTGCTGGCCACCGGGAGTACGCGACAGCGTCCTGCGGGTAATTTTTTTCGCTCCGCTGCTGATACCAACGACGCGACGGAGACGGCGGCTCAGGTTTTCTTGGGGACGCGTATTCAATGTGCAAAATGCCACAATCATCCCTTTGAGAGGTGGACGCAGGGGAATTATTACGGGCTCAGCGCCTTTTTTCATCGATTGCAGCGTTCTAAAACCATGCAGAAAGATGAGGTTCTGCTGTGGTCTAAAAAAGAGGGCGAGGTCGTTCACCCGGCGACAGGGCTTGTTGCAAATCCGTGGGTCCCGGTGGCCGGTGAGCTAGAAGCCTCGGAAGTTGATCGTAGGGAAACGTTTGCGGACTGGCTAACCTCGAAGCCAAATCCTCTCTTCGCACAGATTGAAGTCAACCGGATTTGGGCACAACTGATGGGTTACGGTATTGTTGAACCCTTCGATGATTTTCGTGATTCCAATCCTCCAGCGAACGCTCCGCTGCTGAAAGCCTTGGCCAATGATTTTATCGCGCATGGATATGACCGACGGCATATCGTGCGGACCATTCTATTAAGTCAAACCTATCAAGCTGATTCAGAAACCAATGAATGGAATCAAGATGATAAACGGTATTTTTCTCATTACCGTCCACGTATGTTGACGGCCGAGCAATTGGTTGATGCTCTCGGACACGTGACCGGACACCCTGAGACTTTTTTTGGTGTGCCAACCACGATGAAAGCCACATGGGTTCCGGCACCCGATTTGAGGCCACACGATACTTCCAAGATTGGCAGTATTGAATTCCTGAAGGTTTTTGGTCAGCCGGAGCGCCAGAGTGCCTGTGAGTGCGAACGAAGTCGGGATGTCAGTTTAGGTCAGGCCCTTGAGTTACTTAACGGCACGACCGTCAATGGGATGCTCACGGCACAGAATAATCTGCTTCATCAAATGCGAGAGGCCGGTTTGAAGCCGGTTGAGATGATTCAGCGACTGTATCTTCGAGCCCTATCACGTGAAGCGACTGAGGAAGAACTACAAGTTCACCTCAGCTACATTCAAACTCACCAGGACGTCAAACAGGCATTGGAGGATACCTGTTGGGCGATTCTGAATCGTAACGAGTTTCTCTTCCAGCACTGACCAGATTGCATGCTTTTCTGCACCAAATTAACCATCGTTTCAATGTGCTCGCTCGGAAAGCGAGTTCGATTCATTCGCCTCTGGGCGAAGTGTGTTTTCATGCGGTGTTCGCTCGGGCGATGCCTTGCATGGGTGCTCTTCTTTTTACCGTCATTCCTCTCCACTGGATTGCGTGCAGAGGACGGGGCGAGCGGCAAATTGATCAGCTTTTCCAACGAAATTGCGCCCGTTCTGCAGCAGCGTTGTGTTCCATGTCATGGCCCAAAGCTCGCTGAGTCTAGCTATCGTGTTGACTCTTACCGGGCCTTGCAGGCAGAAATGACAAGCGGTAAGCAGGCGATTGTGCCAGACGCACCCGAGATGAGCGAATTATTTCAGCGTTTGGTTCATGAGGATTCGGACTTGCGGATGCCTGCAGAGGCTGATGCACTTGACTCGATGGAGATTGAGTTGATTCGAGAGTGGATTGAACAAGGCGCGGTTTTCGATGGGCATTCTCCCGATCAGATTTTGATCTCGCTCATACCAGGAGTTCGCCACCCAGCACCGCCAGCGAAGTATCCCGCTCCGTTACCGATTTCTGCGATCGCGTTTGATCCAGCGATGAACAACATTTTCGTGAGTGGTTATCACGAGATCACTGCGTGGAGTCTCTCTGGGGATTTGATTCGTCGTTTTAGCAATCAGGGGCAACGAACCTATTCCATCGACCTCGACCCGGGCGGAAAGCAGTTCCTTGCCAGTGGTGGGACACCAGGAGTGATCGGTGAGGTTCGGGTTTTTGATCAGGAAAGTGGGCAGGTTTTGGCAATACTCGCCCGTGCTGACGAGGTCATTCTTGATGCTCGGTACAGTCCTGATGGAACACAGGTAGCTGTGGCAATGCCTGATGGATCGGTGCAGTTGTACGATACCAAGACCAACCAAGAGCAACTTACGCTGCTGGGGCATTCTGATCAGGTAACATCATTGACATGGCACCCTGATGGGCAGCGAATTGGAACAACGAGTCGTGACAAAGCCGCAAAAGTGTTTGATGCGAAGACGGGTAAGTCGATCAGTACGTTTGCAGGGCACACGGATTGTGTGAATTCACTTGCGTTCCTGGATGGAGATGAGGTGATTACAGTCAGCGATGATGGAAAGGCCTCCGTGTGGTCGGCTAATGATGGGCGAAGAAGACGCGAAGCGGTTTCTGGTAAAGGTCCCTGGCTAGATGTTGCTCGTCATGAGAAAGTCTACGTGGTTTCGGGCGCTGATCGGTTGATCGTTTTTGAGATTGGGTCAAATCGAAAAATCAGTGAGCTTGCTTCTGAGGGCGACTGGATGACCGTGGTTGCAAAGGAAGGCAGTAACAACGCCAAAGTCATTGGTTTACACTCTGGAAAAGTCATCACTCAAAACGCTGAGAATGAGGTGACTCGCTTCAGTGTTCAGCCGTAACGTGGATCTCTGACGAGACAGATTCTCTTGAGCCCAGCTCCCCCTTTGAAAACGGCTGCGCACCACGTGTGTCACTGGACACGGGGTGGGGTTGGGTGCTGAATCAATTCGCTGGTAGGCAAAATGGGTTGGTTGCAGCGATTGTCATCGACTGGTTTTTCAAGCCTCTCGTCGCCTAGCTCAGTCCGACTCGGTGCTGCTGCTTCAGTTCAATTGCTGAGGCACCCATCAGTTAACCGCTCTTCATTTCGCAGTCTGAGTAAAGATCCAACGCAGTGTGCTAGCGGTTATCGTTCCCCCCGATATGGCTGTTTCCTTCGGAGCTTGAGTGGCAACGGGCTGCTTTTGGCAAGATAGGTAATTTGTGGAATATTTTTATTGTGCAGTTTTTGTGGAAAATGGGGGTTATGCCTGTTTTGAGCCTAAACAATCGTTAGACTTACGGCTTCTCGAACAGGATCCACGCTTAGGTTTGGAAGCAAACCATCGCAAAAGTGGCGAATGATCGAGCAATAAGGGGCGGCGGCCAGCGGTTTCGGTCTCCGATTTTGAATGAATCAGTCGCGATGATTCATTCTTATATCCACTACCTTGCACGGGAAGGTACGACAAAACGATGAAATGCTTCATCGCATTTAGCTTTTTGCTATTGATGAACCTCGTTGTAAATTTGGGGAACGCAAGTGCCGGTTTGATTCTCACTCTCCGTGACGGAGGGTCAGGGGTTGCGTACGAGCTCAGCGGGCATCTTTCGGCAAATGTGCTCGATAACCGAACGGCGACGAACCAGAGTTATACGGCTAGCAATGGATTGTTAAATCCAAGTGCTTCTGATCTTGTATTGATGGGGACCAGTACTTCGTACGACATCTACACCGTCAAGCTGACCGGGTCGGTGGCTCAGCCGTTTGGAACGGGCGGACAGGTCAGCACCAATATTCTTGGAAGTGTCTCAGGTGATTTCTTTGGGTTCTTTCCCAACTGGACCTCCGGAACCGCGGAGCTATGGTTACCAACTGGATATACAGGACGAGCGCCCGGCACTGGTGGGGGTGGCGAACTCAGTGCGTCCGGCACGATTGATGGAACGATTTCCTCATTGGGATTGACGACAGGATCGTCCTATCGCGAGTTTAAGAATTTTGATCTCAGCGGCACCAACATACTCGCCTTTAGCGGTCTCGCGATTAACGTAAGCGAGGTTCCCGAACCAGCGAGTATCGCACTTGTTGGTCTCGCGCCGCTCTTATTGCTCCGTCGACGCAGAAGGTAATTCTTCACCAACGCGTGTGACATTTGCTTCGCTTACCTATGGGGTGAGAATCTGCTCGCAGGCTTCTCTGCTTTCCTTTAGTGGCGTCGGGGCATCGTCGCTAACGCTTTCCCATTCTTTGTTGCTCTCGGATGCGTTGAATCGATGCTCCTTACCGGTAGGATTCAATCCGGCCTGCGGGTGACCATCGATTGGCGTATCGACCTGTGGTGAATCAGCGGATTGAACTGATCAGTAGGCAGGGGAGGTAGCGTGCGTTAGGATGTCTCGGATCAATCTTATTACTTTTATTCTGGTTACTCGCGTGTTAGTAATGTCTCGATCCTCTTTCCTGCTTGGCTTAGTTGTTGGAGTTCTTTGTGTCACCTGCTCGGTTGTTGCGGGTGAGGACAAAGCTCAATCCAATAATGAATTTATTACCTTCGATCACGAGGGTACTCAGCGCCAGTATTTACTGCATGTGCCAGAAAACCTGCCAAAAGGCTCGCCACTTGTTGTGTTTCTGCACGGGTACAGGGGGAACGCAAAAAACTATGCAAGGATTGGGATGAGCCGGGTAGCTGATTCAAAGCAATTTGGAGTGGTGTATCCTCAGGGGCTACCTGATCGAAGGGGTATCGCTCACTGGAATGCCCGGCTGAAACTCAGCGAAGTTGACGACATTGGTTTTCTGACCGCTTTGGTCAAAAAATTGCAGGCCGATCATGGTTTTTCCTCGAAACAAACTTTTGCAAGTGGAATCTCCAACGGCGGCTACATGAGTTACACCTTAATCAGTGAGAAGCCAGATGTTTTTCGAGCGGCTGCGTCCATCATTGGAACGATGAGTGGCGAAGCGTGGAGGATGCGAGATCAAATTAAACCGCGTCCGGTTTTGCAGATCTCAGGACTCTCGGATCGTATCGTACCTGTTGATGGGAGTATGTCACCTCGTGGAGGTTGGGGAGGAGCACCTGACCAAAAGACCATCATCAAATTCTTCCGGGATCTCAACAAGACCAAGAGTGAGAAAGTGATTGAGATCTCCCCGCGGGCTACCGGTTATCGGTATGCAGGAGGTGTCGACGGGAATGAAGTCTGGCTCTACGAGGTCAAGGACTGGGGGCATCGAGTCCCGGGCGCCAGGGAGTTAGGTGTGCACTCGGTTGATTTGGTTTGGGATTTCTTTAGTCGCTACTAACCACCCTTGATACTCCATCTATCCTGCTTGTCCTTTGCTTCTCGCGACGTCGATGACGGCTCGAGGTGAATCAGGGATTCGATCGAGCATGAGATCCAGGCTTGATGAGATTCGAGGTCGCTTCGTGGTTGATTGCTTGCCCGCTGGAGGGAAAGCGGTCGATGGCTTGTTGTAGTTTCTGCCGCGCGGCACGTTGAAGAGGGTTCCGCTGGTCGGAGCTAGGCGGAAGCGGGTCAATCTCCATGGTGTCAACCAGTGTGTCGTAAAGATCACCGTTGTCATAGAGCTTGAACCGTTTGTCTCTCGCGTACCTGACCGGGTAGTGCGAGTACTTGTTGTCAAGTTGTCTGGCGTAGGGGCGTGGGAAATAGTAGCCATAGATCCATTCTCGTGGGTTGGTTTTTTTGCCGGTGCGCAGTTCACCGATGCACTGAGGCCAAAAACTTTGTCCGTCGCCATTTTTAATTGGCTTTGCAGGTAGGCCAGACGCTTCCACGAGCGTCGGGAAAAAATCCGAGAAGCCAACCAAGTCATCACAGATTTGATGAGGACGAATTCGTCCCGGTTGGTTCACGATTAACGGAACGTGTGTGCCATAATCATGGGTGTATCCTTTACCTCCCCTGATCGTCTTACCACCTAATTCTGAGCGGAGTAAGGCATTGGTGCCGTTGTCCGATGTGAAAATAATTAGTGTCTGATCTCTCTTTCCACTCTCGTCAATGGCCTGGATCAATCTGCCGACGCACCGATCCATGTATTGAACCATGTCCACGTAGTTTTTTTTCTGCCGTTTTTCAGAGCGTTTGAATTTGTCTTTGCGTGTTCCATTGGAACTTTCTGGTGTTGGGACGAACGGGTTGTGAACAAGGATCATCGGGTAGTAGGCAAGGAACGGTTTCTCACTTGGTTCTCGAATGAAGTCGATCAGAAAGTCGGTCATCACGTCCGGGCCGAACGTGTCTTTTGTTATCGAGACCGACTTGCCGTCTTGGATGAATGAGGGGTCCCAATATCGATCCGACCCACCACCGGGAATGTTCCAGAGGCAGTAGGTCTTAAATCCGGCTTCTAGTGGGCTGATACCCCGACCTCGCTGAGAGGACTGCAATTGCCACTTGCCGGCAACTGCCGTGCGATATCCGTGTTCTGTGAAATGATTTGCAAACGTGGGTTCACCCGAGGGATAAACTCCAAAGTCCTGATAATTAAAGACGTTGCTTTTGCCGGATAGTAAATTCACTCGTGTCGGGGTGCACAGAGGTGTGGAGTGAGCGTGTGTAAAGCGGATTCCAGAGTCAGCAAGTCGATCCAAATGGGGTGTTTTGTATTCGCTGCTTCCGTAGCTGCCAAAGCACTCGTAGCCCACGTCATCCGCCATGATCAGGAGTACGTTGAGTGATTCTGCCGAAGAGATGTTGGCAGTGAAGAAGGCGAAGCAAGATAGCCACGCGTAATACGTGATGATTCGATTCGTTTTTCTTGCAAGCATGGGAAGGTCTCAAAAGGGGGGCGGACGCGTATCACTGTAGGTCGCGGGCGTTCCTGCCGCGGATTGGCAAATGGCTGAACTCTAAGATCTTGCGGTTAAGCATCATTTCATCTTCGACACAGTTTTCGTTACTGGGTCGGCGAGACGCATAATAACGCAAGCAGCATAAAATAACCCAGCGGCTGCACGTTGGCATCCGCTGGGTCAATTGAATTGAAGATTCTTGTTCTTGGGAATCAACTCGCATTTTCAATGCACTCGTTGATCCAAAGCGTCAAGCGTCACCGCTGCGACTGGTGTTTCGCGATCGTTCGAGACTATTTTATTTGGATGCCATCTAAACCATCGGCTCCGCCCAACTCATCTTCTTCCTCAAAAAAGTCACCTTGGTCCTCACCGAAGCCGCCTCCCCCGAATCCAAAGCCGGGTCCACCTGGTGGTAGTCCACCTGGTGCGGGTGCACCTCCACCACCAAGGTTAGGCGCGAGCATCGCAGCCGATTGCATGAGGACTTGATCGAAGGCCTCTTGAGAATCAGCAGCAAGTAATTGATCCAGCACACCACCTACCATTGCACTCATCATCCCCACCATCATGACAGCACCTTGCATGTCCTCTGAATTCTGTTGAGCTTCCAGAGCTTCTTGGAGTTCGTTCTGCATCATTTCTTTCATGGATGGCCACTCGTTTGCAAGATCCGTTGGAATCCAGCGACCCATGAAACGCGTCATCGCGATGTCCTCTTGTTCGATTTCGAAGTCATCTGGGATCAACCCGACTTCTGTCTCGGGAGCTTTGATGACACCGTTGTTTTCATCAATCATTTCAACTTTCATTTCACCGACTGCCATTTCGATGGCTTGCGGGGGTAGAAGTTGCATCATGTCCTTCATGTGACCGCCAATTCGCGGACCATAGTGGTCGACAAAGGTCGTGAGGCTGAATTCTTGTAGGTCTGAAGATCGGAATCCCATATCGGCTACCTCAAATACGATCCCAACCGCTGGGTCATAGCCTTGTTGGATCATGGGCATTGCATCGGGCGGGACTTGATCCATCATGGAAGAGCCCAGTACAAACTCTTTTTTGGTCGTGAGGACTTGAATGGCTTTGAAGACAAGGATTTCAACACTTCGCAGCATTTGGGATTGCTGCTGCATGAAGGGATTGACTGCTTGCCTCAATTCAGGACTGTCAAGTTCGTCACGCATCTCTTGCGGCAAAGCGTGCCAGAGAACTTCGAGGTGCCCTGCTTCGAGTTGAGCCTTTACGAAGTCAACGGTCTCCTGAAGCGATGTGTCCTCGGGGAAAGCTGGCATCGCGGAGAGTGTCGGAGGCACGGGTGCCTCGAAATCAAGTTTGCGTGGCGGGATCGTGGTTTTCTCGGCAACGGCATTGGCTCCACCATCTTGTTGCGGAATCCCGCCTCCATCGCCTTTCATTTTGTCGTAGAGTCCTTTTGCAAGGGCTCGACTCTCTTCGCTAAGCTTTGCGATTGGAACGGTGATGGTGACACCATTGTCTTTTAGCAACACAACGCTGCTTCCTTCCACTCCCTTGAATTCCGCTTCGACGGTGAATTGACCGGTGCTATCGGTCCATGTCTCCCCGTTGGCCGAGAAGGGGGCGAGCAAGGAGATGCTCGCCATCATGAGTAGGCTGGCAGAGATTGGTTTCAGTCGCATAGGGTGGCTCCGAGGGATTTACACTCTGAGGTGCATTAGGCATCAGGTGTACGGCAGTTTTTTAAGGGGTGATATCTGTTTTCGGCGACACAGTCTAACTGATCATCCGAGCGAACGCACAAGGTTCTTGTCATATTCAATTAAAAGCGATCACATCTAATGGATTCGCACTGGTGGGAAGAATCTTGGCTGGAGAATCAAAAAAACGGGAAAACCAAACAATCGCCAGGTCACCGCTGACAAATGAGCACCTGATATGACTTACCTCTCAGATTGATATTTCGTGCAGAGCGTGCACAACATCTGCGTTTTGAGCTGCCGAGTCGCCCTTCGCAAGCAGCTTCAGTTCTCCTCCAACGGCTTAGAGATCATGGTAGGAGGCTGGGTTTTGGTCAGCGGGTGGCGATGGACGCTTCACGAGAGAGCAAGGCTCGGGTAACTCTGTCGTTCATTCCGCCAATACTGAGATGCATCTAGCCCGCCTTCCACTAAATGTTGGACTCGAACCTTTTTGAGTCGCGAATTGAAGCGTGTGAAGAAGATTGATTGTGGTTGCTGGGTCGAAAAGCGAGGCCGCCTTGCTGTTAAGTCCCTCCTGTCGACGTTGTTTTCAGCGATGCTGTGGTTTTTACTGCAAGCTTGATCTGCAGAAAACATAGCCCTCAGGCATTTCTTTGGGTATAGAATGAAGGTTGATGAGGCATGCAATATGTTAGGATCTACAAACGTGTTGTTTCGCGGAGAACGCGTTGCATCATGTAGAACAACGTCCTCGCGGAAGGCGATTGGTAGTTTCGTTTCTTTGATGCAGGGTAGTGACATGGTTGCAGAAGGTAAGATTCAGGTCGCGAGTGTCAGTCTTTCGTGCCGTGGCTTCAACTGGAGAAGAGCGGTCCTAAAACCTGTTGGGTTGCTTCTTGTGATAGCAGGTTCTCTTACCTTTCTTGAGTCCGATTTGTTCGCTCAGACGCGTGATGGGTCCACCACGGTGCGTGATAGTGAAGGGCTCAACCGCGAGGTCATTGGCAGTCAGTATGTCCCCAGCGACGCAGTCGCGCTTGCGGAGGTCAAGATTGCTGAAACGCTTGCGTCGCCTCAGGCGGAGATGTATCCAATTGAAGTCTTTGATGCTCTCGCACAACAGAATCTTGGGGTCGGGGTGGCCGACCTAGAGGAAGTTCGGTTTTTTGTTGCCGTACCTGGGCCGAGTGGGCCGCAGTTTGGCGCGGTGTTGAACACTTCGAAGCCGATTCAAATCAAAGGCATGGATTCCTATTTCATCGAGCTGGAAAACTCCTTGGAGGTCGATGGTCATCAGTGTTATCCATTGATTGATGCTCCCGATATCCTTCTTCACCAGAAAGATCCGCAGACACTCGTCCTTGCAACGGAAGGATACCTTGATGCGATTTTGCGTTCCTCAAAAAGCAAAGCGTCTCGAAGTGCCTTGTCGCAATTAGCGGAATCGACAATCGGCTCTGCGAATGCCACCCTGATGATTTCGGTTGAGACAGTGCGACCTCTATTGATGGGGATGATGCAGAGCCTTTCTGGCGAGCTCACGAACTTATCAGGGCTTCCTGACTTGCCTATGCAATCGCTGATGCAGATACCTTCGTTGCTTGATGGGGTAGTTGTTAAGCTGGACATTGATAACGAGGACGGAACCCTAGAACTAGATCTGCACGCTAACGACGAAAACGCTGCAGAGCAACTAAATAACCTTATTGCCGATGGGCTGGAGCAGGGGCGAGAGTATTTCCTGAACCAGATGGCGACTACCATGGACTCGGAGAATCCGCTAACCGAGGCATCCTATCGATACATGCAGCGTATATCGAGTGTTTATGTCGATGCGATGAAGCCAAAGCTGGATGGTTCTCGCGTGACCATGCAAGCTTCACCGACGGAGGGCATGGCAACTCAAGGGGTGTTGGTTGGGTTGTTGCTGCCTGCTGTTCAGTCCTCGAGGCAAGCAGCGCGTCGCATGGTATCGATGAATAATATGAAACAGATTGGTTTGGCGATGCATATTTCGCATGATATTTACCGCAAGATGCCGGGTGATATCCTCGCAGATGACGGAACGCCGTTGCTGAGTTGGCGTGTTGCAGTTTTGCCCTTCATTGAACAGACCGAGCTTTATGAACAATTCAAGAAGGACGAACCTTGGGACAGTCCGCACAATCTAGCACTTTTGGAGAAAATGCCAGAAACACTCAGGCATCCTGAGATGCAGGTTGAACCGGGAAGGACAGTTTACCTTCGTCCTGTTGGTCCGCAGTTCATTGCAGAAGGACATGGCTCAAGTTCAATGCGACAAATCCTAGACGGCACCTCTAACACCATCATGGTGATCGAATCGACGGCGGAAGCTGCGGTTCCCTGGACGAAGCCCGTTGATCTTCGTGTCGATTTACGTGATCCGGTTCAATCAATTGCGGGTCCTGTTCGTGAAGGTTTCAATGTCTTGATCGCGGATGGTTCCGTACGATATCTCTCTTCAATGATTGATGTAGAGACTCTAAAGGCACTATTGACTCGCAATGGCGGTGAGATCATCGATGATTTTTAATTCGTTCAGTCATCGGCCCGGTTTTGTGATTCATTTTGGTATCGCATGCAGGTAGCGCAACAAATCAGGACCTGCCCTTGCTCGATGTGGTCTCCGTGCATCTCTCAAAGCCTTACACTTAGGGGGTGAGAGAGTATCCGTTCTGAATTCGCGATGACCGGATTCGGTAACCGCTAATCGAGTCTTCGCAGCGTGATCTGGTTAAGTCGCATGATTTCCGATGCGCTGGAGTCTTCCACTATGGCAGAAAGCTGCTGGTTTCCTGAGTCTAACCAGAGTTGACCTGCACTGAATGTTTCGAATTGTTCAGAGGTCACAGTTGGTTGGATCGGATGAATCACAAAATGTTCCCCTGCTTGAAGCCGAAGTGAGGCTCCCGCGAGATTTGGATTGCAACCGTAGGTAAGTTCAACCTCATATTGGCCTGCTTATAATACACTCAAATGCCACTCTGCTGATTCACCAGCCGCTCTCCATGAATCGATAGTGTCCCAGTCGTACCCATCAAAGGTGTATTGAACATTGGGGCCTTTCCATTTCGACCAGCTAGGAGAAAGCTCAGTGACCTGTTCTGGGTTGGGGGATACCGGAATCGGTATTGGCCGATATTCGATATCGCGGGTCACATCGGAGAACCAGTCGGTAAATGCTGTTCGCATTCTGGTCGTGATTTCGGGGTGGGTTGTACGAAGGTTGCGTTTTTCACTGGGGTCATTGATGAGATCAAAAAGCTTCCAATTATTCTCAGAGGCGGTCGCTTTTTCTCCCACAATGCACATCAGCTTCCAGCGTTGGTCACTGATGGCCCAGCGCCGATTTGGGTTGGGGGTGTATCGATCCCATGTGTGAAAAACATACTCATGGTGATCCGCGTTTGTGTCTTGGGTGAAGAGTTTCACAAGCGATTTTCCATCAATCGTTCGATGACTCGGTGTCTGGGTGCCCGCGATTTCGCAGAACGTTGGTAGCCAGTCAATGTGGGAGGTGAGCGAGTTGGACATGCTCCCCGCTTCGATTCGGTCCGGCCAGCGAACGTAGCACGGTGCACGGACTCCACCTTCGTAGGTACTTGCTTTATTGCCGCTCATTCCGCCTTTCCAATGTTTACTTACCCCGCCGTTGTCACTTGTGAAAACGAGCAGGGTGTTTTCTTCAATGCCAAGCTTTTCAAGGTGTTTGAGTAGCCTTCCGATGTTTGAGTCAACGCGTTCGATGAGTGAGTAAATCCTTGCCTCGCGGATGGGTAGCCCTTTCTCAAGGTACTTCGAGAGCAGTTTGTCTCCCTCGGGTTGGCCGTAATGAGATGTGTCCAAGAGCCATGGTGAGTGAGGAGCGTTGAACATCAGGCAACAGAAGAAAGGTACTCCGTCCGTATGGGCTTTCTCGACAAAATCATTAGTCGCATCGGTAAAGAGCTCACTGACATATCCACGTGCTTTGACACGACGTCCATTGTGGTAGATCTGGTCGGGAAACTCGTAGCGTTCGATGTGTCCGTGGTAATGACCCATGAATTCATCAAATCCACGGTCTTGAGGTTGGTATCCCGGATATTTCCCCAGGTGCCACTTCCCGAATAGGCCTGTTCGGTAACCTGATTTTTTCAATAGCTCTGCAACGGTGACTTCGTTTTCCCCAAGCGTATCGCCACCAAATCGTGTGTTGTAGAGTCCCGTTCGCAGGTAATGCCGGCCCGTCATGATCCCTGCGCGAGTCGGTGCGCATACCGGCGCCGCGTAATACCTCCTCAGTTGAATTCCCTCCATCGCAATGCGATCCATATTTGGGGTGTCGATCGATGGATTGCCTGACACGCCGGTGTCCCAATATCCCTGATCATCGGTCATGATGAAGATAATATTCGGACGCTTGCCGTTTGCTTGCTCGGTTGAAGCAATTGAGGTCCTCTGGTCTATCGCCACTGCAGGAGGGAGCAAGACGGATAGAAAGTTTGCAATGAGGAATGCAGTGATTTGAAATGACCAGCGAAAGGTTAAGTCAGTCTGGGGGAGAGCAGCTGTCATTGGGTAAGGATGAATATGCATGAAGTGATGAGTTATTTGGTTAGCCGGTGGAAGACGATCTTCGCCACACCAATTTGTTGTTTGGAATTCGCTGGTTATCAAATCTCAAGGGTACTTCGGAAGCATTTCCGGCGATTCTGCAACTTGCCGTTCGCTCACGGAATGTGCCGATGCGAATGTGGACGCCGGTTAAATCTCAGCGAGTTTCGTCGTCGCATCACCAAACCTCTCGAGTGGCAGGTTCATTTTTTCCATCATCGAAAGAAACAATCGGCACAATTGTCGTTCCGACGAATCACGGTAGTCTAAAACCTGTCCACTGTTTAATTTTCCTCCACCTCGGCCGAGCAAAAAGATCGGTAGTTGATCATTGTCGTGCCTCGCACCGGCCATCATACTTGAGCAACTCAATAGCATTGTGTTGTCAAGCAAGGTTCGCGAACCTTCTGAGATGGAGTCCATCTTGGCGGCAAGGTAAGCGATCTGTTCCATGAAAAACTGATTGACTTTGAGCCAGTCATCTCCATCGGAATGCGACAGCAGATGATGAATCATGTAGTCGATTCCATTGCCTGGCTGTTGCAGTGACGAGAGATTAGGGAATCGAAGAGCACTGTGGTCGTTGTTGAGTTTCAGGGTTGTGACACGAGTCGTGTCAGTTTGAAAACCAAGTACAAGAATGTCGCACATCAACTTCATGTGTTCTGAAATATCTTGAGGGACGCCATCGTCAGGGCGCTGAATTTGCGGGTCTTCAGTTGTAGGACGCCATCCCTGCAGCTCACCTCTTTTCCTCGCATGTCCAATTCGCGATTCAACCTCTCGAACCGAGTTAAGGTATTCATCCAGTTTTTGACGGTCGCTC
>CAXQOB010000010.1:0-11216 GCA_964225475.1 Candidatus Nitrosopumilus sp. | reverse complement strand
TTTCGCTGAGATGGATCGTGAAGAGAACATTCGTAGGATTGGAGAGGTAGCCTCTTTGCTGAGTTCAGCCGGTTTGATCACGCTGACGGCGTTTGTTAGCCCCTATCGTCGAGATCGGGATCGTGTTCGAAGTGCGGTTGAGCAACGGGATGGGGCGGGGAATTTCTTCGAGATTCATATGGACACACCGCTCGAGGTGTGTGAGCAGCGGGATCCCAAGGGGCTTTATCGAAAGGCCAGAGCCGGGGAAATCAAGCATTTCACTGGAATTAGCGATCCCTACGAGGCTCCAATTTCACCGGAACTTCGGCTTGACGGGGGCTGTGGCATGAGTCCGGGTGACCTGGCTCGGCAGGTGGTATCGCTGCTGCTGGAGAATGGGGTGATTTCCTGAGCCTGATTGAAGTTGGGGGGGTGTGGGAAATTACGGTTAGGCAAAATCCCAAAAGCCCCCTTTTGGGGGTGGCTCCCATGAGGTACGATTTCGCAGCCTCGAAATGGACAGGTTTTCAGATTTGCCGTTGCGTAAAACAGCGGCAGCGGTACACTACCGCACTGAAATGTGAGTTAAGGAACGACGTAATAGTAATAAAAACGTATGACGATCTCGAAAGAGCGAAAAGCAGAAGTTATTGGCGACCACAAGAAAGCGGATGCCGATACGGGCTCACCAGAGGTGCAAATTGCCATCTTGACTGAGCGAATTAACGGGTTGACCGAGCACATGAGAACCCATCGTAAGGACTACGCATCACGGCGTGGACTTTTGGGATTGGTCAGTCGTCGCCGCCGTTTGCTTGATTACGTGCGTGGTGAAGATCCACAGCGATATCTCGATATCATTGGAAAGTTGGGCATTCGAAAGTAGCTCAACTGGTCGCGATCATGCGGAGATGGCACAGCCACTCGCCTGATGGCGAGACACACGGCACATCTCTCCTTGTGGTCAATTGTTCGACCCAGTTGGAAAGTATTCTACTTGCGTGTGGCACAACTCTTTTGCCAATCGCTACGCTCTCCGCGGCTCTGATGTGTTTGATCACGTGGTGATCATGCGAGGAATCAGTGTCGTCGACCAGTGGCGTTTCTGAACTTGTATTGGTGTGTATTCGAGGTTCGAAACCTCTTTTGCAGGAATTGGTTGCAAACGATTTCTGTTGTTGCTGCCTGAAGATTAAGTGATTGATTGCTTCAGGCATTTTGTGAAAGTTTTTTTTGTAGGTTGAAGGAAAGTTAAAGTGAGTGAAAAGAAAATTCGCGTCGAAAAGCAGATCGGCCGCCAAACATTGTCATTTGAGACCGGCCAACTCGCGAAGCAGGCAGCCGGTTGCGTTTTAGTGCAGTACGGCGAGACCGTTGTTTTGGTAGCAACGGCATCGAGTGACCCGCGACCCGGGCTCGATTTTTTCCCCCTGACTTGCGATTACCGAGAGCGTCTCGCTGCGGCAGGCAAGTTTCCCGGTGGGTTTCTCAAGCGTGAAGGCCGTCCAAGTACGAAAGAGACCTTGAGCGCCCGTTTGATGGATCGTCCGATTCGTCCGTTGTGGCCCACAGGCTTCCGTGACGAAGTACAGGTGCAGGCATTCGTCATCGCGAGCGATCTCGAGAACGATGGGGATGTCCTTGCAATGAACGGAGCGGGTCTGGCTCTACACGTCAGCGAGCTGCCGTTCCAAGGTCCTGTGGCCAGTGTTCGTGTCGGCAAAATCGATGGCGAGCTTGTTGCTTTTCCCACGCACAGTGAATTGGAAGAGAGTGAGCTGGACATGATTGTCAGTGGCTCGCGAGAAGAAGTTGCGATGATCGAGGGCTTTGCCCAAGAAATGCCCGAAGATGAAATGTTTGAAGCGATTCAATTCGCTCATGGCGTAATTCGCGATGTGATCGACCTTCAAGATGAGTTCTACCAAAAGGTAAATCCTGTAAAGCGAGAGTATGTGGCGCCTGAGGATGACGGGCTTTTTGATCGCCTGAATGATGCCTACTACGCAGAGTTCAAAGCAGCTCAGCAAACGGTCGGCAAGCAAGATCGTGCGGATGCCGTCAAGGCGTTGAAAGAACGTGCTGTCTCAGAGGTGATTCCTGATCCGAGTGCAGAGGATGCCATCTGCTCAAAGCGATTTGGGTCGGTATGGCATGACTTGGAAGAGAAAGTCATTCGTGATTTGATTACGTCGGGTACTCGTCCGGACGGTCGAGACAACACGAGTTTGCGACCGATCTACTGCGAGACCGACTTGCTGCCTCGAGTACACGGTTCTGCACTATTTCAGCGTGGCGAGACTCAATCGCTCATCACTGTGGCTCTTGGAACATCCAAGGATGAGCAGCGTGTTGATGGGTTGATGGATGAATACAGCAAGAAGTTCATGCTGGACTACAACTTCCCAAGTTTTTCAGTGGGTGAAGTCAGGCCGATTCGTGGCCCTGGCCGTCGCGAAATCGGGCATGGATGTTTGGCGGAACGAAGTGTTGCACCGGTCCTTCCCGACGCGGAGCAGTTTCCGTACACCATTCGTGTGATCAGCGACATCCTCGAGTCCAATGGTAGTAGTTCCATGGCGAGTGTCTGTGGTGCGACGCTGGCGTTGATGGCATCGGGAGTTCCGATTACTAACCCTGTTGCGGGTATCTCTGTTGGATTGGTGCGTAACTCACCGGATGACTGGATTTTGCTGACGGATATCCTTGGCAGTGAAGATCACTTCGGCGATATGGATTTCAAAATTGCCGGTACACAGAACGGGATCACTGGTATCCAGTTGGACCTGAAAGTCACTGGTATCGGTGAAGACATTATCCGTGCGACACTGAAGCAATCTCGCGAGGCTCGTATCGAGATCCTTCGAAAAATGCTCACGACAATCTCGCGACCGCGTCGTGAGATCTCTCCGACGGCTCCTCGTCTGCTGCGAACCAAGATCGCGGCTGACAAGATTGGTGCTTTGATTGGACCGGGTGGAAAGAATATCCGCGGAATTCAGGAAACCACTGGTGCAGTGATCGAGGTTGATGATGACGGAACCGTCTTGATCGCCAGCAGCAACAAGGATGCCGCAGAGGAGGCTCTCCGATCGGTTGAAGCATGCACAGCAACCGTGCAGATCGGAAAGATCTACGACGGTACCGTGAGTAGCATCAAGGAGTTTGGTGCGTTTGTGGAAATTCTGCCCGGGCGTGACGGACTTTGTCATATCAGCGAGCTCAGCAGTGGCTACATCAGCAGTATTGATTCGGTGGTTAACGTGGGCGATGCAATGAAGGTCCTTGTGATCGACGTCGACGAACATGACCGCGTCAAGTTGAGTCGTCGACGCGCTTTGGAAGAACTGGGCATCGAAGACGATATGGCACCTGAAGAGGGTGAAGACGGTGGTGAGCGTCAGGAGCGAACTGAGCGTAGCGACCGTGATGATGATCGTCCTCGACGTCGTCGAGGCGGATCTAGCCGTGGACGTGGCGGTAGCGGTAGCGGTGGAGGCCGACGTGACCGAAATGGCGGCGGGAATCGCGATCGCGACTAACGCAGCTTCGCCCAGCGTTGTGCTGGATGGACTGTCGCACTGAAAATTGCAAATAGGCTCGCGGATGATTTCGCGAGCCTATTTTTTTGGGCCTCATCAAGCCGCTTCGATTCGCCTTTGATGATCGTGACGAAGCGACTCAGGCTAACGGAGGATATGCCGGGGCTTCCCGCGTGTTCGCGAGAAGATTACGTGATGGTCGGGCGCTGTCATGAGCTAGCCAGCCGAGCAAGGAGTTCGCACCCGGTTCAATGTCGCTGCATCTGGTTACTTGCAGCGGTCGCGTTTCAGGCTGGTTGTTTAGCTGCTTACTACTTTTGGTAGCCATCTTCCCAGAAATCAAGCACCCGCACTTTATCCAATACCGGCTTCAGGATTTCTACGAAACCGAGGTGGTCCGCGTGCGGTAAGTACTTCGCGCGTCCCTCCTCGGAGTCAAAAGTTACCATGAAGCAGTGCGTGAAACCGTCGTCGTGTGACTCAGGGCTGTTGTTGGTGCCCCATTCAAAAGCTTTGATTGCGTCAATTTTCTCTGGTAACGCTGCAAAAGCTTTCTCGACTTTCGTGATGTCTGCTGGGTCTGCGTCATCCTTGAACTTGAAGAATACCGCATGCTTGAGTTCGCGGTTTTTGTCGTTTCGGCTCGTTTTACCCCAATAGTCGAGGACAAAAACATCCTTCAAATGAGGCCCAAGCGTGCTTCCAAACTCTTTGTGTGACGGGTGGGGTAGGTAAGTTTTTCTTCCCGCATCATTTTTATAGGTCAGCAGGAAGCAGTGTGTGAAGCCATCGTCGAGCCCTTCGGGGCTGTTATTGGTGCCTGCCTGAAAGTCTTTGATTGAATCGATTTTCTGGGGCAATGCCGCGAATGCATCGACGACTCCCTGCACATCGGATGCCGTTGAGCTCTCTTTGAAGCTAAAGAAAACGGCATGGCGTAGGACGCGTTTTGATTTCATCATTCTTTTCTTATTTCCAGCGTTGTTTTTCAGTGCTTTGAGCGGACTCGGAGAGACTGGGTTCGGGTCTTGAGCGTTGGTCGTCAGTGACATTGCAGCGAGGAGAATGATGACCAGAGTCTGCCGGCTCTTATTAAAAACAGCAGGAAGAGGATCACAGGACGTCTGCCATTTCTTTTCGCATTTAGCTTCAATGTTTTCCATCAATTTTTCCAGAGTGTGGGAGTTGTTCGAGATTTTTTGCTCGGGTGAAGGTGAATTGTCTAGCAGTGTTTTGTCCTGAAATTAGGCTGGATTGAGGGGAACGCTCTCCCCAGCCAATTGTTGGGAAGCATTAATTTCTGCGGGATCTCGTTAATCTTCAAGTAGCTTGCCGAGTTTCAACAGGTTTTCCACATGTTAAAGCTTCACCAAATGGTTCGAACCGCACTTCAAACCTCGGTAATTACGACAGCAAACGCGAATTCTGTCTTGGACGCTTCACGGGATACGGGGTGATTGGTTAGCGTACTGTTATTCGATTAATACTGATTTTTGAATTTGAGAACGATTTTTTATGAGTACCGAAGACTCCTATCAGACGCCATTTGATACCGAAGATTTCAGAGGCGATGAGCAAGCTAGTGAAGCATCCGATGAAGCGCAGGAGCTCGGTAGCGAAGATCACGCTGAAATAGATGCCTCCAAAGCAGCCTGGGAAGAGGCGGTGGATTCAGTGGTAGAGGATGTTAATGCCGACGAAATTGCGGAGTTAGCGGAATTGGCGATGCCATTTGTGGGGCGTTGGAATGGTCTGATCAGCACTACGAACTGGGAAAAAGGTCGCATCATCAGCGAATGGCGCCAGACCCTGATCGATTCAGGTGTTAAGTCACAGCAGTACTCTGACGAGGCATGGGCGAATCAGGTGGGTGGGGTGACTGCTCCACACATTGGACGCCTGCGTCGCGTGCATGATCGATTTGCCTCATCCTACGAGAGCTATGAGGGGCTGTATTGGAGCCATTTTCTCGCAGCCTTGGACTGGGAGGATGCACCGCTTTGGCTGGAGGGTGCCGCTCGCGAAAGTTGGAGCGTCTCTCAGATGCGAAACCAACGCTGGCAGTCGCTTGGTGCGGTCGAAACGGATCGCCCCGTGTCGGGTGAAATCGTTGTGGTTGATACCGACGAGGATGTCGTCTTGCCGGCTCAAGGCGGCGGACGGACCAAAGAATACGGAGATGAACCCGGTGCATCATCCGGACCGGTTTCTGAGCGACCCGATTTTGGTGAAGAGGGAGAGGATGGACTAACAAGTCTATCTGGCAGCACCTCGGCAACGGCGGGCCCAGCATTTGACACTGCCATCACGGAGGGTGAGAACTCGATTCAACCATTCTCCGGATTGCCAGAACTCCCTGATGATCTTTCGGATGCGATTGAATCACTTAAATTGGCGATTCTCCGACACAAGACTTCTGGCTGGAATGAAGTCGATGTGGATACCGTACAAAAGTACTTGGATGCCGTTGGCGTCATGATGAGATAAGCGACGCAATCAGGAGCTGGAGCTTTTGCCCTTTGGGTGATCTGACACTTTCTACATCGTGCTTAGGCTTCGAACTGAAGAAAGCCGTTTACCTCCTCGATAGCCCAGTGCATATGCACGCAACGCGACGAGGCGGTTGAGTTGTCTCGGCCGGCTCAGAGTCACTAAAACGGCTGCGTGTATGCTCAGGCAATACTGGTATGAATGCTAAAGCGAGGGCGTGTAACTGTCCAAGGTAGCTCCTCAAAGGTTTACTACGCTCGAGACGTCTTGTGTTTTGATCCTACTCGCCTCAGTTTTCTGCCGTGGGAAGGCTCAACGATTAGGTGATCACCCTGACGCCTAATCCTGCTAGGGTGGTCTGATCAGAGAGTCATGAAAAGGCTTTTCTCATGCTCTGATACAATGCTGACCGTATTGAGTGAGGTTCGTTAAAACTTTTTTCTGTCAGGAATTTAATGTCAGATCTATGCTTTTCTAAACGCTCGCCCATGATCCTTCTCTGTCTGTTGTTAGGGTGCTCGGAGTCGGGCACCAGAGTAAGTCGTGATGCTACTCTTTCAAACGGTCAGGGAGTCGAAACCAATTCCCCCTCTGCCGATCGCCCGCAATCGGAGATTCCCGTGCCCGCGGAGGGTCAGGTTGTGATTGTGGTGGAGACATCAACCGGGCGAAGTGTTCAGACAATTGGGGAGATTGCAGCCGGCACGACCTTGGAGGCCGTGATGAGGCAAGCGACTGAGCTAAACATTGTCCTGACCGGTACTGGCACAACCGCGTTTGTTCATCAGATTGGTGAGGTGCAAACCGGTCTCCGTGAGGGATGGACCTACGAGGTCGATGGTGAGTTTGCAAATGTGGGTATTGGACAATACGAATTGACGCCTCCTTCCATCGTCCGTTGGTCATACGGGGAGATGAAAGCCGACGAATGAGAGGAGGTGTGCGGGGCTGTGGTCCAACATTGGCTGCCCTTGGAAGAACGCTGCCGAAACGCGTGGTCTAGGGTGAGTGACCCATGCGATCGTTTTCGGCTGTGATTAGCACGGTCGATCTCGCTTCTGCTTGATAAAAACGCTCATCAATCACGGTGCCGATCAGGTTAATATCCTCGGGTGAGTGAAGTGAGGTATCCAATATTCTTCGCCACCTTGCAAAGCCATTGGGGAGAACAGGGATCTGAAATTCTAGTGGTTCCCAAAATGCGTTGAAGATTACGTGGTACCACTTGCTCGGTGCTTGAATTGTAAAAGCAACACTATGAGAGTGCTCACCCCAGTCTGGTTGTTCAAGTTCCGTTCCATGCCAGACAATGGGAGCGGGTTCGAGAATTTCGGGAAGAGTGAGCTGTGGATTTTTGGGACGTGGTAATTGGCGGCGGAATTGAATCAGTTCCGTCACAAATCTGAGCATCTCAGAGTTTTCTTGAACTAGGCTCCAATCGAACCAACTTGTCTCGTTGTCTTGGCAGTAAGCGTTGTTGTTTCCGTTTTGCGTTCTGCGAACCTCGTCACCCATCAGGAGCATGGGCACACCAAAGGAAAGAAGATTGATCGCCATCAGATTCTTTGCTTGCCGCGTGCGAAGTTGTGTGATTTCTTTATCGGCGGTGGGTCCCTCGCAACCGCAGTTCCAACTTAGGTTCTCATTATGGCCATCGTTGTTGTTTTCCCCGTTGGGTAAATTGTGTTTCGTGTCGTAGGAGACAAGGTCCTCGAGCGTAAAGCCATCATGAGAGGTAACGAAATTGATGCTTTGTTCCGGTTCGCGTTTGCGGTGGCCGTAAATGTCTGGGCTGGCCAAGAAACGTTGTGTTAGGTCGCCGGCAAATCCTTTGTCTCCTTTGACGAAAGCCCGGACATCGTCTCGAAAGTGACCATTCCATTCTTTCCAGCGATCACCAAAAAAATGGCCCACTTGATACAGACCCGCAGCGTCCCATGCTTCAGCAATGAGTTTAGTGCCGGATAGGATTGGGTCGGTCTCGATGTCCCACAAGATCGGCGGATTCATCTGTGGCTCGCCATTCACATCACGTGAGAGGATCGATGCGAGATCGAAGCGAAATCCGTCCACGTGCATTTCCTGAACCCAATATCGCAGACTATCCAGGATCATCCTGCGTACGATTGAGTGATTGGCATTGAGAGTGTTTCCGCAGCCGCTGTAATTGGCATAGCCAGGGTGCGGCTCGTCAGCGTCGTTGGGTTCTTGCAGCAGGTAGTAAGCATCGTTTTGGAGGCCCTTGTAACAGAACTCGGGGCCTCCGCTACCGCCCTCCGCCGTATGGTTGTACACGACGTCGAGAATGACTTCGATTTCTGCCTGATGCAATGCCTTCACCATCTCTCGGAATTCATTTATCGCCGTTAAGGGAGTCCGATCCGTTGCGTAGTCTGCATGGGGCGCGAAGAAGGAGATGGGGCTATAGCCCCAGTAGTTCGTCAGGCCGTCGGGAGCATCTTGTGTGTCAAATTGAAAAATGGGCAATAGCTCAACCGCGGTGATCCCAAGCTTTTTTAGATAGGGGATCTTTTCAATGACACCAAGGTAACTTCCACGTTTTTCAGACGAAACCTGTGAATTCGGATGCATGGTCAGTCCGCGTACGTGCATCTCGTAGATGATCGTTTCGCTGTACGGTTTTCTCAGCGGCCGGTCCCCTTCCCAGTCGTAGTCAGTGAGCTCCGTAACGATGCTCTTAAAGGGTGACGGTTCGTCGCGTGGGTTCGAATCAGCTTCCGGCGTTGTGCCGAGTGCGGCTGGTTCGATGTGCCGTTGATACTTGCTTGAGGTAGCGACAGCACGTCCGTAGGGGTCGATCAGGGTTTTGCATTCTTGGATATTGTTCTGCTCGGGGGGGTGCGAATCGCCGAGGGCTCGGAATCCATAGTGTTGTCCGGTTTTTATTCCTGGAATGAAGATATGCCAATAATGGAAGGTGCGATGATGTTTAGGGTCTAAATCAATGACTTGCTCTGGCTGACTGCATTCGGCGTCATTGAATAAAAGTAACTGCATTTCCCGGCAGTGCTTCGAATAGACTGCGAAGTTGACCCCTTCGGCACAGACCGTTGCTCCGAGCGGGAATGGTTTTCCGGGTGAATGATCTGTCATTGCGCTGTTACGTGGGGAGTGCCTGTGGGGTTGCCCGATTCATCGAAGTTCGGTGACGTTTGGTAGTGATCGCAGGGAATGCCTGCGTGGGCTTAGACCCAACACGTAGAGATGAATGCGGCAGAGATAAATACTAGCAGGAGAAACGGTTTTTCTTCAGTGGATAAATTCTGAAGACTTGCAGCGGGGGAGATTTCACCGCTATTCCAGATCGGTGGCGGGGTTGTCGTGGGCGTTCATCGCGCCGACACGATGGCTCCCGTGCTTCCACTTCGCGGAGTCGGCTGATAACCTTTCTTGGGGAGGATCAGGGACTGCCATTCCTGCGGAAAACTCACCGATACCAAATATCAATCCCCGCAGGTATCGGGTTCTACGCCGACGCGGCAGCAACCATTGTCTTCCGCGGATTCACCTCTCAAAAAAATCAATCGCGTATTGCATTGGGTTGGAACCGATATGTATGTCATCGCCACAGACGAAGCGGGATATGGACCCAAACTGGGCCCGTTGGTGGTTGCAGGTACGGTTTGGCATCTTCCTGGGATTCAATCGAACTCGGCAGGCGTCGAGGACTCCTTTGAGCGGCTTACTACATCGGTGACTATTGACGGCCAAAGCTTCAAAATCGATGACTCCAAGAGGGTTTACAAAGCGGGCGGTGGCTTGCTGGGCCTCCAGCAGACGGTTGGAGCCGCCTTGCAGCACATTGGGGTTAGATCGAACGGTCTATTCGAGGTCTTGAATCACCTCTGCCCAGATGATCTCAACAGCATTTTGGCAACTCCATGGCTTGCGACCCCTGAGCTGCTTGCGACCCCTGAGCTGTACGCCAAAGGACGTGAGGCTTTGGATCTCCAAGGTCAAAATACAAAAGGTGACCTTAATCTCTCGGCTAACGCATCAGGCGGCGGGAATAATACCGCGAGCACTAGCCTCTTCCGAATCGAGGAAGATCAGGCCGCAGCTCGCGAAGTCAATTTAGCGACTCACTGGTTCAGTGAGTCCTTGAATCTCGTGTCGGTCGGAGCTCGAGTAGTGACCGCACGCGACTTTAACCGGTTGTGTCGGCAGGGTTATAACAAATCGGACTTGCTGTCGATGACAACGCTTGGTCTCGTTAGGAAACTGCTTGAATCGTGTCGTGTGAGTGAACCTACCTCCGTGTACTGTGATCGACATGGTGGTCGTCGTTACTACGCAGGCGTGCTGCAGGATCAGTTGGCGGAGGAATTCGTCCGTGTGATGAGCGAGACAAGATCCCAGAGTGTTTACGAGATCAGTCATGCAAAGCGTCCGGTACGGGTGCATTTCACGGTCAAGGGAGACCGCTTCGCGCCGGTTGCATACTCATCGCTGATCGCTAAGTACCTGCGTGAACGACTGATGATGCAATTGAATCACTTCTTTATCGAGAGGGCGTGCGATCGTTTGGAACCAACCGCTGGGTATCCAGTGGACGCGGAGCGTTTTTTGCGTGAAGTGGGCCCGATCAGGCAGGACGAGAAAATCAGTGATGAGGATTTGATACGCGAGCGATGAGTCGGTGGCATTTGCAAAAGGTGGGGGGAGATTGCTGTGATTGTGGAGCATGTCCGCGTATTGGTTGGAAACCCGTTACGCTTGGATTGATTACCGACGCGATCTGCCATGGTTGTTTTTGAGATTTAAAGAGTTAAGTTTGAGGTTGCTTCCCGACGCGAAGCTTCTGTCTGATCGCATGTGGGTGGGAATACCAAGTTGCGGAATTCGCAAGGTTCGAGTGGCTTCATTGTTGATTGCCATGGCAAGACCGAGGTCAAGGGTGATTGAGTGGAAGATCGAGTAGCGGATAAATGGATGAGACTCTGTTACGACCCTCTCCTATCCGAGAAATGTGGGAAAAAGTTAAGCGAGCTTTTTTCGGAACATCTCAGAAGTTTGCAAAAGGGGGAAAAGGAGGTTCAGAGGTGGGTTGAACCTGCTAAGAACATCTCCAAGGCGACGGAAATGCTTGTGGAGCGCGAGGGCCCGTCATCCGCCTCGTTCAGCGAGAACTCGGATCCCGAGGTGGTATGTCTCGAGCGGTTTGAAAAACTGATTCAAGCG
>CAXQOB010000009.1:0-25611 GCA_964225475.1 Candidatus Nitrosopumilus sp. | reverse complement strand
CAGGATCTTTCAGTGACCCTTCCGATGTTTTTCGAGCTGCTAATCTGTATTTTCAGGCCGGTGATGAGGGTTTGCAATTTTTTCTACCGCTCGCAATCTCACTCCAGATGCCCATTATTTCCATTGATCATCCGTCCATTCGTCGTATTTTCAGCGTTGATGGTCAGGAATCAGCTGTAGCGTCTGGCGTTCCACCCTCATCGGGGCAGCATGCCCTGGATCTCGTGACATGGTGTGATCCGAGTCGACCCAAAACGATTAAGGAGGGCATCATCTCGGTTTTAGAGGATCTGCCACACGCGATGTCTCGGGCCGAAACGCTGCGTGATTCGATGTTGCGGCACCGACCCGAGTCTAAAACCCTCGATGCTCAGATTGACGCCATTCATCGCGTGAGCCGAAATGAGTTATGATCACCAACCTCCGCTTGCCGATGAGATCTTTGTAACAACCGAGACCTTTGTAAAACCTTTGGAATTAATTCTCAACGAAAGGGTACCTGATGCGAACAAAGTTGGCTTTCATTATCCCCACGATGGATTTAGGGGGAGCTGAGAAGCAGCTTTGTTTGCTGGCAGAGAACTTACCTCAGGACGAGTTTGAGATTCGCGTCTTTCTGTTAACTCGGGATGGGCCGCGTAGCGCGCGTCTTCGTGAAGCCGGCATCTCCGTCACTTTGATTGGCAAGCGATTTAAACTGGATCTTTCATCGCTGGTGCGTTTACGGCGGAGCCTCAAGGAGTTTAAACCGGATATTGTTCATACTTGGTTATTTGCAGCCAATAGTTTTGGGCGTCTAGCTGCCAAGCTCGCAGGCGTTCAAACGATCCTGGCGAGTGAGCGTTGCGTTGACCCATGGAAAACACCTTTTCATCTTTGGATTGATCGATACCTCGCTAAAAGCACAAAATTCATCACGACCAACAGTGGCGGAGTGCGAGACTTTTATGTTTCTCGCGGAATAGCACCTGAACAATTCGAGCTGATTCCAAACGGGATTGAGGAAAGAAAATCGACGTCCATATCGAGGAGTGAGGCGTTTGAGCGTTTAAATGTCGACCCGAGTAAAAAGCTGGTGATTGCGGTCGGTAGACTCTGGCCACAAAAACGCTATCGCGATTTAATCTGGGCTGCCGAGATGCTTGACACGCTGCGAGAGGACCTTTCCTTAGTGATTATCGGTGATGGACCCCAGCGTGCGGAACTGATGCGTTATCGTGATTCAGTAACACGAGTGGAGCGTGTTCGTTTTGCTGGAAGCCGCGACGATGTCGCCAGCCTCCTGCCTCATGCCGAGCAGTTTTGGATTGGCAGTGAGTATGAAGGGCAAAGTAACTCTTTGATCGAGGCCATGCAGGCTCGGGTGCCTGTAGTCGCCAGTGATATCCCGGGGAATCGAGACCTTGTCATCGACCACCAGACCGGCAGGCTCTTCCCGATGGGGGACATGGCGAGTTTGGCACGCTGTGCTCAGTGGATTTTTGAGAACCCAACCGCGGCGAAGGGATTAGCGGTCGCCGCCGAGACTCGAATTTCGGAAGAATTCACCGTTGATAATATGGTTGCTCGGCATGTAGCGCTCTATCGCCGAACGCTCTAGGCGCTTACTTCAATGCGGTGAAGTGTTGCTTTTTCGCAGGAAATAGGCGTTTTGGGGCCGAATGCTGCGTCTTTGAGCTTTCACTTCCCAGCGGCATTCCATGATTTTTCCGAGACCACCACGTACTGGAATGAGTAGGTCACAAAACACCGGTTCGCAGATTTTCCCATGGTCGATTTTGATGAAATCTTGTTAAACAGTTCCGTCTGTAACGATCAGGGCATGATGTTGCACCTGTTTATGGCATCTTTCTTCTGTTTTCATTCAAAAGAAAGTTGAGACGCAAATGGCGATAGATACCATCGAACGTGTATTCGCAATTCTATTCATTTTTAACATGAATTGCTCATTATTCGCCGCATCACATCCGAGACACTGCCCACATGGACACGAGCGAAACACGCCGTTCTTCGGTCGACGAAGTGGATCTGCTTCTCGCTAACGCCAAGTTACGCGATGAGCTGGAGCCCTACCGAGATGAGTCGATTGAAAACGATTCCGTTAGCCGTATGCCGCTACAGCTAGAGAATGAGTATTTAGAGTCGATGCTCGCTTGGGAACGAGCTCCCGCTTTACCAATCGCAAAATGGTTCAGCCCGTCTCTGCAACTTCCATCACCAGACTCACTGAGTGATGAGCAGATTTCTGAGCTTCTTGTAGAAACGATCGCGCAACTCTACTCGCAGAATGTGGTTCTTCGTTACACGGATCATTTATCGGATCGCGAACTCTACGCCGTGATTCTCCGCGACATTCTTCCATGCTGTGAGAAGAAGGTTGAGATCGCCGGGAAGAATCTGGAATGGCGTTGCATCGAGGACAACGAAACTTGGCTTCGGTACTATGCGACCCCCGTGGATCGTCGACGGTTCCAAGAGGAGCATGGCATTGAATTGCCTCCCTCTGAAGCACCACGCTACCAAAGGCAGTTGCCCAGCTAAGGCTCTCTTGAAGTTTGATTCCCAAAAGAATTATTGAACGAGAGAGTGACAGACTCCTCAGTGACCATCAACGTACTCTATCTTCAGCGGTGATTTCGCGATGCGGCGGAATCACCTTTTTTTGTAGCTACTCTCTGTCGATGACATTCTTGAGCACGACAAAAAAACGGATGCGATCACGCATCCGTTTTGCTACCTCAATGGGGGATTGATGTGAGGTTGATGTACTTACCATCGAAGTCCAAATTGTGCACCACCGGTGTCACGATTATTGCCACCACGAAGTGGACCGTCGTGCTGTGCTTTGACAGCGACTTCGCGTGTTGGTTCCTCGACTTCTTCTTCCTTGGCCTTGGACTCCGAGGCGGCTGCTGCCGTTTGCTGGGCGGCTTTTATCGAGAGGGAGATTTTCTGAGTCTCACGATCAAAGCTTAATACTTTGACCTCCACTTCACTGCCTTCCTGAACAAAAGCATCAACTTTTGATACCCGGTGATGAGCAAGCTCACTGACGTGAACCAAGCCCTCCACGCCAGCGGCGAGTCGTACGAAACATCCAAAGGTTGCGGTTCGAGTCACTGTACCGCGATGAATACTGCCGACCGTGAAATCCGCCTCAGCGGCATTCCAAGGATTCTCGAGAAGGTCGCGGTAGGAGAGGGATATTTTCCCGGTTGTTTCGTCAATCTTATCAATTTTAACTTTAACTTTTTGACCTTCTTCAAGGACTTCACTGGGGTGTTTGACCCGTTCCCAACTCAATTTGCTGATATGAATGAGCCCATCCAAGCCACCAAGGTCAACAAACGCTCCGAAGTCCTTGATGGAACGCACGGTGCCTTCGGTTTCATCCCCGACCTGAATTTTTTCAAGCTGTTCCTGACGTTTTTCTTCTCGCTCTCGCTCCAGAATGGCTCGATGGCTGAGGACAAGATTGCCTCGCCTTGCGTTCGATTCAGTGACCACGCAAAGCAGTTTCTTGTTGACAAAATCGCTTGTATCTTCGATTCGGTACTCCGTAATCTGGCTGATTGGAATGAACCCTTTTACACCACCTACTTTGCATTCCAATCCACCCGTATTAGTCGCTGTAACGGTTGCCTCAACGACCGTACCTTCCTCCAAATCTTCCCAGTCATTTGCTTCGATCGTGCCACCGGGCAAACTGAGAGAGAATAAAACATCCTCGCGATTCAAGCCGCGAACAATTACTTCGACTGGCGATCCGATCGTTGGTTCTTCTTTGAATTGCTCAAACGGAACGACGCCTTCGTCGGGTCCTCCAAGCGAGATGAAGACATCATCTGCGTGGATTTTTAGGACGATACCCTGAACCCGCGTTCCATCCTCGATTGGATTTTTCTTGACCGATTCAGCGGCCGGGCCAGCGAGCATGCCATCAAAGTCATCGTCTCCGAGTAGTTGATCCAATTCGGCTTGCACATCGTCAGGTAGGGCCTGACGGACATTCGGGACCGAGATTTTGGATCGACGAGGTTGAGCCACCGGAACGACGGTTCCCCCATCGGCTCGCCCATGTTCCATCTTGTTTTTTTCTCCACCGAGTCTTGGCCGAGGAGCTTTCTTCTTTTTCTTCCCATCAACCGAGGATTTACCGGGCTGTAATTTGGAAGGATCCACTGACGGTGAAGCTGGTTTGTTGATCCCTCTCATCGCAAGAGGTCCAGAGCCCCGGGCGACGTTGGGGCGATTCGTTTTTGCTTCGGTGGCTTCTTCGGCAGCCTTTGCGATCACTGTTTCCGAGTTGATGGATTCCTCCCCGTTTGATGCGCCGGCGCTGACCGATTCGTCGGTCGCTGCCGCCAGATCAGGAGAGATTTCAGTCTCGGAAGGTTTCGGGGTGATTTGGGTTTCTGCCGGAGTCTCCGACTGGTCGCCAGTGGTCATCGAGATTCTATTGTGGTAACGGGATCAGAAATCAAAGTCGGTTAATCGATTGCAAAGGGAAAGAGGCTTTCCCAAATACCGAGCAAATTGGTGTAGTAGTCTAGCAATCCCGTGGTGGCCTCGGTAGCCTTCACCCGTCTATTCTCAGGCTCACACGGAACACATCTATGCCAAAGCTTGACTCATTTGCTGAATCGATATCTGGTTTTCTTCCTGCCGACGTTCTGGAGGCGGTTTCGCAGTCGCCAATGCCTAGCCTAGATGGGGGGCCTGCGTGTGAGGATTTGGCGGATCGTCTGCAACTTGCATCTGCATCCGCTTGGGGGGCAATGGCTCCTGAGTCTCGTCGTCTGGCCGAATCAGGTCTCTGGTTACTTGCGGGGGATCTTGATCGAAGCCACTCCATCAGTCAATCAATCGAAAGCAAGAACGGAAGTTTCTGGCATGGGATCATGCATCGACGAGAAGGAGATTTCGGAAATGCAAAGTACTGGTTTCGCAAAGTCGGAACCCACCCTGCTTTTGAGATGATTGAAAGTCAGTCCAACGGTGATTACGCCGATCCTTTTGACTTTGTGGATGCTTGTGAGCGAGCCGTCGTCTCGTCAAGCAAACTCGCTGAGGTCTGCAAGCTTGCCCAATGGATTGAGTGGCAGTGTCTCATGATGCATTCACTCGGCATTGCTGCTGGTTGATCACAGCCTCATCGTAACCCTGATCGGTGATCAATCGATCTTTGTTGTCCCTGAGGTTTTTTATCCAAAGATTTTCAGGTTGGGCGAAGATTTTGTTGTTTGAATCATTCCTCGGCGTTTTCGGCTTTGCCAATGCTGTTCAACCGCGCGTCGAAGTTTTCGTAGATCACTTCGCTGGTCATGAGCGGTTTGGTTGGCTTCATTGGTAAAGATGACAACCGTGTCATCACGGGATGCTTCCTGTAACACCCAATCCAAGGCGCGAGAACGGTCCGCGACGAGGCGAAACGCCGCGCATTGTTTCACGCCATCAAGAACCTCATGACTGCGAGAAAGGAACTTGGTTTTTGATGCAGGAGTTGCAGTAACGATGCTTCTGTCTGAAAATCTTTCAAGCCGTCCACCAACCTCTGCTAAGTCTTCAGCATTTAGATGATCTGAGATCGCAAAAATGCACCACATTCTACCCTGCCCTTTCATGGACCGATGTGTCCTTAGGGATTGCGTGATTCGATCTACCGTTCCTCCGGTTTCAAGAACTGCAGTGGGCTGGCCTGGTTCAGAAAGTCGTTGTCCACGTCCGGGGATAACTGCAAGTTCCCCCAGTCGCTCTGCTATTTCAGGAAGTGATTGGTCCAGCAGCAAGCCCACCATTGCAGCGGCTGCATGGTTAGCAGCCATGGCGGCACCACATAACGTCGTTTCCATCACAGCGGTGGTGTCGCGGTGTGAGAGGATCAGTGTTGTCAGGCCGTCGCTCTGCTCGATGAGTTTCGTTGTGATGTCGGCAGCTTTTCGCACGCCGTAGGTGACCATCCTTGCGCCCGTCTCTCGGACTGCTCGAAGTGCTCTTTGGTCGTCAGCCGGAGCGATTACGACCCCGTTCGCCGTCAAGCATTCCATTGCACATTGAATTCCAAGTGGGCCAAAGTCATTCGAGCCGGTTGCTGACCCAGTCACGACGATCATGTCGAACTGCATGCAGTCGTATTTTCCGTGTCTTGCAAGTTCTTCTGATATTTCAACTACGCTTGCTGTGCAGTGGTTGTCCACTGCATCGCTTAGCCAGTTCACCAGGGGCGCTCCAGAAGCGACTTGTTCTTTGGGTGTTGATTGGACTATCCCATCGCATTCTCCAAGATCATTCCAGTAGGCGGTTCTAATTCCTGATGATCGAAGTAATGACGCGATGATAAGTGTCGAGGTTGTTTTACCCGCGGATCCAATCACTCCAATATTCAGCAGTTTTCGGTCTGGACGATCTTTGATCTGGGCGGTGATCGATGCCAAGGCAACCTCAAGATCACCCACAACACAGTGAGGGATCGGTGAAGGCAGGATCTGTTCCGTCAAGATGCCCGCGGCTCCACGCGCTGTTGCATCAGCGATAATTTGTGACGGGCAATCTTCGCCGATGCGATAGATCGCAAGTTGGCCCGGCTGAGACGATTGAGCACTTTCCGAGACGGAGTGGAAAGAGATGTCGTTTTCAGTAAGGAAACGAGCGGAGGGTAGCAGTGTGCGCAGTGAGAACTGATTGGCGGACGCCGAGTGGGGTGAAACATCTTGTCCGGAGAGATCCTTGGAATCGGTTTCATGAGAAGACGACTGTTTCTCACCCGATAGATCGGACGGATCGTACATGATGGCCTCCTTGCACATCGCACACGCGTAATTTTAATCGGCGGTTCCACCGCCGTCCTGAAAGCATTCATTGCCTTCGGTTTTTAAGATTGTTTCTATCCGCCAAAAACGGTCAATAGGAATCACTGCTGATTCAAAGGTTGTGAGCACGAGCTATTTCCACGTTTCAGCCTGCATTCAAGCTTTCAGGTTGAAATAGGGATCACAAAAATTTTTTTAGTGGGTGCAGACTCTTAATCAGAACAAGCGTCATTTGATGTCCCGATTGCGGTAGGGAAGATGTCGGCTCGGTCGATATGAAAGGCAACGAGATCCTTCGCATCACCCGTTTATCGATAACTGATTGAAGGAACCAGGCAGCTACAGATTGGATGCTATCATCCGCTGGCTGCGGAGTGATAGAGGCTAGGTAACAGCAGGTCTCTTTTAACGCGGTGCGAAGCGTAGCTGATGCGTCCGATGGAAGGAACTACCCATTCATCTACAGCACTAATACTCAATCTTTGCGTCTTGAAGCATCATTTGCAGATCCTGCCATGCCGCTCTCTTGCGAGTTGGTTCTCGAAGGAGATACGCGGGGTGATAGGTTACGAGAACCTTGCTGGTATGGTATCGATGAAATTTACCTCTCATGCTGCCCACGGATGCTTTATTCTGGAGCAATTCCTGAGCCGCTACAGCACCCAGGCAAACAATGTACTCGGGGCGAATTGCATTCAACTGAGCTTGGTAGTATTCACGGCAATTGGATCTTTCTTCGAGCTCGGGATTGCGATTGCCGGGCGGACGACATTTGATGGTGTTGAGAATGTAGACATCGTCCCGCGATAATTTACAGGCCTCAATCATTTTCGTAAGCAGTTCACCCGCTTTGCCGACAAAGGGTCGCCCGATACGATCCTCATCCGCGCCGGGGGCCTCACCGAAGAAAACAATTCTTGCATTGAAGTTTCCTTCACCGAAAACAGTCGTTGTCCGTTTTTCAGAAAGGACAGGGCATCGCTCACACTTGGCAACTTGGTCAGCAAGCTGTTTCAGTTCGGTTTGACGCTGTTGTGTGCCCACCGGGGCGCCAGGGTAAGGGCCATCGATCGCGACAACGGGTAAGGTTGTGTTATTCGCTGTGGATGCGGGGCCAACCTGCGTGTCGCGTGAGGCATCTTTAGGTTTGTCTGTCATTGCAGACTGGCTGTTGTGCGCCGTGGTGGAATCTAGATTATTTTGAGTGATTCCATTCTCCGTACTCACCCCCTTCGACGGCGACTGCATCATTTCGTTGGAGATGTCCGCTGGTTCAATACGAAAATGTTGTGCGAGCGCGTTGACTTCCTGTTTTTCGGCGATCGGGATCCACTGAACACCAGACTGCTGGAGATGCTGTGCCAGGGCGACCGCTTCGGAGTGTACTTTCCCCGCGTCTTCATAATTGTTCGGGGAAGGTTGAGTTTCGCTGGGTTCGCTCATTGAATAGGAAGACGTCTGAGTTAGGTATTTCATTGTTCAAATGCAAGTCACGGACGAGATCGCATTCTTTTAGGGCGTTAACACTTCACCATTATGGGCTCCCCGCCTGTGTTTGTTGAGCAGAGGTGGACAAGATTCTCGTGAACCACGATCGGCGGATGCTATTCTGAGGCAATTAACCCTCCTTTTAACCTTGTAACTGGCCTGAACTTTTCAGGCTCTATCTGTGGGAAATCATGATGGCTTGAATGATTCCTATGTTTGCCAATGGGACGAGAAGCCCTCAGGGACTGTTCTCTACTTGCCGTTCCTCCAATTTTGCTTGAGCATACAGGGCGAAATGTGTCGTTCATGACAGTTGGGCCTGCAAATTGTCCATCTTTCGTTCCTGCCTTGGTTGGGAGGCCAATTTAGGGACTATCAGGGGATCGGTCTTGAGCATAGGATCATGGTCAAGGTGACCGCGACCTTGCGAGGGGCGGACTTCCCTCGATCTACCAGCACCTAGGCGTGTGGTAAGACAATCCACGATTCGATGGCCATGTTGGCCTTTTTGATTTCAAGAAGATGTACTCATGGCAGTTCCCCAAGTAGCCATTGTCGGTCGACCCAATGTCGGAAAGAGTAGTCTGTTCAACTGGCTAGCTCGGCGTCGACTGGCGATTGTTGATGATTACGCAGGAGTCACCCGGGACCGAATGACCACGCTCATTGAGGTCAATGATCGTCATTTTGAATTGATTGATACCGGGGGAATGGGGATCGTCGATGAGGATAACTTGACGGATGATGTTCAACGGCAGATTGAATTCGCAATTCACTCGGCGGATGTGATTCTTTTTGTTGTGGATGTCCAGACTGGGCAAATGCCGCTTGATGACGAGGTGGCGGAGCGATTGCGTGGATTAGGACGCCCTGTCCTGCTGGTTGCGAATAAGGCGGATCAGCCGCACCAAGAAGTTCACTCGCAAGAGTTTCACCGACTTGGCTATGGTGATTTTCTTTGCGTCAGTACGACGCAGAATCGACATCGCGAGCAATTGCTTGAGAAAATCGAAGATGCCTTGCCGCCGCCCGAAGCGGAGACGGTGGCGTCGCCTCGTATGCATGTTGCAATTGTGGGACGCCGTAACGTGGGCAAGAGCACGTTTGTGAACACTTTGGCCGATTCGGAACGGATGATCGTCAGTGAAGTTCCAGGGACAACGCGTGATAGCGTTGATGTTGTTTTTGAACTCGATGGTCAAAGCATTGTTGCCATTGATACCCCTGGCCTGAGGAAGCGAAAAAGCCAGAGGACCGACCTTGAATTCTACGGTCTTCACCGAGCACAGCGGAGCATTCGTCGAGCGGATGTTGTCCTGATGTTTTTTGATGCGATGCAGCCCGTTAGTAAAGTTGACAAACAACTGATGGGCTATGTCATGGAAAACCATAAGCCGAGCCTATTTGTTGTCAATAAATGGGATCTGTTGGCCGGTGACGTGACGACGGATCAATGGGTGGAGTACTTGCGTGCCCAGTTTCCCACTCTGAGCTACGCACCGATTGCTTTTATCACGGGGCAGCAGGGTCGGAACGTAAAAGCGTTATTGAATCATGGGACCATGTTGTTCAAGCAGGCGAGAGAGAGGGTTTCAACTGGTGCTCTCAATCGGCTGATTCAGTTCGCCGTCGAATCCCACCAGCCACCTCTTTTTCAGAATCGTCGTCCCAAGATTTATTACGCGACCCAAGTTTCCACGGAACCACCAACGATTGTTTTGATGTGTAGTGATCCTAAAGCTTTTGGGAATGACTATCAGCGTTACCTTCTTGGTGTGATGCGAGATCATCTTCCCTTCGCAGAGGTTCCGATCAAGCTGTTCTTTGAAAAAAGAAAGAGCGGTGATGACAGCGGGCAGAATCCAAAAAGCTGATACGGCTCACGACTCTCAGGGATCTTGCTGTTTTGAATTCGATTCCTGCGTCTTGAGAATTGGCTCTCCCAGCGCACTGACTGCTTCGACTCGCTAGTCGAAGGTAATTCCTGTGTCGTTAATGGTGTAGGGAACGATCGATTCATCGCAGGCACTACCCCGATGTTTAGCAACGTGGAGGGCGCGGCCCATTTGATTGCCATTGCGTGTCTTGCCCATCAGGATGATGGTGTTTGCGTTGGAGAGTAGGTCCCCGCTCTCAATGGGCCTGGCGATTAAATCATCAAGCATGACTTCATGGCTCGTGTAAAGCAAAAGACAAGCAACCTTTCGATGGTCATAGCTGTGCTCGTCGATTTTGTCCGTATTCTCGCGGAATTGGGCACGAAACAGATCTCTGGCAACCCAGTCGTATTCTTTTCTAAGAATCTGTTGATAGATGTATTCAAAGACTTCCAGTTGAATGGAATCAGCAGCGCGATCAGTGGGTTCGATACCATCAATCACACACCGTCGAACACCGTGGACGAAGTTGCCGTAGAAAAATCCAATGGTCTGGTCTAGTTTTCTTGCCTGCTCATACTTCCATTCTCTCCATTGATCCGAGTTCATATCACTGGCGGTCACCCTGCGACCTTGATACTGAAACAGGTGGAGACTGTCTTTTCGGGTAATCTCACGATTCCATATCGAATCCGCGATTAATTTTTGACCTGCCGGTTGCTCGGTCAGAGTCCAATCGAACATGCGACTTGCGTATTCAGAATGGTTTTGTGAGTCTCCTCGCGCGGTCAGGTCAAAGAAGATTCCTCGCTCTCCCTCCTGTGATCTGCCTTGATTGGAGAAGGACAGACCCAGTTGGGTTTTTCCGATTCCGGTCGCACCGAGAACAACAGTGAGTGTTCCCGGAAGCAGTCCACCGCCGAGCATGGAATCAAGTTGAGGAAGGCCAGTTTCGATTCGTTCGTTCAACGGGTGAGGTCCATTTCGTTATGAGGAAACGATTGAGGTGTTTCAAATAGAGAAGCGGGATCGTTTTCTTCGAGAAAATGTGGTTGCGACAACCCTGATTTTAGTCAATCCGCGACGAGGCAATGACGATTGGCCATGCTGATTCCGCTAACGATTGCTCCCACAATTCCGACAAAACCCTGATCGGTCCCGCAAAGGAAGAGGTTCCTGAGGTGAGTGGTACCGTCGAGTTTTTTCTCGGGAGCACCATAGACGGCACCATTATCGTGCCATGTGTATCTTCGAATTGTTTTTGGTGTGAAGATGTCAGTATCCACGACATGTCGACGAAAATCTGGCATGAAGCGAACTGAAGATGCAACGGATGCATCGTATTGTTCAATTTTGGCCGCTCTGTATTTATTCTCCGGCAGAGCACACCATCTGTCGTGGTTGGCAAGCGTTGTGATGCGAATCACCCCGTCAGGAAGTTCACCCTCCTCGGTATCGTAAATGTAGTTATTTGGGGAGCAGATCACCCCGGTTCGCGCGTCACAGAGGCTGTCTTCGGGTCGTTTCCAATGAAACGTTTCACTGTCGTTGTAAAAGACAATCGTGCGATCAAAGTCCAGCTCTTTGGGTTGTCGATCAAGAATCGAAATGGACTCGATGAAAGAAAGTTTACCCGGCTGAGCATCAAGGGATTCCTCTGCGTGATTACACAGTCGGAGCGTCTCGACATTTCCAGCAGAAGAAAGGATTCGCTTTCCCTGCAATTCCGTGCCATCATCGAGGATTACGCCCGTTGCAACACCATTTTCAGTATGGATGCGTGAGACGCCGCTCCTCAGTTTGAGTTCACCACCAAGGCCACGGAATCGTTTCACCAAGTTCTTGAGGATGACTCGCACACCCTTGTACGGCCTGCCAAATCCCTCGAGGTAGCAAGCCCGAAACATGATGCAGAATTGGCCGAAATCCATATCATCTTCGCGCGCATTCCCGTACCACATCAGAGGGCATATGAGCATCTCGACAAGGAGCGGGTCGGAAATGTGATCCGAGACCACAACTCGAGCTGACTGCAGAAATCGAGGGTCCTCGCCATCCATGTCCGAGTAATCAAGCAGGGCATTGCAGAGATCTCTAAAACCATCGATTTGATCTGGAAAGCTTTTCCTGATTTCCGACTCCAGCAGTTCAATGTCGTTGTTGAAATCGAGCTCAACACCGGGGAAGCGAATGGATGATCCATTTTGTTCGGCTAGCTTGAAGTCTTCCCAGCTAAAGCGAAGTTGTCGGATTAGCTTGGCCAGCGGCCCTTTCTTGGTTCCCTTCTTGGCGTAATTGGTCATCGCATGTAGACCAACATCGTAGTCTCTACCCCCCATGCGATAGAAAGAATTCAATCCGCCGATGGTGTAGTGGCGTTCAAGGATGCAGACACGTTGATCAAAGTGAGCAAGGCGAATTCCAGCGGCGAGACCACTCATACCTGCACCAATAATAATCGTATCGTACGAGTTACTCATTACGTCAGCGTGATCAAGGTTCTGGGGATTTGTGCGTTTGGCGTAAGGCTTGCGGACATCGGACCATTCTATCGCGACGAAAACCCACTCACTGGATTCCGTCGGATGGCTTTATGGGTCATGCCAGGTTTCTGTGATCCCGATAGCGTCATTTCAATCTCGAATGATTCTTCCCGGCAGGAATATTTTGCCAGAAAACACCTGAGTATGGCAGTTCCCCACTGCCCGAATCCTTGAGACTCTTCGAAAAGCAACGATCCTCGGTTATCGCCCTTCTGAAACCGAATGCTGCGTGATTGGGTAGAATAGAATGCTTCCCAAATCTGAAGCTTTTGCTGGAATGCACATTGTGGGAAAGAATCGTTTGGCGGATGCTGATGGCAGCCGTGCCATGCTTGAGTACGAATCGGTGAATCAAACCGGGTGAGTTGATGCGTCGATGTTTGGTTAGGGGGCGAGGACTAAAGGGTGCGTTCAGCTCGTCGCGTTTCGATGACTGACTCTTTGGGTTAGTGTCAGAGTGAAGGCTTCGTCATGAGTGTTTTGGATTCATACATGGAATCACAGAAAAAAATAAAATTCGTTCTTATCGGCGGCTTTCTTGGAGCCGGTAAAACCACACTGATTGGTGAACTTGCAAGACGCTACACTTCGCAGGGACTTCGAGTCGGGATTATCACCAATGATCAAGCTGCGGATTTGGTGGATACCCAAAACTTGCGATCGCAGGGTTTCGACGTTGGGGAGGTAGCAGGAGCGTGCTTTTGCTGCAGTTTTAATGAGCTTGTTGATACCGCGGACGGAATCATTGAACGAGAATTACCGGATGTCCTGTTAGCGGAGCCTGTGGGGAGTTGCACTGATCTGGTTGCGACAGTCATCTTGCCATTGCAAGAGCGTCTAGGGGATCGTTTCGAGTTAGCGCCGTTCGGCGTCTTGCTCAAGCCGAGGCATGCTTTGAGATTGCTGTCTGAGGAGAGCTCCGGCAAGCGGAGCGGTTTTTCGCCTCAGGCGGAATACATTTTTAATAAACAGCTCGAGGAAGCTGATTATGTGCTGGTTAGTCGAGCCGACCAATTAACATCGGCTGAGATCGAATCGCTCGAGGAGCTGCTCGCCTCAGCCGCTCCCGATGTGCCAGTGATTGCAATCAGCGCGCCAAAGGGGCAAGGCATTGATGCGGTGCTTGAGTGTATTGCGACGCCATCAATCGCGGGACGGAGATTGCTTGACATTGATTATGATATCTACGCCGCAGGTGAAGCTGAGCTCGGATGGGTCAATCTGTCGGCTCACTTGTGTAATCTGACCGAGTCAATTGACTTGGATCAGTTGGCAGCTCGCTTGGTTGGCGATGTTGCATCGAATGTTATCACTGCTGGTGGCGAGATTGCTCACGTCAAGGTTTCCATCCTCGGTGGGGATTGTCAGGCCGTTGCCAATGTGGTGTCGAACGATTCAAGTGTTGACGTAGGGCTCGCGGCAAACCGATCGGTCTCAAGCGATCTGCAGCTCGTCGTCAACGCGAGGGTGGCGATTGATCCAGGGCAGTTAGAATCGATTTGTAAGGATTCAGTTTCTAGGATCTCCCTTTCGCTCAAGGGTGAGCTCAACGGGATGATCTCGCATTCTCTCAGGCCGGGCAGACCGCAGCCAACTTACCGACATCGTTAAGAGAGAATTCTTCTTTCGAATTCAACGACGCGATCCTTATCGCCAATGGAAATAGGATATCGTTGGCCGGAGGATCAGTTGGTTCCCCCAGATTGTCCGTGGACGTCAGTCATCAGGAGTACTGATCCCGATTTACTCGATCCGATAAATGGCGTGTTCTGTTCGTAATAACATCGAGTTTTTGACGATCGCGGGCGATGCCATGATTTTGCCATCGAGTTGGTTTTCAGCGACCACAACGGGTTCGTCATCGGGTTTCATCACAATGACTTCACCATCATGCGATCCAAAGTAGATAAGCCCCCCAACGAGAATCGGGGATGCCGAATAGTTACCACCAATTCGATGTTTCCAGATCTCTTCGCCGGTATTGCTGTCCAGGCAACTCGCGATCCCGTTGTCATCAACAACGTAGATTCTGTCTTCATGAAGGAGTGGAGATGATTTTGCAGGGATGCCTTGCTTTGTAATCCACTCGACATGTGTGTCACTGACGTCTCCCGATCCCGTGACACTGACCGCCCAGAGTTGTGGTTTTCCAAATCCCGTCGAGAAGAAAACCGTCTGTTGCTTTGCTGAAAAGACCGGTCGTGGAACGACCGAGAAACCTTTTCCATGGTAGCAACGCCAAATCTCGTCTCCAGATTCTGGATCATAGGACACCATCCACTGCGAACCCATGCAGATCAATTGCTCTCTGCCCTCAGCGTCTGTGATTGCGATTGGGGTGCAGAATGATTTTTTTTGATCACCGCTCGGAGCTTGCATCGGTGGTCGATCAGTTTCCCAAATGCTTTTGCCGGTAGATTTCTCCAGCGCGGTAACATACTGACGTTCCATGCCATCTTGGATCAGAACCAGTCGGTTGCCATGGATGAAGGGTGACGAACCTGGGCCTACCGAGTGTTTGAGGGGTAGGCGTCGGTTCCATGCAATGTTGCCCGTGAGACGGTCGACGCAAAAGGTTCCATACGTTCCAAAGTGACAGTAAATCTTGTCGCCATCAATGACGGGGGTCGGCGACGCGTAACTGTTAACCGAGTGAATTGCCTCCGGCTCAATGTCTGATGCAAGTTCAATGGTTTGGCGAATCGATCCCGATGCGAAATCCACAGCCAGAAGTTTCAGGTTAATGGATCTCGCGATTGCGAGTTGTCCGTGTTTGTTATCTGGGATTCCACCATCCCGAAGCATCGCAATTCTTTCTTCCTCAGTCGGGACGTTTTCAATTGCAGTGGTCATCCAGACAACACCATCCGAAACCACTGGCGAAGACCAACCACGTCCGGGTAGTTTTGTTTTCCAAGTTATCCGCTGGGATTCGCTGAATTCGGAGGGGACTTTTTGATCCGTCGCAATCCCATTTCCATTTGCTCCTCGGAATTCGGTCCATGAATCATTCCCGGACACCGTAACCGTTGGAACCAAGATTAGACATGCGATTGCCGAAAAAGTCTTGGCCATTGCGAATTGACGCATTTCATGTACTCAGCTGTTTTACGACATATGGGCCAACTGAAATCCTATGGAGTCATTCCTTCTGATTCCATGCGTCACTTAGCCTTCAGTCTTCGTTAAAGAAGTCTCGACGAGGACTAGTTTAGCGAGGTTTCTATCGAAGTGTGTCGCCTGTCGATGTAAACGTGATCAACAGCTTGGAATGTCAAGAAATCGATGAGAAGCGAGAGCGTACCGAGGTCGGTCGTTTGCGGCTTCTATTGCTGATCTGAGTATTTAACCTTGCCATTGCCGGCGACAATCGAACCGATCGGCTCACAAGTGAAACCCGCTTTTTGGATTTGTCCCTGAATGCTGGATGCATAGAAATCACTCACGATTACACAAAGGCCAATTCCCATGTTGAAAACACGACGCATCTCTGCATCCGCGACGTTGCCAGTGTTTTGCAACCATCGAAAAATATCTGGTATCTCCCAGGAATCCGCATCAATGAATGCATCGACATTTTTTGGGAGGATTCGATCGATGTTTTCTTCAAGTCCACCGCCGGTGATGTGGGCAAGCCCGTGGATAACTTGTTTCACTTGATAATGCGTCTGAACAGATCGGATTGCCTTGGTGTAGATTGAGGTAGGGGCAAGGCAGGCATCGGCGAGTGACTGGCCGCTGAGCCCCTCCGGTTGATCACACCAGTCGAGATTTGCATCCTTGATGATTTTTCTTACAAGTGAAAATCCGTTGCTGTGCAGCCCGCTTGAACCAACGCCAAGCACAATATCGCCCTCACTAATCAACTTTCCATTGATGAGTTTTTTGCGTTCCACAACGCCGACTGCAAAGCCTGCGAGGTCATAGTCCTCCTCACCGTACATGTCAGGCATGATGGCTGTTTCACCCCCGAGCAAAGCCGTGTCAGCAAGAACGCATCCATCACTGATGCCTTGCACGATTTTTTCGAGCCTCGAGGGATCATCCTTCCCCATTGCGACATAGTCGAGGAAAAATAATGGCTCCGCCCCGGTGCAGAGTAAGTCATTGACGCACATTGCCACCAGGTCGATACCAACGGTGTCATGACGGCTAGTCTGCTGCGCGATCTTTAGCTTTGTGCCAACGCCGTCTGTCCCACTTACCAAAACCGGGTCAGTGTAGTTTCTGGCGAAGAGTTTGCCATCAAAGTCAAGTCGAAACAGTCCGGCAAATCCCCCGTCGCTCGGGATGACCCGAGGGCTAAATGTCCGATGCATCAGTCGAGGAAGTCGACTCATCGATTCTGCATAGACATCGAGGTCGACGCCTGCGTCTTTGTAGGTGGCAGCCATACTTCTGAGGTCGTTTCAAGATCCTGGGGAATTCAGCATTTTGCGTGCGGAATAAAACTGAGCTTGATGTTTGCAATGGGAGAAGAGTTGCTGGAGCGGCTCGGTTCAAGGTCGCGTTGCCGAGAGCCTCTTTCTGATCGCGAACATTACCTCACATCATGACGTGCGAACGCCATATGGGATAGCCGACCGACGGCAGGACAGACGCCAAGAAGGCGGATTTTGGGTAAACTTTACGGAACACAGCAGGTTTTTTTCTTGCCGACACCCCTTAACCCTCTCGATGAGGCTGCGATTCGATGCTACCGACCAAACTTCTCGGGAGAACCGGGTTATCTGTTACCCAGCTTGGGTACGGCAGCATGGGCCTCCGAGGACCCAAAACTTGGGGTGTTCGAGTGGTTGGGGAGAAGCAGTCAGAGCGAATCCTGAACCTCGTGCTCGATAGCGGCATTAATTTTATCGATACCGCGCCGGATTATGGAATCTGTGAAGAGAGAATCGGGCGATACCTCTCAAAACGCAGAGATCAGTATCTTTTAGCCACCAAGTGTGGCTGTGTGTACACGCAGCACGAGGATCATCTTGAAATTGATCATCACTGGGAACCAAACGTCATTCGGAAAAACCTTGAGACGAGCCTTCAGCGTCTGAGGACCGATTACGTCGACCTCCTGCAATTTCACGGCGGGGATGCAGCAACGTTGCAGCGAAATGGACTCATCCAGTTAATGGAGGATTTTCAGCAGCGAGGCCTGATTCGCTACTACGGTGTGTCAAGTAAATTGCCCCACCTTCCAGAGCTTATTAAGAGCGGATGTTTTGATACGTTTCAAATCCCCTACTCTTGCTTGGCGGCTGAGCACCATGATTTGGTTACCATGGCTGGCGAGAGGGAGGCGGGAGTGATTCTTCGCGGCGGGATCGCACACGGAGGACCCGAGGCGGTTATTCAGAGGCCTGCGTTGAACGATGTATGGGAAACCGCCAACCTCGATGTTTTTCTCGATGGCGAAATGACCCGAGCTCAACTGATCTTGCGATACACACTCAGTCATCCGCATTGCCAAACCACCATCGTCGGGACCTGCGATGAGGAGCACCTTCGAGAGAATGTCGAGTCGGCGATGATGGGGCCTTTACCTGATGACCTTTACACCGCCATTCGATCTAGTCTTGAGAAGCGTTGTTCCGACTAGGCATCATTTTGGCTAGCCGGTGTGACGCGGTTTGAAGTTATTTTTCGTCAGTCGATTGGGGGGGCGAAGGCGTTGGTTTCTTTCTGCCTTTGCTAAACGATTGCTCAACCTCGGTGTAGTTTTGCATCATCGATTCAAGCTGCGTTTGAAGCTTCTCTAAGTCGCGTCCATTATCGAGTGACTCACTGAGGATCGGGCGAAGCCATTCTTGCATCAAATGGAACTGTCCCTTGACCAAATCCGCGAGCACCCTCGGTACTTTGTGTTGGACAAGCACCTTTTGTTGAGGCGGGTCGGTGGCTTGTTGAGCGGCAATTCTTGCCAATTCCTGCGAGGTTGCATTGAGTGAATCAGTAAGTTGGTCTGCAGTGCGATTGATGCCTTGTTTCAGTTGCTCAACGCGAGTGTCCATTCGTTCCTCAGCACCCTCATTCTTTGTAACGATGGCTTTGGAGATCACTTGTCGGATTGATTCGAGACCATCACGCATGGATGCCAGTTGTCGCATTAGCTGTCCTGCCTGATCAGAACTATCAAGTCCTGCCATTCGAACGTTTTCGACAAACGCGTATTTGATCGCATCCCACCGTTCTTTTTCTTCTGCAGAAATCACTCCGAGGATTTCTTTAAACTTCAGAACGTTGGCTTCATTATCAGTGGTTAGGGTTTGGGCGTCCTGCTCGTAGGTGCTAATGATGAGGGATTGAAGTTCCGATTCGTTCATCACTGAAGCGACCCGCTCAGCGATGCGATTCATGTTTCGGTAACTACCCTGTAGCTTAAAGGGCGGTTCGGTTCGATAATGATCCGCTTGCGCAGCACTGCGGATGTAGGCTCGGTTGACCTTCAGGACAACATCGCGAACTCTTAATAGTTTTCGCATCACTTCAAACATTTCTCGAACCTGATCCATCGAGAAGCGAGATTGAAGTTCAATTCCCTCCAGTGAATCGCGTTCCGCAGCCTGAATGATCGCCCTTGCATCCTGAGGGGATGCAGTGGCCAAGGGTGCGAGGCTCGCATTGCTAGTCAAGCAATTCTCGAGATAGCTCATCTCGAATGCTTCTGCGGACTCTCCAATAATCTCACCGAGGTTATAGACGTCCGCACGATTGGAAAGCATGTCGGGGACTTGGAATCTATCTCCGCTTTCGGTGTAGGGGTTTCCTGCCATCACCACCGCGACTCGCCGTCCTCTGAGGTCAAAGGTCCGAGTTTTTCCGTTACGAACACCTTCTATTTTTCGAGTCGCATCGCAGAGTGAGATGAATTTCTGAAGGAACTCAGGATGAGTGTGCTGAATGTCATCGACGTAAATCATGACATTGTCACCCATCTCCAGAGCGAGGTTCAGTCGTTCGACTTCTTCTCTCGCAGCCGCGTTTGGTGCTTCGGCTGGGTCAAGCGAAGTCACTGCATGTCCAATTGCAGGGCCGTTGATCTTCATGAAAACAATGCCAAGTCGATTGGCAACGTATTCCATCAGTGTTGTTTTTCCATATCCGGGCGGCGAGATCAGGAGGAGGAGACCCATGCGGTCTGTCCGCTTCTGATCTCCAGATGCGCCCATTTGCTTAGCTAGATTGTCCCCGATTAAGGGTAGATAGACTTCGTCCAAAAGACGGTTGCGAACAAAACTGGTAAGCACACGTGGTTTGAATTCACTGAGTCGCATGTCTTCGCGAGCAGTTTCTACTAATTCTGTTTTGCTTCGGTGAAGATTCTGGAATCGAGGCACATCATGCGTTTTGAATTGCTGCATTCGTTCCATGAATTCATGGAAATGTAACTTCATTTCTCCGCGTTCGATTCTGGCGTGATTGCCTGCCATCTCGGTGAGTACGTGTGTGATTGTCACATCGGAAGGCTTTGCTGCTTTGGCACCCCCACTGAAAACGAGCCATGCTAACTCGTCCCGATAACCGAGGGCTGGGTCCTCTGCTGACTCTTCGCTCTTATGGTTGAGGTAAGCGTCAATCCAATTCCTTGCCAAGATGAAAGCACGACGCGGATCGGACTCCGATTGCAGTACTTTGTTGAGAAGTTTTTCCTGATCAGACTCCGGGATGGCGCCCTTGAAATCCGAGTAAAGATTAGCAGCTTGTTGGCTGATCGCTACTCGACTGGGGACTCGAATGAGGTGGTCAAATAAATAATCAGCCAGTGCATGCTGGTCGAAGTTATCCTCAAAGATCTCCCGCCATTGTTCAGAACCCTCTTGTGCGAGTTCAGCGAGCTTTTCTCTGAATTCAATAGCTGGTGTCGCCTGCGGGTAGGCTTGAGCAAGTTTTGAAAAACCACCAATCCAGTCGGTCATGGATTTTCGGCTTTTTGAATCGAGCAGATGATAGAACCAAAGGTTGCCGGCGGCTCGCAGGCTCGGTGGGTATCGAAGGATTCCGATTTCGGCGTGAATGGACAAAAGCGCCGAGACAATTTTTTGAGTGTCAATGTCGTGGACACCCTTGGCGTATCCCTCCTCGAATCGGCCTGCCATTTCCGATTGCACCCAATTCAAATCGGTATCGGTTCCCGCTGTCGCTTTGCTCCCCTGCTGGATTGATTTTTGGAACAGCTCGTAGGCTAAATACTCGGCTCGATAGACAAATCGATTCTCGCTGACAAGCTCTTGGTTCCAAAGATCGCGAGCTTCTTCTAGGTCGTCATTCTTCAGGACATCAAAAAACTGGGTGCCGGTAAGGTGCAGGCAGATTTCACCGTCTCGAAGCACGGTTGTAAGATCGAGGGGTTGGGTGTTGACTGCAAAACGATGCTTTCCAAGGCGGATCAGGTCGCCACCATCTTCGTAGAGCTCTTGGCGGTCCTTGAGTTGCCTTGTTGCGTCTTCGCGAATGGTTTTAAGGCGACTCTGAAGGTCTTCTACCCGAACAGCATCTTCAAGTTCCTCGAGTTGGCTCATAATGTCTCGTACTTTGTCGACCATCAGGTCGCTGGCAAAGTAAGAGGCTATTTCATCGGTGCTCTCCATTTTTCCAACACGCGAGTCAATCCCTTTAAGGATTCGGTCCGCCGCAGCAGATAAAGACTCAGCTCGTCGGTTTCGCTTCTCGATCAGCGAGACTTTACGAGATTCAAACGCTGCATAGACTTCTTCGCGACGTTGTGCCAGTTGGATCACGAAGTCATCGAATTCAGCAAATCTTCCCTCAAGTTCCTCCAATTGCACCATTAACTTGGTGAGGTACTCATCGCACCGCTGCGGAGAATCGCAAACATCCAGATAGCCTGAGGTGGTCTGCTCGAGTAGTTTTAATTGCGAAGCGAACTCTGCTTGACCCTCGTCGCTGGCGAGTTCGCTTGTACGCGCTTTCAGGGCACTTCTGACGCGGTTCAGTGATGCAAATACATCGCCGATCGAATCGATGATTCCCGTGCGTTTTTTTGTGTCTTCGATCTTTAGGTTGCTAACGGTCTCCGTCAGGAGCTCCAGGTCAGTGCCGCACTGCTCGATTGATTCCTGTAATTTCTTGGCATCAGATACTGATGTGATCTCCGTGATTCGTTCGGAGATGTCTTGAACCGTCTGCTGGTAGGGGGCTAGTGCGTTTGGAGTTAGCAGGAATTCGACACATCTACGACTGAGGCGATCCGCTTTTTCGGCAGTCTGTTCTTCAAGTTGAGTGATGACCGTTTCATCGGCGTACTTAAGCTCACGTAGTCCGATCGCATGGCCGCGTTGCTCTCGCAGTTCCGCGAGTGAGGAAACAAAATCTCCGATCGATTCGAAGCGATTTCGCTCAATCGATTTAAGTAGCTCTTCAATCGTTTTCTTGACTTCGCGAATCCGTTCGCCTGTATCACGTCTCAGCCGGACTACCTTCTCGAACTCTTCGACTGCAGCACTGGCGGCTTCACGGATTTTGGCGATAGGTTCTGATAGTTTTTCGGTTTCCTGGTGGTCAATCCAGAAGTACGAGTCGAGCAGGTCGGTCGTTTTTCGTACCAAATCAACATAGAGACCTTCGTAGCTGTCATCTTTGTCAATCAGTTGGATCAACTCATTGCACTCAGCCATGCCACCGACGATTTCTTTGTTCCCAATTTTGAAAAGGTAGGAGTCGGTTTGGTTGTCGGAAATGTATTCGCTGCCCGTGAAAGGCGTCTGCCATATTTGGATCGCGTGATGCTTTTGGGGGTCGTCTTGCCCTCGGAAGCAAACCATCTCGCCACCTTCAAAGAAGGTCTGCCCGTGACAGATGAGCGGAGCATCGACGGTTTGACGGATCAAGTTGTAACGTAACTGTACGTAGGTTCCCGATTCGGGATTGTAGAACAGGTAGAGATAGTCTTCACCATTGGGGGCAGCGATGGTGCGCTGATAACGCATGTCACTGAGACCATGATCAAACCGCTTGAACTCTCCTGTTTGCAGGTAGTAACCGCCGGGGAATATGAGTCCATGATCACTCGGTAGCATGACACAGGCATGTTCGATATCGTCGAGACGCATCGCCTGTTGAATCTTGCCGTTGTAGATGACATACCTGTAATCAGACTCCTGGTAGGGTCTGATTCTTAAGAGGACAAGATTTCCGACGATCGAATAGTGTATCTCCGCATCATCGAGTTGTTGGTCCGGGTTCTCCACCGGCTCGGCATAGATCCCTTCACCCGTTTCGGTGTTGTTCTCGATTTTGATGGTGAGGTCACCGCCGACCGTTTCAACAAAAACGAGATCCTCAATGGAGATGTGTGGATGAGCGCCGTAGTGGTGTTGGTCTCGAGTGGTTTTATTCCAGCGGAATTCATGCTGAGGTGGATCTCGAACCTCGTGCTCGCTTCGATTGTCAATGTATTCGATTGCATCCGATCCAATTCGCCATTTGAATGACTTCAGGTCATTGGTGGTCTTTCCAACCTGGAAAACCATATGCAGCATGGGACCAGATCGAAAGAATCTGGCGAATCGAGTGTTCTTATAGAAGCGGTAGAGTTCAGTGAAATCCTTGCTGAACTGCTCGTCACCAAGCAGGGTTAATGGTTGAGAATGAAACTGGTGTTCCGAAAACTGATACGCAGCAAACACATCAGACAGCTGGATATCCGTTTTGAGTCCAAACTGAACGTTGTATCCGAATAAGAATTGATCACCGACCGAGACAATGTCTCGCGGTACGCAATTGTGCTCAGTATTGACTCTTTCCGTCGCAACCAAACTTGTTTCGATATTACCGAAAACTTCCGCTCTTGATACATTCAGACGCGTCAGGCGTTGGCGCAGATCACCTGATGCGTCACGCAAACGATTGCGTAATACTTCGTAGGTACCTGCGGCTAAATTATTCGATTCCGTCATGATCTCGGTGGTTGTTGCCTATGCCCGCAGTTTCAGTGCTTTGCTTTATGGTGGAAGCAAAGCCGTCTTGAAGTCTTTGGGTTCCCTTCGGTACTGCTGATAAAGGGGGGGGCAGATCAACAATGGGGACTGAAGGTGCTTTGACGTTCACCCGTCACTACCCGGTTGACCTGAATGCTCCCCTCTGGGTCCCGATAGGAATGCGTTCCATTGAGTTTGCAGTCCGTCGTCCTTACTAAGGAGTTGTTGAAGCCTTGGTCGTGATCGCTGGCTTGTTGCCAAGCAATTTCCCAACCTTCTGGTCAGCAGCGTTCGCGGTGCCTGCAATCGTCAGCAAGCTGGCGAGTTGACTTCGGATTTCATTGGTGTCCGCCATTCCAAGGAGTTTCGCAATGAGCGCGGCGATGGAGAGATCTTTGACACCATCAGGATCAAGGTTGAATTGAGCGATCAATTCTTGCAGTTGATCCTTGAAGTACTCCGCGTTGCCATCGAAGAATGTTTCCTTGATGTCGGTAGCAACTTTACTGTTGTAGACAAATCGGTCGATCGCCTTACCGCCTTTGACTGCGGAGGTGATCTGGTCAAAGAATTCGCCATCACCACCGACGATATCGATTCTTGCAGCTTTGAGTGCATCACCCATCACGCCCGCTTGGCTTTCGGCAATGCCTTTCTGTGCACTGATCGCTGCAATCTCGACCTCTTTCTCTTTGTCCAATTGCAGTTTGAATTCTTCGTGGTCTTTTCCAACTCCATCGAGTTGTTTCATCGCCTCTGCTTTTTCCGTGATGCCTACAGCCTCACTATGGTATTTTTGTTTCGAAACATTTGCTTCGGCCAATCCTTGCTTCTCAATCGCGTCAGCTTTGGCTTCGATGCCTTTGGCCTCTGCGACAGCTTTCTTCTGCAGGATTGAGGCCTCGGCGGTGCCTTCTTTCTCGAGGCTGCTCGCCTTGGCTTCCTGAACAGTGGCCTCTGCGAGCCCTGTCGCTGCAACTTTGGCCGATTCGGCTTCCGCTAACATCTTGGTTGCAGCGGTCTCTTTTTCAGCCGCATCTCGACTCGCCTCGGCTTCGATCCTGATCTTTTCTGCGAAGAGAACGCTCGCATCCTTCTCGGCTTGCGCCAATTTGGTCTGACGGATCAATTCTTCTTCCGCACGCATCTCTGCTGCGGTGACTTGGACCTTCTTGAGACGATCAGCCGCTGCGATTTCCTCAGTATCTTTGATCCGTTCTTGTTCCTCGACCACGGCCCGTTCGACGGCAACGCGTTCACGAATTACTTCCTGGATATTTCGTTTCTCAACTTCGATTGCCTTGTCTTTTTCGACATCGGCGACACCGACCACTCGCCTGCGTTCAGTCATCTCAAGTTCACGATCTCGTTGAACTCGTTCTACCTCGACTGCATCTGTTTTCTCTTTGTTTCGTTGGGCAACCAGCACTTGTCGCGCTTTGTTTTCTTCCGCAACTCCCAGCTCTTCTTCGGTCGCGATCCGAGCTCTTTCCGATTCCAGGCGTTGCTCTTCTTCTACTTTCTTTGCTGCGGCCCGTTCACGAGCAGAGATTTCAGAGATTTCCCTCTGTTGTTTCTCGACGGCCTCAACTCTTTGACGCTCTAGAGCCAGAATGGTTTCTTCGGCTTCGACATCCTGCTTTTTGAGGGTTTTTTCTTTGTCACGTGTGAACTGGTTTTCTTTGACTTTCTCGGATGCCGTCAGCTCGGTGATCTTCTTGATGCCCTCAGCGTCAAGAATGTTGGAGGGGCTGAGCATTTCCAGCGGCGTTTGCTCAAGGTAGTCGATCGCGGCGTCGTCGAGGCGGTAACCATTGAGGTCGGTTCCAATGACTTTTAGGATCTCTTCCTTGAACTTATCACGCTGGTCATAGAGATCTACAAAATCGAATTGTTTACCAACCGTTTTGAGCGCCTCGCTGAATTTTGCGTCGAACAATTCCCGAAGGGTTTCGATTTCGCT
>CAXQOB010000008.1:0-13683 GCA_964225475.1 Candidatus Nitrosopumilus sp. | reverse complement strand
ACCTTTTCCTCAGTTTCTACCGAAGGGGCTTACCTGATCATCGAAGGACAAGATGAATTAGTGCAGCGATAAATGAGCAACAGTGCTCAGCAAGCCTGCGAGAAGTGGAACAAGAGATCCCGATCCAGCAAATACAGGATTACACAAGAAATATTACACAAGCAATCAAAACCACAACGCAAACTGCGATCACGACGCCATCATCCGTCCCCCTCAATAGGCCAACCACTCCTTGTGACCCTCAATAATCAGGTAACGTTCGTTCACCGGAACGCTCTTGAACACCTGCTTTTCTCCAGTTGGCCAAAGCACCTCCAATGATTCAATCTCATTTGCACCGGCGACTCCAAAATGAAGGATCTGCTCGTTTGTCGCCATGAGTCCATCACCGCCAGTTTGCCAGCCGGTGAACCGTTCCCCTCCTGCAACCACCGCAACTTCGGCACCAATGGCATCCCGCTCGCTTATGGTTCCGACAAGAACAATTTGAATCCAATTCTGAACGGTGGACTGATTTTCCAGCAATGCAACCGGCTGATCCAGATGATTGGCGACCAGATCCATTCGGCCATCTCTGTTCCAATCCAATTTCACCAGTGTGCGACCCACGGACTTGGTTGTCCAAAACGTCCCCGCATCCACAGGATCATGCAAGACGAAACCCCTGTCGCTGCCACGCATTAACTGAGGTTGCATACGAAAGGGCAGGTCATCAACTCGTCCATCAAACACATGACCGTTGAGGATGGCCAGATCCAGCCATCCGTCATTATCAAAATCAGCTGCCTGAGTTCCAAAACCAAGCACACTTCTGGAAACATCCGCAAGCTGATATTTCATCGCTTCATCGATGAAGGTGCCGTTGCTTGACTGCATGAAGAGATTCACTGGCTCTTCTAAAAAATTCGTAACATGCAAATCCAGCGTCGAGTCACGATTAAAGTCCCCAAATGCAACTCCCATGCACGCCTGACTATTGCCGCCTCGACCAATACTACAACCAAGTAAGGTTCCCGATTCTTTTAGCCGAAACCGATCTTTCCTCTCGTTCGATTCTGGAGTGCTGACCCAAAAATGATTCAAATCACCATCGTTTGAAATAAAAAAGTCATTTCCGTGTTGCCGATCAAAGTTTGCAATCACCACCCCAAAGCCGAGTTTGGGTGTTACTTCCGAAACGAACCCTTCCTTCCACCTCTCCAGTCCACCGCTACTCTTCATACGATAAACGGTATCGGCACACTTTCGGAAAGCCTGCGGCTGACAATCCAAGTAATTATCAGTACAAGAACGATCAAACACCTGATCATCATCGATATAATTCACCTCCACCAAATCAGGTAATCGATCTCCATCGAGATCGGCTAAACCCAAACTCGAGGTCCAAGCATCGCGCTGATCAGGCAGCCATTCATCTACTTGCCTGAAGGTACCATCACCCTGATTGATGTAAACAACATTGGGACCAATGTTGGCAACGAGAAGATCCATCAAGCCATCTTGATTCAAATCACCCGCGCAGACCCCTTGCCCAAAACCTCGATCCGCCACGTCCGCAAGCTCAGAAAGGTCCATGCAACCCCCATCACCAATCGAGCGGTAAAGTTGGTTTGGTTGCGAACCCGACCTCTCTCTCGGTGACCCACCGGACTGAACAAAATAAAGGTCACATTTTCCATCCAGATCATAATCGAAGGCTGCGATACCACCTCCATTAGCTTGATGGGGAAACATCGGCTCTCCCTCAAGCGGAAAGCCACTTACAAAGGAGGTATTCAGCCCGCGGGACTCCGCAGTGTTGATCAACTTGATCCCACTTCGCTCCTCATCAAGCGTTTCTCGCGAAGCAATCGACTGGATCAATGAGAGATCAGGCAATGGCCAATCGGCAGCAGAGAAACCCAGTAGCTTCTGCAACTTTGCACGCTGAAGCTCGGCCTCTGCCGCACTCCTCTCCCAAGCCATGATGGTTGTATGGCGTTGATCTAATTCTCCAAGAATTTGCCCGACTCGATTGCCAGCTTGTGCAGCAAACAGGTACCAAGCTGACGACTCCCATGGTCGCGCGTGTTCTTGCAACATCTCTGAGATCCACATTGCACCCTGCTCATCAACATCTTTCGCGATACGGAACAGCCGATCCAAGTCTGCCAGTCTCTGACGAATCTCGGTTGCCTTTTCCTCCTCACCCAGCGTGATAAGCGATGACATCATCGACCGCATCGAATCGCGATCACCGGGGTCACCATTGAGTGCCTCTGAAAAGGCTCTCACTGCCTCTTGATGACGTTCTTGCTGGACCATCCAAAGACCAATCGCATTCCAGTACTCGGGTTGCGTCTGGACTCCATCAGGCACTTGCTGCAACCATTCCCCCATTTGGTCAAACCGCTGGAGATCCACAAGCAATCGACCATAAAAAGCCCACACCGCAGGTGTTTGAGGGAAGGCGTTTGCTAATTTTTCAATGGCAAGCAGATCAGCCTCACGATCGCTCCGTGTCGCAGAATATCGAATGCGAATCTTCCCTAATTCAAATAAAGTGACTTGCTCCGGTTTTGCAAACTCTTCAAATGAAACGAGAAGAAATGGACCACGACGATCCACAAGACTGAGCAACTCGTCAGGCTGAATCATTCTGAGTCGGATCAGATTCAAAACATGCCTACTCGCCTCATGGCGGCGTCCCTGCGCGTTCAGAAATTGAGCCAATCTTCTCTGAACGCTACCCGATGCGGGATTAGCTTTTTCAGCCATCCGTAAATCCTGCTCAGCCAATTCAAATGCAGCAGCACGCAAATGCAAATCAAATGCCGCCAGCAATATCTCCGCGGCATTCTCTGCATTAAGTTCTGCCATTTGCCTCGCAATTTTGCCCGCTCCCAGCAAATCACCTTTTCGCCCGAGGATTGCCATAGCGAGTTGTAAGGCTTGAAACTGATTAGGATCGGCAACGAGCTCACGTTGAACAATCTCTAACGCCGAATCAAGCTGGCCTTGCTCCAGGAGCGAAACGGCTTGATTGAGACGATCCTCAACCGACTGCACCTGCCCAATTCCAGAAGAATCTCCCTTGGCAGTTTCATCAGCGAGTTGCTTTGGGAAGTTAGAATTTCCCAGCTGGCCTTGAGGCTGATCACTTTGAGTCTGAGCACTCTCCTTCGAGCATCCCAACAGAAGAACTAACAACCCCAGCGTCACCGCCCGGATGATTGAACGACGCCGGAGGGCTCGAAAGTCGCTTTGCATGTGATTAATCAGCAAATGATGAATCTTGAAATATTAGAAACACTTGAACAGAACAGATTCGACTCCGCTCTCCTCTATCAGCCCGCATTGTAGCGGGATGAACTAATCAGTGCGATTGAACTCACAAACAACGCCTATCCCGCACAGCGGCCCGGAAATCGTCCTGAAAAACCACCAGTCATCCGAGTTTCAAATGATACAAGCTCCAAATCAATGCACCGCTTTGCATGGAATAATCTCGTAAGGAAGCATCCAAGAACTGGAGTGAGGATCAAAGCAATTGTAGAAATCATTGGAGGCGACGGGTCCCAGTATTTCTGCAGCCACCGAACTCGTCAGATAGAACGTTTGATCGCTAGAACTTGCTAATTGTCCTACAATCATTCGATCTGGGATCAGTCACATCGATTCTCTGATTTTGAATAGCCCCTTATGTCCTCCAATATCACGTCCACCGAAACAAAATACGCTGAGCTGGCGTAAAGATATGCTACCGAAGGTCCAAGCACGTTAAATTGAACCGCTCGCTGAACGCAAACGCCTCACTTGGCACCTAGAGCCACTCCGACTTAATGAATCACATCACTCACCAACTTATCGCGGTTACTCTCTGCGTGTGCTTTCTGCAGGGCTGTGAGAAGGCAACAGAAACTTCGATCGATCCTGGGACGAGTTCGACAGGTACATCCTCGAGTAATACATTCGAGTCGAGCTCAATGATGAATTCCGAGTCGAGTGATGGAAACTCACAATCTTCTGGGTCGCGTTCCAACCAACCAATCGGAAAGATCGAACCAAACAGAGAAGCAAGCTTGAGTCGGGTAGATGAACTCGAAGCATCAGGGGATTTTGATGAAGCAGTGAACCTCCTGCGTCAGCAATTACTGATCAACCCAAATGACACAGAGGTGATTTTTCGAATTGCGAATCTCACTGCAATGCTCGGCGATCTTCAATCCGCGATCGCCTTCCTTGATTCGATTTCACCGGATGATCTCGAAGCGGGGTTACCAGCTCTCGGACAAGCTGCAGATTGGTGCATTGACCTAAAGCGGTATCGCGATGCAGAGAGTCGATATCGAAAAATTCTAAAGATCGCACCAAACGCAACGATAGCGCATCGCCGACTCGCTCGGCTATTGAATCGCCAAGGACGCCGGCACGAAGCCGCTGATCATCTCAGGGAATTGTGCAGACTCGGAGATGTTCGTCAGGATGAACTTCATGCATTAATCGTCCTGAGCGACGCAATGAGCATCGACGATTCGACTGACAGTCAGACAGACGACATTGGGGGAGGTCTTGAAACAAGCCAGATTAACTCATCGATCAGACCCAAAGCCAACTCAGAAGACACCGACTATTCACCTATCAATCAATGGGGCGTCGCTCGAGTTCTTTTTACACAGCGAAAGTATGCGGAAGCCGCAAAAGCGCTGCGAACCTCCGATGATTTTTCGCGAGTCTCCTCCGATAGTGCTGACAATGATTCGTTGAACCCACCTGCTTCGGTGTTTGCTTTCTATGGGCGGGTGCTCGCCGAGGCACAGGAGGACGATGAATTCCTGAAGTGGCTAAGTCACGTCGAAGATGTTGCGTCGATTCGAGATTACTCAGAATATTGGTCCGCAATCGGAACCTACCTTGCAAGTCAACAGGAAGCGGAATCTGCTAGCCGAGCATTCTTGGAGGCTCTTGCTCGAGACCCGACGGATTTTCGCTCCATCAATCGCCTGCATCAGATGCTGGAGCTCCTCGGAGAGAAAGAGCAAGCTGAAAAATGGGAGAACCGATGGAAGTCTTATCGCGAGGTCCTTCTCGCAAACAATGCGATTTCAACGAGTGAGCAACCCAACGTCGAAGCAATGGATGAAATTGCATCTCAACTCTCGGGCATCGGCCGCAACCTTGAAGCAGTGCTTTGGAAGCTACTCGAATCGTATCATCGAGGCCTTCCTGCTGAGGTCCTCAATGGTTGGAATCAACAACGTGAGGAACTTGTCAGCAAACAAGAGTGCTTCCCGTCGCTCGAGACAAGACTCTGCGGCATGAAGCGCGAACAGTATTCGATTCTGGCAATTTCTAAAATTCAACAGCAAAACTCTGACAAGCCCACTCAACTTGATTCCACACTTTTGGTTTCAGATGCACCACCCATGTTTACCAATGTTGCTGACCAGTTAGGCATCAATCATCGTTATCAACTTGCTTCCTCTCCACTCGATTCTGGCTTCGCAATGTACCATCAAGCTGGTGGCGGAGTCGCGGTGCTCGACTATGACCTTGATGGAACACAAGATCTATACTTCGCTCAGGGTGCTGCGGATGCACCAAGTTTCCTCAGCCAATTGCCCAATGAACTTTATCGAAACGAGGAAACTACATTTATTGAAGTTAGCAACTTGGCAGTTGCAACGCAGCATTCCTACACGATCGGTTGCACAGCGGGCGATTGGAATCAAGACGGCTTCCCAGACCTCATCACCGCAAACATCGGCACGAACTTTTTATGGATCAACAATGGCGACGGAACTTTTGATCCACTTCCAATACCGGGCACTCAAAGCAAACAAAAGATGCCGGCTTCGCTTGCTATCGCCGACCTAAACGGTGACGCTCTGCCGGATCTTTTCGAGGTGAACTACATCGAAGATGAAGACATCGACATGCGCCCCGATCGGGATGAAATGGGACGAGTGATTGAAGCGGTTGGACCTGCTGACTTTAAACCCGCAGTGGACCGTGTTGGATTGAATGACGGAAGCGGCAACCTTCAATTCCAACCCCTTCATCAGAATCCAGAGGCAACGTTTCGAGGTCTTGGGGTCGTCGTTGCCGATTTCGATGAGGACGGCATCAACGAAATCTTTGTTGGTAATGACAAGTCGCCGAACCAACTCTGGACACTCAACACTCAATCAAAGGACTGGCTCGACACAGCGATGCCTCGAGGCGCCGCATTCTCTTTCGATGGTGGGGGAACAGCAAGTATGGGAATTGCTGCTGGCGACTTCGATTTATCAGGGTCACTCGATCTACACGTTACCAATTTCCAGAATGAAAATGCGTGTCTCTATCTCTCAAAGAAATCTCTTTTCCAAGATCGAGCAGCTCAATTCCGACTTGGCGTTCCGAGTTATGAAGTTCTCGGATTTGGCTCTCAAACGCTTGACTTTAATCACGATGGACTCATGGACCTGGCTGTCACCAACGGTCACATTGATCAATATGTGAAAATGAGTGGCCCTTTCCTTCAACGATTTCAATTATTCAAGAACCAAAGCAAGCAGTTCAAAGAGATCGTATTTGACGACTCCTCACCCTATGCCCTGACGAATCATGCGGGACGAGCCATGGCGAAATTGGACTTTGACAACGATGGCCGTGAAGACCTCATCATCACCCATATCAATGAAGCATCTGCACTACTTCGCAACGAGACCGTCTCGAACAACCACTGGTTGCAAGTAGAGTTGGTCGGCGTCCACTCGGAACGGGATGCGACCGGGGCCAAGGTAACGGTTCGTATTGCTGGTCAAGAAATCACGCAATGGGCTATTTCCGGAGACGGATACCTTTGCCGAAATCACCAACGACTTTGCTTTGGTTTAGGTGGCAACAAGAAGATCGAATCACTCTCGGTGGATTGGCCAAGTGGAATTCAGCAAGAAGTGCCTATCAGCGCGGTTGATCAACGAATTTTGGTGGTAGAAAACGTTGAATCCGCTCACCTTTTCATACAATGATCCATCGCGATTTCGGCGATTTGCCTGCGACACTCAACCGGCTCGTATCGAACGAAAACGATTTAACGAAGGAAAAGCAGCTTTAACCCTGATCTAGAGACAATCAAACCCAGGACACATTTGTGCCTGAATGCAACATCGCCTCGGAAACGCCATGCGTCAATCATCCAGTACCCAGAAAGCTCTTCTTCTGCTTCCCTTGATAACGTTCATGGGATGCGGTTCGGAAAAGCCTGTGGACTACAAAAAGCAGGCAACCCTCGAATCATCAGGAATCAGTGAAGAGAAGGACTCTAGTTTCGAAAACTCCGTCAACGAAAAAAGCCCCACGCGGGAAGGTAACCTTAAAACGGGCACACCCTCACAACCAACTGCTCCAACAAACGACCGGGAACTCCTTATTGCACGTGCAGAAAATCACACAGAGCGTGGCGAGTTCGCATCCGCAGAAAAACTTCTAAAATCCGCTTTGCTAACCAATCCTGAAGATGTTGAAGTTATCTTTCGGCTCGCTTCAACGGTCGCTGCAGCGGGCAACCTAACTGCCGCGATCGAATACCTCGACGCAATCCCAATCGAACATCCTGATGCAGGACTTCCCGCGATTGGCCAATCAGCTGACTGGTATTTCCAATTGGAATATTTTGACGAGGCAGAGAAGAAGTATCGGCAGATACTCGAATTAATACCTAACGCCGCGGAGGCCCACCGAAACCTAGCCTACTTATACAACCGCCAGGGAAGACGACATGAGGCTGCGACGCACATTCGCGAGTTATGCAAACTTGGAAATGTCTTACAAGATGAATTACATTCCCTGATTCATCTCAGCGATGCAATGTTCGATGAGAGGCCCTCCTCTGATGAAAATCGATCTCCATCCAACACTAACAGCTCACCGCTCAGTAACGAGCGTCCTTACTGGCCAATTGGCGAGCTCGCAGAAGCGAGAAAAGAATTCGCTGAACATGCTTACCAGTCCGCTGCAAATCGGCTCAAAAAACGAGTAGATGGCGAGTCGACGAACCAAGCAACCCTTGCTCTGCTGGGGCGAGCTTCCGCGGAGGCGCAAGACGACGAGGGTGTTCAGATTTGGCTCAACAACCTGACTCCAGAGTCCGAGAATCATCCGGAGCACTGGGCAGCTCTAGGCTTGATTCTTTTGCAAGAAAACAAGATTGAACAAGCAGCTCGCGCATTGATGGAAGCATTGCAACGCGATCCCACCGACTTTCGCTCCATGAGCCGATTGCGATCAGTCCTTGAATCAATGGAGGACTCGGACCATGCGGGTCTGATCGAACAAAGATTCCAGACGCTGCAAGCGATATCAAAAAACAGCAACCAGATTGTTGACGCGAGCACCCCGAATATTGATGCGATGCGAAGCTTGGCGCAACGACTGGAATCCATCGACAGAAAAGCTGAATCTGCGTTGTGGAAATTACTCGCGGGGTTTCGGCAACAATTACCCAAGCAGCAAATGATGGACCTGCAGTCCCAACTGCAGAGCGTCATTAAGAATGGAACCGGCTTTCCTGACACTTTATCGAAGCTGTGCGGACTTGATATTGAATCCTTCCCCCTTCCTGACCTCGAGTCGCTGCGTATCACTCGCCAGGAAGAAAGTAAGGTGGCGTCTTCAGCCGTTTCGAAGATTCAAATCGATCCAACCTTCGAAAACATTGCTGATCAAGTGGACCTAAAACATGCTTATCGTATCGCGAGTGACCCGCAGGAAGATGGTTTTTCGGTTTACCAATCCGTTGGCGGAGCTGTGGCGGTGATCGACTTTGATCGAGATGGGAAGCAGGACCTGTACTTCGCACAAGGAGCCGCGAATCCCCCCAGTTTCGTAGCGGAGCAAGGGAACCAGCTCTACCGATCTCTGAATCAAAAACTTACAGATGTATCACAGATCAGCGAAACAGAGGTCAAACAATACTCAATCGGCGCAACTACCGGTGACTGGAATCAGGATGGATTTCCCGACCTCATCGTTTCAAATATCGGATCAAACACTCTTCTGATCAACAATGGAGATGGGACTTTCAGCGATCGGGTGATCGACAATCGCAATGACAAAACCCTGATGAGCACTTCCCTCGCCATTGCGGATGTTAACGGTGATCAGCTTCCGGATCTGTTCGAGGTTAACTACCTTCATGACGAAAACTTGCCCAAACGCCCGAAGCGAAACGATGCGGGTGAAGTGATCGAAACCTTAATGCCAAAGGATTTTCAGTCGGCATTTGATCGAATCGTCTTGCAAGATCCAACCGGCACCCTGTCGTATCACGAACTGAATCGCACAGACTCCGATGCTCGCGCTGGCCTTGGTGTTGTGATTGGTGATTTTGATCATCAGTCGGGTAACGAGATCTTTGTGGGAAATGATGTCGACGCGAATCAGTTTTGGTCGTCAGATCAAACGTCTGCCCAGTGGAATGACATCGCGAAGCTTCGTGGCTGCGCCTACGGTTTTAGCGGCGCCAAAACGGCCTCGATGGGGATTGCATCAGGAGATTTTGATCGAAACGGCTGGATGGATATTCACATCACCAATTTCCAAGGCGAGAGCGCCAGTCATTACCTGAACAACAACTCCTTTTTTCGAGATCGGAATCTACAATACGGAATCTCGGAACCGAGTCGGGGCGTATTGGGTTTCGGATCTCAAGCAATTGACTATGACCTTGATGGGGATCTGGATCTCGCGGTAACCAATGGCCATATTGAAAACTCAGTCACCACAAGAGACCAGTTCAAGCAGCCCGCACAAATGTTCTCTAACGCTGGAGATCGATTCAAGTTGGCAAAGGTTAAGGATCGCTCACGCTATTGGTCTGAACTCCATGTTGGCCGTGGCCTGGCGCGACTCGACTGGAATCGTGATGGGAAGCCTGACCTGGTGATCACGCACCAGTCGGAAGCCACAGCACTCTTGATCAATCAAACAGATACGGATAATCATTGGCTTCAAATCGAAGTCTGTGGGACCAAAAGTGAACGCGATGCGATTGGCGCGCGCGTCGAAGTCCACCTCGGAAAGCAAGTACTCACCGAATGGGTGACGGCAGGCGATGGATTTCTCTGCAAGAACGAAGCGACGATGTTTTTTGGACTTGGGACGACTGATAAAGTTGAAAGAATAGTGGTTTACTGGCCGACCGGAGAGGCCCAGGTATTCAGTCAAACTCTCGAAGCCGATCAAAAGATCCTCCTTATCGAAAATCAATCGACTCCCTTTGAGATGCACCCGTCGTTCTAGTTTATATTTGCATGGTCTGAGCTATATTCCACGAATGTCGCTCCACTGAACACAAGTCTCAAAAAGCCTGACCAGAACCGCATACCGCACACTGCACAAGATGTTAAACAAGAGCTTGCACCACCATCCAAAACGAGATAGCCGGTTTGAGCAGTGGATTGTTCGTCAAGTTCGCGCTCAAAAATTAAACCTCGTCGAAAAAAGAGTAGCGATTAGCTTTGGGCTTATCATTCTGCTCCTCACTGTCCTGACCACTATGGGATGTGGGTCTTCGAATGAGTCTTCAGAGCCAAGCCTCAATTCCGCTGGTGATGTGGCAAGCGACAAGCAATTGAATCAGGAAAAGAATGGCAAGGAAGAACCTCAGAATCATCTGGCAAAAGCCAGACAAAAGCTGTCCATGCGATTATGGGACGATGCTGCTGAAGCGGCTGCCCTTGAACTTGTGAAATCTCCCAACAATGAAGAGGCCCTGCTGGTTGCAGCGAAAGCGGAAGTTGGGCGAGGGAAAGATGAAGTCGCAATTCAGTACGCCAGTAATATCGAAGACACCTCTCGCTTGATCGTTGAGGCGACTAACCTCAGGGTTGAATCGCTTTACCGTCTTAAACGATTCTCGGAAGCAGCCGATTTACTGGAATCATCGATCCAACGCGAACCAACCCGCTGGCTGTGGCGGCACCGAGCGTGGCAACTTCTCAATCGACTTGGAAAACGAGAACAAGCCTCCATGCAAGCTGAAATGCTTTGTCGTGCTGGCCAAGCGACCGAAGCCGAATTGAATTCATTACTGCGGCGAACCGAAGCTTTCCCAACAATGCTGGGGACAGGGGAAACAGCAGAGAAATGGTTTGAACCTGGACTCGGTATTGCGAGATGGAAATTCACAGAAGGAAAATACCGTGAAGCATTGGCTGCTCTTGACGAAGCGAAAGAAAAACAGCCTCTTTCACCCGCTGGTCAAGCGCTCTACGGACGACTGCTGTCTGAGACGCAGGCGTTGGATGCGTTCCCTCGCTGGCATGCCCAAGTTGATCGAGAAAAGGTAAGCAAACTAGGGGATTACTGGGCTGCCATGGGCACCTATTTCTTTGACCTTCAAGCCTACGAAACCTCCGCTCGCTGCCTACTCGAATCAATCGTAAGGAATCCAACTGATCGACGAACCATGCAAAGACTTGCAAAAGTCTTTGACGCCCTTGGGGAAACAGAACAAGGGGAGCAATATCGTCGTCGAGGTGTCGCCATGGCACAAACCGAGGCAGCTTCAGACTCACTCCAGTCAATTGAAATCTCAGATAACCGTGCAAGACTTGAGCTCCGTAAACAATTGATGAAACAAACCGTCGGCTTGGAACGCCCCTTTGAATCTCTTGCATGGGCAAGCCTTGTTTTCCCGAGCTCGGCAATCCAACAGCTCCAATCAATCGCAGAACAACGAAACACACTGCTTCAATCCGCTGACGCACGATCAATGTCTCGCCAAGCGGCATTGGTTGGAACAGAGATCAGAGACTACCCCCTGGGTGAACCTTTTGATCAACTGACCAAGATCGAATCGAACGACAGCGGAAACACGAAAGACAGAGAGATCAAACCGCTCGCGGCACCCTCACTGACCAACGTTGCAGCGTCCGTTGGACTTGATTTCCAATGGTATCAAGACACCGAAATGAACTTGGCTTCAATTCCAATTCACGAATCCATCGGCGGCGGAATCGCCATCCTCGATTACGACCTAGATGGATGGCCAGACCTCTATCTCTCACAAGGATCAGGGGAACCACCTACTGATCAATGCACTCGTTCGAATGCGTTAACCCGCAACCAAACTGGCAAATTCAAGGAAGTCACCGAAGAAACTAACACTGAGGACTACCATTATGGATCCGGTGTCACCGCCGGCGACGTTAATCAAGACGGATGGATTGATCTATTCGTTGGTAGCCTCGGACGAAACCGCCTGTTGATCAACAATGGTGACGGAACATTTCGAGATGGGACTCTCAATCTTGGCACCAACATAGACGATCAATTCACAACATCGCTTGGCATCGCGGACATTGACGGAGATTCATTGCCCGACCTCTTTGAATCCGTTTACATTGAAATGGAAGGTGCCTTTGCGTTGCCAGAAATTGGCAAAGATGGCAAGGAAGTGCAACCATCACCGCTGGAGTTTTACGCCGAATCGGATCGCTGGTACAAAAATCAAGGTGATGGAAGATTCGAGGTCCTGCCCATATCGCGAGAAAATGCCAGACCCGGGACCTCGCTAGGTCTAATCATTACCAACTTTGATCAGCAACCTGGCAACGAGATTTTTGTTGGCAACGATGTTAGACCCAACCACTTCCTAAGACACGATGGACGAGCTGGAGACGCGCTCCTCAATTCTGCCGACGCATTGGGGTTGGCAAATGGCTTCAGCGGCGCCGCCAATGGCTGCATGGGCATCGCTGCGGGTGACTTCAACCGCGACAATCACTTGGATCTGCACATCACTAACTTCAATGGGGAATCATCGAACCTCTACCTTCAAAATAACGCCAATGGGTTCACCGATTTCGCCATTCGTTATCAACTTGATACGACCAGCATGCCCTTCGTGGGGTTTGGTACCAAAGCAGTTGACATTGACTGTGACGGCTGGCTGGATCTTGCGGTGACCAACGGCCATATTTTTGATATGTCGCAATACGGCGAAGGATTCAAAATGCCCCCTCAGTTGCTAATGAATCTTGGAACCCGATTTGAGTTGACGGATGTCCGCGACGAATCCGATTATTGGACAGGTAAGTACTTGGGAAGATCGATGGCATCGGTGGACTATAACCGCGATGGGAAAATTGATTTACTCATCAACCATCTCGATCAACCACTCGCGCTATTGGAAAACCGCACACAAACCAGCGGTGACTGTGTTGAACTGGAGCTTGTCGGTACGGCATCCGAACGCGATGCAATCGGCACGGTCGTTACCGTTGAATCGAACGATGATGCCATGACATCATGGGTCACTGCCGGCGATGGCTACCTCAGTAGTGATGAACCCTACCTTCGGTTTGGACTTGGAAACCAATCGAAAGCTAGCACCATATCCATTCGCTGGCCATCCGGAGTGCAGCAATCATTCGACGCCCCCGAACCAGGCCGTTACCTCATCGTGGAGGGACAAGATACTTTACATTCGCGGTCGGGCAACTAATTAAGATCCTGCTTACCGGAGGCTTCCTCCAATCAGTCAGATCCCATGAATGAATGTAGCAACAACCATCTCAAAGCCGACGTTGATCAGCTCTCAGCAATACCGACCTCGTTGCAATTCAAACTGACCGGAAAGGAAAGCCCCGTTCCAAGCACGTCAAATCAGGCTTCGTCGCAGGAGAAATTTTTTTGTTCACACTCGAAAACGGC
>CAXQOB010000007.1:0-5535 GCA_964225475.1 Candidatus Nitrosopumilus sp. | reverse complement strand
TACATGTGCAACTTTATTGCATGTGCAAAAAAGATGCAACTGCAGTGGCTTTTTTCAGGTTTCTCCGCTGTAGGTTCACAGGCGGTGACGTGCAGTCAATGAAGCAGTCGTAAGGCCATTTGCCGGTGTTTTTGTTCTTTTATGATGCTGCAAGCTTTGATTTTTCCATCAGCCCTCTACGACGCAGGCTGATTTCGCTTATCATTCGGACTGTTTCGTTCCCCTTCATTTGGAAGACGATGAACCATCCAGAGAGTCGTGAAGCCCGGGCAAAAGAAAAGATCCGATCCGCGGGGATGCGAGTAACGCCTGCGCGTGTCGCGACGCTGGATATTCTGCTCGGATCTGATTCACCGCTCACGCATGGAGACGTCTATTCAGCCCTTCGAGGCATGAATATTGACAAGGCTACTGTTTTTCGAAATCTGAATGACCTGGTGACCGCGAATGTGCTTCGGCGATCGGAACTCGGCGATCATGTTTGGAGATTTGAGGTCATTGATGACTCGGAGCACGAGCACAGGAGTCACCCACATTTCGTCTGTGTGGATTGTGGGTCGGTTTCTTGCATGGAGAAAGTTGAATTATCAAAGAAGAGTCAATCCTTGAGTCTTGCCTTTGGGAAAATTACCGAGATCCTTCTGCGCGGACACTGCAAAAACTGCATTTAGATCCCCCCGTTTCGTCTTCTCGATTTTACGCCTTGCTTACGCCGGGGCTCTTCTTCTGCGATTCAGCTACCTACTAGAATGCGATGGAGCAGGGAAAGGTTTCCGTTTTACTCTTTCCTTTTCTGTTCGGCATGACATTGAGTATGACGGATTCTATTGGTTGACGTTGGTTTGAATTGTGTCGAGCGATTTGCGGCTATACTATCGCTTGAGTTCGTGAAAGCTTTCTCTAATGATGGGATTGTCGTGAAAGAGCCACCTCCCGGAACCGAGGAACGTGTTGCAAAGATGACGTTTGCGTCGGTCTATCCGCATCTTGTCAAAAAAGTGGAGAAGAAGGGCCGGACCCAACAAGAGCTGCATCAAGTTATTGAGTGGTTGACGGGCTATGATGAAGCGACACTTCAATCGCTTCTCGAATCGGAAGTTGATTTTGAAACTTTTTTTCAGCGATGTAGGTTAAACCCTAAAGCGAAACTCATCACAGGTGTGGTGTGTGGGTATCGTGTTGAGGAGATTAAAAGTCCACTGTTGCGACAAGTTAGGTGCCTCGACAAGTTAGTCGATGAACTTGCCAAAGGAAAAAAGATGGAGAAGATTCTTCGAGTCGCTCAGTCGTAGAGTGATTTGCCCAGTCGATGATCCCCTGAGAGGATCATCGTCGTGTCTTGATCAGGCGGCTCATTTGGTTCAACTGGTGACGGGCTGTTCCAGTTTCGTATCGAGTCATCCACGCGTGCTTAGATCCTGTGGGGCTTTTTTTTATTTGGCGTCGTTCTCAAACAACGTCTCGATTGTCGGTGGTAGGGCCAAGGGTTTCTTTGCAACGGATCGATCCCATGATCAAAACAGGGAAGGTTATGGGAATGTATAGCAAGCCGATTCCTAGGGTTGATCGAATGTAGGTTGAGACGGTGGGGTGTGTGATCGGGTCGTAACGAAGACAGAGAAAAAGCGTGAAGGCGAATTGAACGTAGAAATAGTAGGTTGCTGCGATTCGATCAAGTTGAAGGCGTTCTGTTGCGAGCATTGCAGTCGTGCTTAGAAAGCAAAAGCCCATTAGTCCCAGTGGGAAGACTCCTTTTGCTATTGCCGAGATTTTTGGTGAGGTCCACTGCTTCGTGAATAGATCGTCTTTTGAGGTTGCGACTAGACTGAGGTAGGGATAGCGAAGGGTCACGTAACAGGAGGTGATTACTGCAAACAAGGAGATGCCAAGGACAAGGCTCCATCCAATGATTTGAACGATGGGTTCACCCTGCTGGTTGGGTAGGAACAATACTTGCCTACCTGAAGCAATCGCCATCGGACTCACCAACATTATCGATTGTGACCACCGATAGCTTCTGGGGAGTTTTCTGTATGGGATTTCATCCATTTTTAAATTGACTTGAAGTGGCGTGTGGCCTTGGAGTGACACCTGCGATCGATTGGGCGCTATTGATTGAGATCAGCTTAGCCGTTTCTGTCTTTGGCGTGTGTGAGATCTGAATGTCATATGATTGGCTTACGTCTATTCAGTGGATTGGATCCGTTTCGAGTGAGAAAAGACCTCCATAAAGTCTGTCCTTCTCCAAATTATTTGGTTCGTGCGGAACTGCAATCTCTTCATTCCTTCCGTTATTGTGAACAAAATTCGGGTTAAATGGTGTTTCGAATTCGAGTCTCCATCTGAGATGCGTGGCCAATGATGTTGTCATAAGCCTACCCAATCAATTAAGACATGAGGCAATGCCATTTTAAAAGCTAACAGAGGGGTGCTCTTGGCTAGGTTCAAGTCAACTCATTGCTCAGAAGATCATACATGAATCAAGAGCTACTTATTAATTTCGTACCCACAGGGATGGTCCCCCGGCAATCAAACCATCCCAATGTGCCTGAGCAGCCGAACGAAATCATTGACGAGGTGCTCGAGGCTCATGCCAAAGGCATCACCATCGCGCACCTGCACGCTCGCGATAGCAAGGGTAACCCAACTCATTGTCCTGATGTCTATGCCAAGATCGTCGAGGGCATACGAAAAGGTGCTCCCGATTTAATCATCTGTTTGTCACTCAGTGGGCGAGGAGGAATAGGGCTCGAGCAAAGGGCAGCTCCAATCTATCTGAAGGGCCCACATCGGCCAGACATGGGGTCTCTTACTTTGAGTTCACTTAACTTTACAACCCAGGCTTCGGTGAACAGCCCTGAAACGATTGTTGCACTTGCGGAAAAGATGAATCAGTTGGGAGTGATCCCTGAACTTGAAGCGTTTGATCTTGGGATGGTTAACTACGCCAACTACTTGTTGCGAAAAGGAATTCTCTCGGGGCCGATCTATATCAACCTTATCTTGGGTAATATCGCAGGCGCGCAATGTAACCTCTCTCATATCGCTGCGCTCTTGCAAGATTTACCCGATAATTGTTTTTGGTCTCTTGGTGGGATCGGGAAAGCTCAAATTCCGGCGGTGGCGACCGCGATCGCTATGGGTGGTGGGGTTCGTGTTGGTCTGGAAGATAACCTCATGCTTCACGGTCGACAAACGTCCAATCAAGAACTTTTGAATACCGTTCATGAACTTGCTGAGATTCACGGTCGCAAGATCATGAAACCAAAATCCGCGAGAAAGCTACTGGGAATGTGGGAGCATGACACAGATACGATTTGTTATTATGGCCGGCGGCAAGGAAGAGCGGTGGCGTAATCATTTGGGGTGTCACAAGCACCTTGTGAAAATCGATGGTGAAACACTGATTGACCGCACTTTGCGATTACTTCGAGAGAGAGGGCATGAGGACATGTACCTTGTTGCGAAGTATTCAGAATATGATCGCGAGGGAGTCCGTCGCGTACCGCCGTTGGATCTTGAGAATGGTGCCGTTGTTGCCTCGCAGGATTATTGGGCTGAAGATCAGAGGACAACCGTTCTTTTTGGTGATACCTATTTCACTGAAGCAGCGATGGATCAGATTTGTCAGCTTGAAACGCAGGAACCAACCTTCATTGGAAGACGCCGAGGGAGTCGCATCACCGGCTGTCCTTATCAGGAGTTGTTTGGTTTCTCATTGCTGCCGGAGAATCATCTCGCGGTTATCCATTCGATCGAACATGTCAAAGAGGCGATGGTCCAAGGGGTGATTCGAATGTGTGCAGGGTGGTCGGTTTATCGCCACCTGCAGGGGATTGGGCTGAGGAATAAGAAATGCCCGGGGAATTTTTTGCACATCGATGATTTTTCCGAGGACTTCGATACGCCGGACGATTACGAGCGGTGGATTGAGCGATTTGAGAATCGTCACCTCAAAAGAAGCAGTCGATGGTCATTCTGGCGAAAGGCAGGTTGAGGTGCCTGACGAGTTGAATTGAATCAGTGCCCTGAAAAAAACAGTGCCTTGAAAAAAACAGTGCCTTGAAAAAAACAGTGCCTTGGAAAAATCAGTGCCCAGGAAATTGATCCTGGCTAATCTTTGCTGGCACGCCTTTGACGACACAATTACTCGGGATGTCGTTCACGACCACGGCCCCCGCACCGATCAGCGAGTTCGAGCCGATTTTGACTCGATTGATCACGGTGCTGCCGATACCGAAGTAGACGTTTTCTCCGATCTCGCAGTTCCCACCAATGTTGACTCCTGGTCCTACGGTGGAGAATGCTCCGAGACTCGTATGGTGACCAATGGTGGCACCACGATTGACCAGTGTGAATGCATCGAGATTAGCTCCTGAAGCGATCACAACCCCCGGCATGATTAAGGTTCCGTTTGCAAGTTCTGCTGCCTTTGAAATGACAGCACTTGAATGTTCGATCGATATCGGGGCTAGGCTGTTACAAGTTAATTGGCTGATCTGTTCTACGAGTTGACGACGCTTGACCGTTGAGGTCATTGCACAGAGGAAATAACCAGATGTTTGCGAGTCAAGGTTTTCGATCGGAACCGACTTGGCATCTCGGGTGTCGGTTCGGTTTTCGTTGGGGTTGTAGTCGATAAAGCCAACCACCTCGTAGCCCGAGTCCTCTGCAATTTCCGCAACCTCAAATCCAAAGTCGCGGTATCCAACAATCCATAACGCTTTTGTATTCATAGCATTGCCGGTCTTGTTCTGCATTTGAGTGTGAGCTGGCTCGGCGTGCAATTCGTTTCTTATAATCGTGCCTGATAATGTATTCGGTGAACTTGTCGGGGGATAGGTTGTAAACGGCTGTATGAATACGGAGCTCTGAAACGGTTTTCGGTTATGGATTTCGTGTCCAAAATCCATGGAGCTCGATGGTCGTAAAAAAACAGGACGCGTTTTGCTAGACTATTGGGCCCACTAGGACCTATCGATACGTTGGTGTCTCATGCATCCAGGCCCATGTTTAAAGGATTTTGCTGTGAAAGTAATAGGTATTCTTCAATGCTGGAGCCGCTTGCGTTCACGCTTGCTGAGTTGTGTTTTGATTCTGTTCAGTTGCATCCAATTTTACTTGTTGGATCGTTGTTCTGTCGCGACCGCTTCTACCTCGCAAGCCAATCGACCTAATCTCGTTCTCATTATGGTAGACGACATGGGGTTTTCCGATATTGGGTGTTACGGTGGTGAGATACCAACGCCTAATCTTGATCAATTAGCTACCGATGGCGTTAAGTTTTCGCAGTACTATAACACCGGTCGTTGCTGTCCCACGCGAGCGAGTTTGTTGACGGGTTTGTATTCCCATCAAGCCGGAATTGGTTGGATGACCAGGGATCAGGAAACCGAGGGGTATCGCGGGCAATTGAACAATCGTTGTCGGACGATCGCAGAGGTTTTGGGAGAAGCAGGGTACTTCACTTGCATGACTGGCAAATGGCACGTTGGTTTTGAGCATGGAGTAACCCCTTGGGGCCGAGGCTTTGAT
>CAXQOB010000006.1:0-27094 GCA_964225475.1 Candidatus Nitrosopumilus sp. | reverse complement strand
CCAACCCCTAATGTTATGTTATTTTACACAACTTTAAACTCGCGTGTCTTATGTTGCGCATATTCAATTTTATTGGGAATGATGGCGATCACCACCAGCAATTCAACGAGGGTAAAACCTCGTGATCGAACGTTTTGTCGATGCATGATAAACCCATAAGATAAGGAAAAGAAAAAAGTACGCTCGTCGCAGCGCGCATTTAGCGTACGAACAGCGAGCTTCGACGCCTCTATTCAATCAATAACATACTGGATCGACGGCTAATTTTCCAAAGTTCCGTGCAAATTTTGCGTAACAAACGAGTATTTTTCCCTTCAATAACCCGAAAAACTCTCACAGATCCGCAATCACCCCCTAGGTGTCCAGCCTCGTGTAGTCAGCATCCCAGGAACGAGCCTAGCGATCACACAGACCACAACGATTATTCACCGCCAAATGCCCCCCCGCAGGGTTAAACCGGCAGGACTGTGTCACTCCACCTCAATAATCATTCAATAGGCAAAACCGGCATGGAATAATCGGCACGATGGCGCACGGAAATTTGGCACCTCATTTTGGGTGATCTTTTGGTCGAACCGACATGAATCAAGTAACAAGTGGTTACGCATTTCTATTGAGGGGAAATGCAACGTCGAACCACAAAAACCGAACGAATTTGACACTAAAGCAGGCCTTAACAAAAAAAAGGTGCGACACGTTTCATGTCGCACCCTTGCGTTCTGTTCTGGTTCACGGGTCACCAAAATTCACCCGTCGAACCTCCAGCCTAAATGCTGAGGCTGAAAAACCTACTCGTCTGATTCGTCAGCCAGCGATTGATTCATCGCCTCGTTGTAATCCTCGTCCGAAATGTCGTCCATGGCTCCACCGGTGTCTTCTGCTGGTGCCTCGACAACCGAAGTTTCACCACTACCACCACCACATCCAAGGATTGGGCAGATAGCGATCGACAAAACAGTCATTAAAGAAAAGATGTTCTTTTTCATTGGTAAGCTCTCTCGTGTGTGCCGAACGTGCGGCGGAATGATACCGATCAAGTCCTCCAGACTAATTGATTTGGCCCCGCTCGGGTACCTCCGAAGCGAAAAATGCTAATTTCCATCCGGAATTTCAGGTTGTAGGTCTCGGGTGATGACGAATCACGAGCACAACCAGCCTAATCCATGAAATGCGTTCTACTGCAGAGACCACGCCTCACTCTGTCCCTCAATCAGTAGATACCGATGGTTAACCTCAATACCTTTCAACACTGTTTGGCTTCCTGAGGGCCAAGATATCTCAACTCGACGGACCTGTGCGGCGGCTCCCAACCCCAGATCGACGAGTCTCTGTTGACTCGTCAAATAGCCATCACCCGCGGTGATCCACGCAGTGAAAATACCGTTGTTTGTTTCAACGCGAACCCGAGCCCCGATCGCATCACGTTCACAGGTGGTTCCAACAAGAACGAATTGGATCGCATCACCTATTGGCTCGGTCCTGTTTTCCAGCAAGGCTGCGGGAGCGTCTAGGTGACCGACAACCAAATCCAAATCCAAGTCAGAATCATAGTCCACCGCGGTGACGGTTCGACCAACATAATGCAACCCAAAGTACTCGCCGGGTTGTGCCGAATTGACAACAAAGCGATCTCTCAAATTCTGCAACAATTGCGTCGGCATTTGAAACTCCTGCTGCCTGGGTCGAACGTCAAAGACATGTCCATTCGCAACCACCAAATCAAGCCAACCGTTGCGGGCAAAATCAAGGGATGCCACGCCGAACCCAGTAAACGGTTTGGTAAGGCTCTCTACACCAAACCGAATCGCCGTGTCTCCATACAGTCCACCGTCACCCTGTAAGTAATGGTTAGCTGCCTCACCGACAAAATTCGTAATATGGAAATCGATTTTCTGGTCACGATTGAAGTCCGCCGCGGCAATCCCCATGCACGAATTACTAAAACCGCGAAAACCCACTCCGAGGCCCTTTACATCCGCAAAATTCTTAACTTGCGGTGTATCAAACCCTCCCAGTAGATGATTTGGTCTCGCATCATTGCTAACAAGCACCTCGTTCCCACCATCATTGTCAAAATCTGAGATCACGATCCCGAGCGCTGTTCCGGGTGAAATACGTTCCGCATCGATCACGATCGGCTCGAATTCCCCATTACCGAGTGCTCGGAACCATCGATCCGATTCTGCGTAGAAATCATTTGGACTTGGTGGAATCTCGAGCCCCTGTGCATCCTGATCAGGCAACCGAAAACCATCTTCCATCTCGACGTAGACGCATTCAAATAGTTCCGGGATCCCATCCCCAGTCAGATCCGCAATGGCAACCGACGTACTGAACCTCGCTTCCATTGATTTCATCGAATACGAAACGTCCTGAAACGTGCCATCACCATTGTTCAGCAGTAGTCGATTGACACCGAGTACGCCGAGAAAAAGGTCCGGAAAGCCGTCTTGGTTCACATCCCCGGCGGCAACCCCAGTGCCATAACTGAAATCCTGACTTTGCGAATCCTCACCTACCTCCCGGAATGAACCCACCAAGTTACGAAAGAGTTGATTGGATCGGCTCGCCGTGCCATCGGGAGGCACGCTACTACCCTGCACAAAGTAGATATCGGGGGAGCCATCCAAGTCGTAGTCGAATGCTGCGACACCGCCGCCCATCATTTGATGCAGTGGAATGGATTCGAGATTGATTTCAGGACGGTGATACCACTGAAATTCCAACCCAACCTGCGAAGCAATGTTATCCAACCGAACGTCGACCAGGCTTGGCGCCACCGACTCGCTTTCGTTGCCACCCGATGGCACCCGCGATAAATCGGCGAGTTGCTTTAATGCTGGATCAATCTCAAAATCCACCTTCGAAATTTCGGTCAGCGCCGCGCCTTTGGCCATCTCTGCTAATTGCGGATTTTGAATCAACACAGCGTGTTGCTGCAGGAGTGGCTGCTGATTGATCGCATCATTCGACCCTAACGCCTCCAATGCCCATCCAATGGATTCAATGGGTCGCCCCAGTTCGAGTAACTGCCGTGGCAAAACGCTAAGTGACTCGCCCGAAACTCGCTGCTGGGTCATTTGAATCGATAATTCTCGCAACGAGGCCACCCGCAACGCGTGCTCCCGCACGTACGCCGCATCTTGCTCACGATTCAATGCACCAAGGACCCGTGCAAGTCGGTGGCAGAGATCATCATCCGTCCAATCCAGTTCCACCGCCTCGCACAACGCTCGGGCGGAAGCCGCATATTTTTGGTTTTGAAAGAACCATATCCCCAAGGCGGCCCAATAATCACTGAATTTCAACGCTTGATCATCACAGCGACTGAACCAATCAAAAAAAACTTCATCCTCTGCCTGAGTCTCAGCGAGCAGTCGCCCCATAAATGCATTTGCCGCTCCGGTGCCATCGCTATATCTCTCGTTGCTCTCCATCTCCATCTGAGCTTCATGAAATCTCTCCTGTGAAAAAAGGTACCGCGCAAGACCATGCCCCGGTGCGAAGTATTCCCGCGCCTGATCATCGCCGCTGGCGACGATCGGGTACGATTCTCCCCTCCTCAGCATCGAGTGCAGGAGACTCCGGCTGTAGGCTCGGCCCATACAGAGGGCATCCGCGTAGAGAGATGCTTCCTGGCGACGTCCGGTTCTGGAGAGTAGCTCCCAGACTTTGTAGTACCAACGCCTTTTAATTTCGGGATTTAAACTCGCGTTGGGGATAGCAGTAATCAGACGACTGACGGCTTTCTCAAGGGATTTTTCGGCCTCATCACATTCAACCAGCAAATCGATGCCATCGATATACAAGGGATCGGTCGGTGGAATCGTGTCTGCCAACCGCCTGGCCGCATCGTTTTGACCCCTCAATCGCTGAATCCTCCCTGCCATCAAAACCGCCGAGAAATCCTCGGGTTCCTCAATCAAGCGATTCGACAAAATCTCCTCAGCCTTCGTTAACTGCCCGCCTTCAATGAGGTCGCGAGCTACCTCAACAGGATCGCGATCGTCTACCAGATTCTCTGTAACTGGTTCCTGCCGAGAACAACCAAGCCATGCCGAGGTAAGTAACAGTGCGCAAAGAAACGCACCTGCTTGTCCCAGAGGCGTTGCTTTCGATTTTGCAGGGCGCCATTTCACAACGAGACAAACCTTTTGAACTCATTGACCCATTTGAAGTCCTTGGTATGTGCAAAACGACTTCAAGAGACCAACCACAGACGGACAAAATGAAGAACTCAAACCTTACTCTGTCTGGAAGGAGTTCACGACCCGATCAGCTTATCAGATCTGGACCACGAGACGATTGAGTGAAGTGGACAATCCCTTCTAGCCTGACGCGCGAAGCAAGATGCAACGATGCAAACCGCAGACTCACTCCGGGCAGGGATCCGCCGCGATGTCAGCATCCGACGCAACATCATCAGCGTCCGACTTCTCGGTTTTGGTAGGGGGCGAAGCGGCTTCGCCAGTATTTTTCCCTGCAGGTTGTTTTGCCAAATCCTCTGACGCGACGAGACTTTCTCGTACTTCCGCATTTGCGGTCCAGTAAAAGACGGTACCAATAACTGCTATCACGAGACGGACGATTTCAAAGACCAAGGCAACCAGAAATCCGGAAGCCTCCGTGGGAACCGAAGGCACCCATAAGTACAAGGATTCAAACGCGGCTTCAAGGACCCCGATCCCAGCGAAAGTGATTGGCAAAGCCGCAGCTAACATTGCCACGGGAACGATCACATAGTGCTCAATGAGACTCGGTGAGTCGGCAAAGAGCGATTTTGCAATCATATAAACGCTGATCGGAAAAGCTCCCTGGACTCCAAGGCTCATAAGAAGTGAGGCACCAAAGGCGTACGGATGAGCGTGAAACATCCTTAACGGCGGCCCGATGCGCCCCAAAGCCGCCCCCAACCAACCCTTGCCACTTAACCGACTAATCAAACGATCCACGCTCTTTCCACCGAACACCAAGACGGATAGGGAAATCGTACCGACGGTAAGGAGCAGGTAAGTAACACTCTTGATCTGCTGAAGTTCACTGCCACCTGACTCCCCACCCGGTGTATCGCCTCGTGGTTCAAGAAACAGCAGACCGATTCCGACGATCAGCATGAGTGCGAATAGTCCGCAGCCACGATCCACAACCACACTGGCAACGGCAGCAAGCCGTTTCCCCGGTCTCCGGTTCGCCAAGAAGGCAGCTTTAAAGACGTCCCCGCCAACGCTGCCCGCCGAGACAAAACTGAGTAGATATCCGATGGCTCCCAAGCGGAATGCTTCGAGCATGGACAAATGAATCCCTTGGCACCGAACCAAGATGCACCATCGTGCAAACGAGAGGCAGAGCGACCCAATGGCAACTGCCAGTGCGCAGAACAAGAGCGGATAATCCTTTTCTTGCTCCGATAGGCGTTCCCAAGCCTCCGGTTCAACCCGAGACAGTAGAAAACCAATAATCACAGCAGGCAGCGTGATCTTGATAAGCTTCAACCACGGAAATCTTGGGTTTTTCGGTTCCATACGGAGAAGATAGCCGCTTAAGGCATCGTTTTGGCACGACAACGCCTATCTCATCCCGAAACAGAACAATCCAGCTCAAACTAACTGCAATAATCGCCAAAGTCCCACTAGACGGACCGCGAGCGGCCAAAAGTTGCCCCGCACCAAGCCGATGCCGCGAGGCTAACTTCAGATGATTTGCGGAAAACCGCAACAAGTTGGTCGGACAACCTTGCAAAAAACCGAATCAGTCAATATTCTGCTCAATTCGACTGTCATACACACGAAGTTCTGACCTTTTTGCGATTGCGGAAGTCACCATGACTATGGACCAAAGCCTCAAGGTGCAAGCCGGGGCGATCAAAACTAGAAACGTACTGACTCGTGCTGAAAGAGTAGCGAGGCTGCAGGAACTCGACCGTTTCGATGAAGAAGCGTCGGTTGTAGGTATGCCGAAGGTTCGAGTGATGAAGGTTTCTCTGAAGCGTAAAAAGAAGGTCAAAAAAGCTGACGATGACAAATAATTAGTCAGCCAAACCACATCCTCCTTCGCAAACCGGAGTCGATTTCCTCCTCGATTCCGGTTTTTTCGTGCGCGAAACCATCAAGAAGACTCAATTTGTCTTTGACGTTGTGGCATCCAATTTTTGCTCTGTGTTAGCGATAAAATGGGGTTTGTCGTCCCGTTTTTCGGCCCCCTCGAGCCGATCTTTGGTCGCTGAAGTTCCTGCTGTTTATGGAAGAACGGTGCTTGGACAGCACCATGAGCCAGATTGTGGCCTCTGAATGGCTTCCTGAGATCACTCTCCGAATCGCCAGATTCAGTGCTCCTTCGTCAGGAACCCTTGCGAAAACAGGCCAATTCGACTATCCTCCGCGTCCAATCCAGTCCGGCTCCGAACGGTGCCGGCTGATAACTCATATCAACCAAGGCGTCTGGGACGAAGGGCGAGCACAGTAAAAAACTGTCATGCTCTGGGAACTAACCGCACGGATCTCGTTGATTCTGCGTCGTTTCTTGTAGCCCGCTTTGGTACAGAAAGGATGGTCTATCGTGGCACAAGCCATTGTGAAAGAAATGATTGAAGCTGGTGTGCACTACGGGCACCGAACCAGCCTGTGGAATCCGAAAATGGCTCCTTACATTTTCGGTCGCAAGAACCAGATCCATATTCTCGACATTCGTGAGACCCTTCGAGGTCTCCTGAGGGCCAAAAAATACCTCACTCAGGTTGCCGAGGGCGGCAGTTTGATTCTCTTCGTTGGGACCAAGCGTCAGGCGGGAGAAGCAATTGAAGAGCAAGCATTGCGATGTGGGATGCCGTTCGTCAGCGAACGCTGGTTGGGTGGTACGCTCACCAACTTCCGCACCATCCGCAGTCGCCTGGGACGTCTGGAGGAGCTTGAGGATCTTCGTGGTAGCGAAAAGATCAATTCCTACAGCAAGAAGATGCAATCGTCGCTGAACCGTGAGTACAGGAAGATGTATCGCAACCTTAACGGCTTGCGAACCATGAACCGCTTGCCTGAATGCATCTTTATCGTCGATCCCGGCAAAGAGAAGAATGCCATCCGCGAAGCAAAGCGTCTTGGAATTCCAACGGTAGCTCTGATCGATACCGACAGTGATCCCTCTGACGTCGATCTTCCGATTCCCGGTAACGATGACGGTATCCGAAGTGTTGAATTGATCCTGACTCAACTTGCCGATGCAGTGAATGCTGGCAAAGGACAAATTGAGATCAAGAAAGACGACGCACCTGCTGCTGCACCGGCACCTGCTGCTGCACCGGCACCTGCGAAAGAACCGGAAGCCGCAGCGGACGCTGAAACTGAAGCTTCCAGCGAAGGCTAATTCAGCCCTCCAAGGATGTGTTTTGTCTGGCATCGCTGTCCGCGCGTGTCAGACGCATGGTCAATGGCCCGCGATCACCGAACCAAGATTTCCCGCGAGCATTACTGCAAAGCAACAGTGATCGCCTCAGCGCGAGAATCGGTTAAAACCGGGCCGAATACGTAAGAGTCGTATAGAACCTCAGGCGGATTCCTCGACTCAACGTGAAAGAGTACGTCTTCAATCCCGCTCTCTACTCAGAACCTAACCCACAACGTCAGGTTCGGCACCGAGTTGAGAGAACGCAGCGAAGTACGACAACTCAGCGAGCTGTTCCGAATCAGCGCATACCTACGTGAGTCGAACAGCTGCCCAGGAAAGTAAGTAACAGCCTGGGTGACGACTGATTTCCTGCAAGTCACCCGTACAAATGAACAACTAAAACATACAACCTACTGATATTTTGTTTGGGAGAGAAACACATGGCTGAAATCACAGCAGCTGCAGTCAAGGCATTCCGGGAACGAACGGGCTTACCACTGATGGACTGCAAAAAAGCACTCCAAGAAGCGGGCGGCGACGAAGAAGCAGCGGTAGAGGTGCTTCGTAAGCGTGGACAGCAACTCGCTGACAAACGCAGCGATCGCGAAACTGCCTTCGGACGGTTTGGACTCCACATCGGTTCGGAGAAATCAGTCGGAGCGATGGTAGAGCTTCTATGCGAAAGCGCACCGGTTACAACCAATGAAGATTTCATCCAACTGGCTGATGACCTCGCGAGCGTCTACGCAAATACACCGTCGATCACCAATGCGGAGGAACTGTTGGCACAACCGTCTCCCTCCGCTGAAGGAAAGACACTCGCTCAGCAAAAAGATGATCTGTTCAATCGAATCCGCGAAGTATTTAACGTTGGCAGAATGGCGCGTGTTGATGGCCCGACCGGCGGCTACATGCACCACGCAGGCACGACCGCAGGTGTGATGCTTGCGATTGATGGCGGCACCGATGAAGCTGCCAAAGACGTTGCAATGCATGTCGCAGCGATGAAACCTGCAGCACTTGATTCCGATTCGCTTGACCCAGAGGTTGTCAACAAAGAACGCGAGATCCTGAAGGAAGCAGCGTTGGCCGAGGGTAAGCCAGAGAATATTGTTGAAAAAATGGTTGAAGGCCGCATTCGCAATTTCTTTGCTGAACGCTGCCTCATGGACCAACCTTTCGTAAAAGACGACAAGCAGTCCGTTAGCCAGTACGCCTCCTCGGCTGGCATGAAAGTGACCAGCTTTTGGCACTGGGTCATTGGCGAGAAATAAAAACAGCCGACAGGCCAGAACCGCTGACAATTCAGCGAAGCGGACAAGCAGGAACCCAAACCCCATTCAGCCCGGCGAGCTGAATGGGGTTTTTTTTGTATTGCTGTTCCGAATCGGGATATTGCGTATGATAGAGCGGGATGCGGCGAAGCCACGAACTCAAGACCAGGAATCACGATGACTGAAGCATCGGAAGCTAGCGACCCAGAGATACAATATCGGCGTGTCATTCTGAAATTGAGCGGCGAGAGTCTCGCCGATGGCGGCGGCCGAGGAATCAACCCTGAGGAAGCTGGTAAGATTGCCAAGCAGATCTCGTTGGCCCACGAGAATGGTTGCCAGATTGCCATTGTCATCGGCGGGGGAAACATCCTGCGAGGTGCACAATTCTCCGGCGGGAACGCGTTGGTTGACGAAGCAACCGCACACTACATGGGCATGCTCGCAACGACCATCAATTCATTGGCGATGCAGGACGCCCTCGAGTCTTTTGGACTGCAAACACGGGTCATGTCCGCCATCCCGAATGAAAAAATAGCGGAAACCTTCATACGGCGAAGGGCGATCCGACATCTTGAAAAAGGCAGAATCGTCATTCTTGCGGCCGGCATTGGTAATCCCTTCGTTACCACCGACACCGCCGCCGCACAGAGAGCATTGGAGCTTGACGCGGATATTGTCCTTAAAGCCACTCGTGTGGATGGCGTCTACAGCGACGACCCAGAGCAAAACCCCCACGCAGTGCTCTATGATTCTCTTAGCTATGCTCAGGTGGTGGAAAAGAACCTCAAGGTAATGGATGCGACCGCGATCGCACTCTGCCGAGAACATGCCAAACCAATTCTAGTATTCAACTTTAAAAAGGATGGTAACATCGTCAAAGCCATTTCGGGGCAGACCGTCGGAACAGTCATTGGGTCTACCGCCGAGGATGCATGAGAACCTTCTCGCCTCAACAAAGGAGTCACATCGGTTCTTAAGGCGTAGAATTCCAAAAAGAAAAACACCGTTTTCAAATAACACCTCCCCTTCTAGCAGAGTCGAAGCGAATGACGAGCGAGAGTGTCTAACTTGACATCGCCCGCGGCGCTGAATCCCTCCCCAAAATTTCTAACAAAGCCCTAAACCAAGGACGACAAAATGTCAGCTGATGAAATCCTACTGGACGCCGAAGAACGAATGGAAAAAGCCATCTCAGTGTTAGGTGACAACCTCTCAGGAATTCGCACCGGGCGTGCCACCCCCGGTCTGGTCGACTCAATCAAGGTTGAAGTCTATGGATCAATGCAACCGCTGAAGCAACTCGCCTCCATCGGCACGCCCGAGCCTCAACAAATTGTGATACGCCCCTACGATGCTGGAACCATTAAAGAGATTGAAAAGGCGATCGTGGCGGGAGATCTCGGACTGAATCCACAGAATGACGGGCGTATGATCCGGCTCAATGTTCCACCGCTTTCGACAGAAGTCAGAAAAAAGATGGTGTCGCGAATCAAAGAACTCGCAGAAGATGCAAAGATTTCCATCCGTAACATTCGGCGAGATGGCAATAAAGCAGCCGACAATGCTGAGAAGGCCAAGGAACTCAGTGAAGACGATCGCGATAAGATCAAGGAAGAGATTCAGGATCTCACCAAGAAGTATGAGGCCCAAGCTTCTGAAATGGCCAAGACCCGCGAAACGGAAGTAACTGATAGCTAGGCGAACTGCCAATCCGCAGAGAAGAAACGCATGCGTCCTAATGAGAAATCCAGTGATGATTAACCAATTGAAACTCCGATACGTACTCTTTCTTTTTTTATGCGGTTGCTTTGCGTCCTACGTCAATGCAGATGACGCGCAACGGGAGTCCAATGCAGCATTACCGAATGCAGTTGCACTGCCCGAAACGGACGACGGTATTGCTGGAGAGGGACCCATTCGGCGTTATGATTGGTTCAAGAACTTATGGATTAAACGTCGAGAGGGTTTTAAAGCGAGATCCAAGCAGGAAGAACATTCAGTCGTCTTTCTGGGAGACTCCATCACGCAGGGGTGGGGCGACACCTTCCAAGGCGACTTTGGTGAGCTCGCTGTTTCGAATCGAGGAATCAGCGGCGACACCACTCGTGGAATGTTACTACTACTCCAACAAGATGTACTCGACCTTGATCCAACCGCAATCGTCATGCTGATGGGTACCAATGATTTGGAAGAGGCTGCTGAGCCCGACACGATCGCGGGAAATGTGAGGCTGATTCTTGATGCAATCCATCGTCACCAAGAAGATCTCCCGGTTGTACTTTGCAACGTTTTCCCAAGTCATGAATCCAAAAAACGCAGCGCAGCACAGATTCAAGAAATCAACCGACAGGTAGCCAAAGCTGTGAAGGGCGATTCCCGCATCACGATTCTTGACACCTGGACCCTATTTGCGAATGAAAAGGGTGACGCGAAGAAAGAAGAGTTTCCTGATCTACTTCATCCAAACCGCGCCGGGTATTTAAAATGGAAATCAGCATTGATACCTATTTTCGCAACGCTCGGTCTGCTCGAAGCGATAAGTGAACCGTTTGAAATGGAAGCCGGTTTTGTTTCCCTTTACAACGGACGAAATCTTGATGGTTGGTGTTTCCGACCCACCACTGAGAAGATGCTGAGAGGCCGCGAACGATGGTTGAGCCGCGACCCAGAAAATGCTCCAGCTTGGCCAATTGTTAAGCAGATGGTTGCACTTGATGGCCATACCCAATCAGATGACGGAAGGTATCGCGCCATAGGCAATCGGCTGGTAGTGACAACGCCACCCGAGGGTCGGAAGATTCAACAACTATGGACGACGCAGGAATTCACGGGTGACTTCACTCTGAAACTGGAATTTCGGGCGACACCCAACGCGGATAGCGGTGTCTTTTTAATGGGTCCCCAACTTCAGTGTCGCGATTACCTCCTCGCGGGTCCTTACAAGGATCTCAAGAAGTACGAGCCAGGAAACTGGAATGAATTGATTGTCGTTGCTCGTGGCGGCAAGGCACGATGTACGTGCAATGGCGAGGTGATCGAAGAAGCCTTCGATGTACCTGAAAATGGCCCCATCGGATTGGAGGGAGACCGCGGCCAAATCGAATACCGGCATATTCGCATCAAATCTGATCACTAAATCCGACGCTTCGCAGGGTACCCGAACCAAGGAGAATGCCTCCTCCCCCCAGGAACGAGCATCACCCTAGCTGCGATCGAAAGGTTAGAATGGAGAACGCACGCTCGACGATCTCGTAGTGATAACCCAAAAGGGCAATCGAATGATTCCACACTCCTTAAAAGTGGTGCTTCTTACTGCTTGGTTCGCAGGATCCTTCGTACAGGCAGACACCATTTCACTCCCAGAGACGTGGACAACGCACTCTCCCCGACCAGAAATCGCTCCGAGCTTTCGACTCGAGCATGACATACAGGATGGCAACACCCTGCGAAACCTTGTCATTGAAGCCGATCAAAGAGAGGGACTAGCCGGTTACTGGAAACAGCAGATCCCAGTGAAAGGCGGAAGATGGTACCGCTTTGAGGTCAAACGAAAGACCGTTGGAATTGGCTTACCACGGCGGGCTGCGATTGCAAAACTGGTTTGGCTAAACAACAAAGGCGAAACGGTATTGCGACCCAATCCCACGTCAACATCCTATCGAGCGGGGGAGCGGCCGAGAGCCGAACCGGAATTTCCAAAGGTGCTTCAGACGATTGGTCAGTGGACGACACTGAGCGGAAACTATGAGGCACCGGCAGATGCGACACAGTTGCGCATCGAACTCCATTTCCGATGGGGTGAAGCCCACTCGTCAGTCCACTGGTCGATCCCCACACTTGTCGAAAGTAAGAGTGGTACTCATCGTAAGGTTCGACTGGCGACCGTTCATTACCAACCTCGCCCCGGGAACACACCAAAGGAGAAGCGAGAGCAGTTTGCACGTTTTGTGAAAGAAGCAAACAGCAAAGATGCCGACCTCGTGGTCCTTCCTGAAACACTCACCTACTATGCAACCGGCAAAACTTTCGCCGAAGTCGCAGAGCCGATCCCAGGGCCGTCCACTGATTACTTCGGAGAACTGGCAAAGCAAAATGATCTGTACATTGTTGCAGGAATCGTTGAACGTGAAGCGCATCTCATTTACAACGTCGCCGTTCTGCTCGGGCCAAATGGAGAGATTGTTGGAAAGTACCGCAAGACGACCCTGCCACGTGGCGAGATTGAAGCTGGCATCACCCCAGGCGGCGAGTATCCAGTATTTGATACTCGATTTGGCAAAGTGGGGATGATGATCTGTTACGACGGCTTCTTTCCGGAAGTAGCCCGAGAGCTTAGCAACCAAGGTGCGGAAGTCAGTGCATGGCCGGTTTGGGGCTGCAATCCACTTCTCGCTTCAGCCAGAGCTTGCGAGAATCACGTCTATCTCGTGAGCAGTACCTATACAGAATCCAGTCGCGATTGGATTCGCTCCGCAATCTACGGTCATGATGGATCCACTGTCGTTGCGGCAGACGCATTTGGAACAGTAGCGGTCGCTGAAGTTGATTTGGATCAACCAACCTATTGGCACAGCCTCGGAGATTTCAAAAGCCAAATCGAACCTCATCGACCAATTTTGACCTCGCCGATCCCGTAGGTTCAAATGCAAACAAGGATTCCACCCTGACTCCGGTGAGTCAGTGGCGAACGTGTCCGAAACAGTCTCCCTTCCATAACACCGTTACAGCGTACTTCCGTTCTAAGCTTTCGCGAAAAACCTTGTCTAAACCCGAAACACAATTCATGGTTGTATTCATGCATCGCCATTCACACCTCCCGCAGACCTCAACAAGGTTTCTGGCCGCTCTCATCCTCTGCATCACATTTGCCGGCGCGAGTAACGTGGTGAATGCGGATGAGTCACATCAAGTCAAGGTTGCAACCTTTGACATTGATGCAACGCCCTCTATCGGCTCGATGATGGCTTATGACCGAGTGGTTCGAGTGGAGGAAATGGGATTGCGTGCCCGCGGAATCGTTCTGCTGGGAGGCGGGCAACCAATTGTGTTATGTGCCGTGGACTGGATTGGCATTGGAAACGGCGGTCACGATGCCTTTCGCGAACGACTTGCCAACGCGGCAGGCACGACTAGAGAAAGAGTCGCGGTTCACACGCTGCATCAACACGATGCACCTCGCTGCGACTTATCGGCAGAACAGTTACTCAACAATATCGGTGTCAGTGACCTTGGCCCGCACGACGGAGCCCTTGCACGGGATGTGATCAAACGGATTGGCATTTCGGTTACGGAAGCAATTAAGAAAGCAAAACCTGTCACGCATTATGGCATTGGAGTTTCAGAGGTTGAAAAGGTTGCATCCAACCGTCGCATTCTGGACGATCAGGGCAAGGTACGTGCAACACGCTATACAACCTGTCGCGACCCCAAATTGCGGGCAGAACCCGATGGTGTGATTGATCCAGAACTTACATCGCTCTCATTTTGGAACGAGGAAACCCCTGTTGCGGTACTGACCTACTATGCATGTCATCCACAGAGCTACTACCGCACCGGCGTACCGAGTCCAGATTTTCCGGGAATAGCAAGGTTTATGCGAGGACAGGATCTACCCAACACACTGCACGTTCACTTCAACGGGGCTGGAGGGAACATCGGAGCAGGAAAATACAATGACGGAGACAAAGCGAACCGCCGGATACTCGCGGAACGAGTCGCTAACGGGATGAGAAGTGCGTTCGAATCTACTACTAAGAAACCACTCAAGTCGTCAGATTTAGGTTGGGGGACTGTCCCCGTAGCATTACCCGTCGCAGAACACCTTAAAGAGCAGGAGTTACGAGAGAAACTTCCTAATTGGACGATTAAGGACTACTGGGGTAGCGCAGATGACCTAGCGTGGCTGATGCGATGCAAGGCTGGTTCAACCATCGACCTGACCTGCTTACACGTTGGAGAGGTGAGCATCCTACACCTCCCTGGTGAACTATTCGTGGAATACCAACTCGCAGCGAAAGCGTTGCGAAAAGACAGGGTGGTGGCAATGGCGGCCTACGGTGACTACGGACCGGGGTACATCGGAACGGAAATCGCTTACACACAGGGAGGCTACGAAACTAGCCAGCGAGCCTCCAAAGTTGGTCCAGGGTCTGAGAAGGTTCTGATGGATGGGATCAAACAACTACTACTGAGAGATGCACCCGCTGAGATCAAAAAAACCCAATGATCAACTCTGTCATCCAATTTACATCGCTCTGATGGCAGTAATCCCCACAGTGATAATCAGACACGCAGTATCAAGAGCAACAGGTCCATGAAATCCAGTCTTTATCGTCGAAACGATTCATTTGCGAAAACACTGGCAAAAGTCTGTCTGATTCTCCTTTTGTCCGACACATCAATACAGGCTCAAGGGAAGCCTGAACCGATTGATTATTCAGCCGAATTGCCTCGCGTCCCGGCCTTGGAGCCAGAAGAAGCGGCTAAACGGATCGAAGTTGCCGATGGCTATGAAATCCAATTGGTTGCCGCCGAGCCTATGATTAACAGCCCGGTCGCAATCGAGTGGGACGCTAAGGGGGGAATGTTCGTCTGTGAAATGCGCGGGTACAGCGAAAACCGTGACGATGCAATCTCCCGAGTCCGATATCTGACAGACACCAATCGCGACGGCACCTATGATCGAGTGACTACCTTCGCTGAGGGCCTGCTATGGCCGACTGCTATTTTCCCCTATAAGAATGGGCTATTCGTTGCTGACGCGCCGCACCTGTATTACTACCGTGACAATAATCAAGATGGCGTTGCCGATGACCGGAAAATCGTTCTCACCGGATTTGCAATGTCCAACGTGCAGGGACTTGTCAATTCCTTTCGATGGGGGCTCGACAATCGCATCCATGTTGCCTGCAGTAGCGTTGGCGGATCAGTCCATCGACCAGGTGAGGAAGACGCAGCGTTAAATGTCCGCGGACGTGACCTATCGTTTAACCCTGACACGTACGAATTCACCGTAACCAGCGGTGGAGCACAGCACGGGATGTGTTTTGATGATTGGGGACATAAATTCGCGTCATCCAATAGTGACCACATCCAACAGGTCATCTACCAAGACCGCTACCTGAAACGAAATCGATTCCTCACCGCACCCTCTTCGCGTCTCTCGATCGCGGCAGATGGCCCCCAAGCACCTGTCTTCCGAATCAGCCCGGTTGAGCCGTGGAGGATCGTTCGGACCCGACTCCGAGTCGGCGGCGTTGTATCTGGCCCAGTCGAGGGCGGTGGTCGGCCATCGGGTTACTTCACCGGAGCGACCGGCGTTACCATCTATCGTGGTGACAATTGGCCCGCTGAGGATCGTGGCGTGGCTATCGTTGGGGATGTTGGCAGCAACCTCATCCATCGTAAGCGAATCACGCAGGAAACGATTCAGATGAAGGCGGAAAGAATGGATCCTTCAACAGAGTTTGCAAGGTCGTCTGATATTTGGTTTCGACCAGCCCAGTTTGCCAATGCGCCGGACGGATCCCTTCACGTTGTCGATGTATGCCGTGAAGTAATCGAACATCCACGTAGCCTGCCACCTGAAATTAAAAAGCATCTTGACTTGAACTCTGGTCGTGATCGCGGCCGGATTTTTCGCATCATACAAAAGGGCTCCTCAACGCGGACCAATCCAGATTTAAGCATTGTCAAATCCGAACAACTGGTCGCATTACTGGAACACCCCAATGCGTGGCATCGTGAAACCTCTGCGCGACTACTGTATGAACGCCAAGCGACGACAGTCATTCCCGAATTGGTTAGTCTGGCAAAAACCGCCTCAATCCCCCAAGGAAAAATTCACAGCCTTCGATCACTCAGCGGACTTCGCGCGCTAACTACAGACGTTCTCAAAGATGCTTTAGATGATCCTCACCCACAGGTCCGCAGGCACGCAATTCAATTATCGGAAGAACTTGCGGACCAAACCGCTCTTCACCAGAAACTCGCCCGATTAGCGCAAGATCCGAATGCAGAGGTCCGCTATCAACTCGCGTTCAGCATGGGAGAATTCAACCACCCGAAGAAAGCCGAGATTTTGACAGAGCTTGTAAGAAAAGGTGCTGAATCAAAATGGATTACTCTTGCAGCGATGAGTTCGCTTCGCGATGAGGCCGGTGAGGTCTTTGCAGAATTAATCACAAACAACGATTTCCAGTCCTCCGCTGCGGCCGACATGCTTAGCAGCCTGGCACAGATGATTGTTCGGGAAAACGACGCCCAACAGGTATCCACAGCACTGGAAGGTTTATCGAAGATGAAGAATGCCGAACCTTCCTTCGCTCTCCCACTGCTCGGCAAATTCCGAGAAATCCGGCAGGAAACGGTTAAAACGGATGCATTTCAAAAGCAATTTGACTCACTGATAACGATCACTATCAAACAAGCCGTTGATTCAGAGCTTGAGCTTGACCGGCGGCTTATCGCCGTTAATTCCCTGGCATTCGGTGACTGGTCGCAGGTGCAGAACCCGTTGGTAGCACTGGCCACACAGGACCCATCGAGTCTTCTCAGCACAGCCGCATTAAGGGTTGCTTCTCAGTTCAATCAATCCTCCGTCACGGATCTACTACTTGAAGGCTGGAATCAGCAAACACCCGATCGAAGGAAAATGGTCATCGAAGCGGTCTTTGCACGTCAGGAAAGAATAAAAGTTCTTTTCGATCGGATTTCTGACGGGATCATTCCCGTGAGTGAAATCCCGCGAAGTCGTTACACCGTTGCCGCGAATTCTCGTAACGCTGAGATTAAAAACGCCGCGCTGGCATTTTTACGAAAGACCGCGACGGTCTCCCGGGACGCAATCCTCAAAAATTATCGCACCGCGATGGAAGAATCCGGCAATCCCAACGACGGACGCGTCGTGTTTCGAAAACACTGTGTTGGATGTCACAAAGTGGAAGGGCAGGGGTACGAACTGGGACCAAATCTGAGTGCGATGAAAGCGCGAGGTGCTGATGCGATCCTTGCAAATATTCTTGACCCGAATCTTGAAGTGAATCCTCAGTACATCAACTACATCTTGCTCAAGGTTGATGGTACTTCCGCAACAGGAATGATCGCATCAGAGAATGCGACCACCGTCACCTTGAAACGCGCGGAAGGTGCAAGCGAAACCATCCTGCGGGAAGACATCGAACAGATGCAGAGTTCACGAAAGTCCATCATGCCGGAAGAGCTGGAGAAATCAATCTCACCCCGAGAGATGGCCGACCTTGTTGCCTATCTGATGACCGCACAATAGTTAGTCCCCGCGTTTCTGACTCGCTTGCTTGCGACGAGTCTCGCTGGCTCGGCACCAGCTCCCGATGAGTAAACACTGAAGAGCACTCTCTTCCTAAGTCACGGCAGTACACAATGCAATGATCGGGTCTATTCTGACGGGGAAGATCGATCCACGATTCAATTGAGTCGCCGAAATCAATAGCGGAAGAGCATAAAAAAACCCTCTCCAGACGGAGAGGGTCAATGTAGTGGTCAAAACGCGATCGGCGACCTGCAAGTTTAATTGCCGCCGATGGAAACGGCTTCCGTGGTTGTCGACCCGTTAGGTGCTCCGACGGCCGGTGCTCCAACTGCCCCCGCATTGCCGCTCGCGGGTGTTCCAACTGCGGAGTTTGCATTGGCGGGATTCGCGATTGCTGGATTAGCGTTGGCTGGGTTGGCATTGGCGGGGTTGGCATTGGCGGGGTTGGCGTTCGCCGGATTCGCTACGGGCGCGAGTTCGGCAAGAGGATCGACCGGTGTCAGTTCATCTGGTAGTTCTCCTTCAGGCAGTGCAGCGATCTCTTCACTCACCAATTCCCTCAGTACGACAATTTGCTCCTCGATCCCGGTACGGAACTTGTCCATATCATCGAGAGACTTATCGTTGAGCACCGTGACCACACCTTCAAGTGCTGTGACCCATCGCTCAACGGTTGGCTTCTGCTCCGGAGTTGCTGAGGCGAGAAGGCCACCGGCTGATTGCGTCGGCAACCCAGCCCGGGGAAACCCAGTCATACCAAGATGAACTTGCTGCAAAACGTAGTTGAGCTTTTTCCGTGTCGCAATGACTTCCGGTGGTTGCGGCTTTTCCGGTGGTGCACCACCGCGACCGCCACTCATCCCCATGCCCATTTCCATGCCCATCTCCATCCCCATGCCCATGTCCATATCCATGTCCATGTCTTCCATTTCCATTCCGGAGCCACGTTCCATGTCGCCCATCATACCGCCCATCTCATCTTCCATTTGCATATCCATTCCCATTTCACCACCGGTTCCCCCGCCCCGCGAGGAGTTGGTTTCGGTCGTTTTCTTTTCCAGGAATGACTCTGGATTCACGGGCTGCGTACTGACTGGCTTCGCTTTTTCCATCCGGTCGTAACGATCGATTTCAGACTCAAAAGCATCGAGAACCCTGTTGCCCCAGCTATTCAAGACTTTCCTTGGCTCTGCAACTTGTCCCTGCAAAGCAGGACCGTAGGGGCCGAAACGTGACGCAGAGTACAGTGCAATCAGATCGGGTCGCTTTGGTTCGGTGCTGATGCTGATCAGTTGTGTTCCGAGAGAATTGTCCTCAGCGGGACGCAGCGTGTCGAGAATATCAACGGCAAAGCGTTGCAAGTAGGCATGAGCCTGCGGATTCCGTCCTTGCGGCGTTTGCGCCGCAAGAAGTGCACTCATTTCCTGCGTGAGGGTCGCTTTATCGGCTGGGGTAATCTGCGGAAATCCAAAACGCACATGGCGATGCAGTCCATGAAGTGCTGCGGCTCTCACTCCATCCACGTTGTTCGCATCCTGATAGAGCGAAAGCAAAATGGGTAGCGTTTGAATCAGCGGGATTGGAGGCGTTTTGGCAGCGGGATTAGCAGCCTGACGATCCAAACGGCTCAACAAGAGAATCGCATTGATCCGTGCTGCGGGGTGGTAATTCCCCTCTGCAACTCCCTTCATCCCATCGAATAAGAGTACGGTAATTTGTTGGGCCACTTGTGAGTTGCTCGACCGCTGTGCTCTCACGAGCAGGTTCGCTGCTTCCTGAGCCACCTTAGAGATTTCTTTCACTCCATCCGGTGCGGTCATTTTTGCGGGTACGTAGACCTTGAAATAGCCATTAACCATTGCAGGATCACCCGTACCGGATGTGGCATACGATTTTGCGATCCCCTCAACCCGACGAACAACCGCATCGTCATTGAGTGCCTGCGGCATTTCAACCGAATCATAGGGAAACGCCCCCTGACCGGATGCCTTCGATGCAACGAAAATCCCCGCAAGAAAAGCAAGCACGAGCATCATCACGATGCCGGTCTGACTCGCACTTTCCTTCTGGTCAGAAATCGTGGCCGCTAACACAGCCGCACCGTGATTCTGTGAATCAGAGCTTTCGTTCTTTGCGACGGATGCGAGCGGGTGGGCGGATTGTTGAATACTCATTTGCCACAGAACCTCAAAGCGAGTTGCCGAGCTGATTTAGCACGCTCGACGTAAGACTAGAGGCTACAGTATCCCAGAAAACGCCCGTTTACGTCAAATATAAATCTAACGAAGGTGAACTGATCACTGAAAAATCATGACGATTATGACCAACGATCCAAAATGGATGTCAAAATCTCGCTGCTCGTGGCCCTTAAGCGAAAGTCCCAACCTAATTCACGGGATTTGGACAAAAACCCTCCCCACACGCAAAGCGGCCCTACAGAGGGGATCGCTAGCGAATTTCGGACAAGACCAGATGCGGGATTCACCGCTCGTGACAGGCTGAATCTCCACTCAATCAAGAGAGGATTTCATGAATCACTCTCGCCGGCTCAACACCCGTTAGACGTTGATCAAGCCCTTGAAATGGGAAACTCAATTGCTGGTAATCCACCCCTAGCTGGTGAAGGAGAGTCGCGTGCAAATCCCTCACTGCTACCGGTTGATCAACCACGTTGTAGCTGAAATCGTCAGTGACGCCATAACTCATACCGCCGCGTATCCCGCCGCCTGCCAGCCACCCCGAGAAACAACGAGGATGGTGATCACGACCATAGTCGTCACGCGCGAGTTTACCCTGACCATAGACCGTTCTGCCAAATTCACCGGCAAACACAATCAGCGTGTCATCCAGCAAGCCCCTCGAGGCCAGGTCGGCAATTAGAGCGGCTGAGGGTTGATCAACATCATAGGTTTGGCCTCTTAACTGCTTGGGGAGGATTGAGTGGTGATCCCAACCTCGATGAAAGAGCTGTATGAAGCGAACACCACGCTCCACCATCCGCCTCGCAAGAAGACAGTTGCGTGCAAACGACCCAGCTTTGTGCACCTCCGGTCCATAGGTTTCCATCACATCCGCTGACTCACCAGAGAGGTCGGTCAACTCAGGTACCGAGGATTGCATGCGGAACGCCATTTCCTGTTGTGCGATGGTCGTCGCAATTTCCTGATCCCCGATCTCACTCAAATGCTTTTGATTAAGTGCGCCGGTTACATCCAACATCCGCCGACGAAGCGTCGCGTCAACACCAGTAGGATTGGAGAGAAAGAGGACGGGATCACCGTTGGTTTGAAATTTAACGCCCTGATGTTTCGAAGGAAGGAACCCGCTCCCCCACAATCGACTGTAGAGGCCCTGCACGTTTCGTGTGCCACCTGTCCAGAACGCAGAATTCAGGACAATAAAATCAGGCAGATCGCGATTAATCGCACCCAATCCGTAGCTTAACCATGCACCCATACTCGCTTTCCCGGGCAGTTCAGAGCCGGTGCAGAGGAATGTCTTCGCTGGATCATGGTTAATTGCGTTGGTATTAAAACTTTTCACCATACACAACCGATCCGCCTGCTTTGCGAGGTGGGGTAATAACTCACTGACCCATAGACCACTCTCGCCTGACTGGTTGAACTTGAACATGCTTGGAACGACCAACTGCTCCTTGCCACGCGTCATTGCAGTCACACGTTGCCCCTGACTGATGCTGGCTGGAAGCGGCTTTTTGAATTGCTTCTGCAACTCCGGCTTGTAATCAAAAAGATCGACCTGACTCGGTGCGCCGGCCATGAACAAAAAAATGACATGCTTGGCTTTAGGCGGAGTGACGCGTGCGTTTGCATTCTGAGGCAATAACGAACCGAGCGCGGTCGCTCCCAGTCCCATGCGAGAAACCTGCAGGAGTTGTCGTCTCGTCAGAAGCTGATTCATCGGGGAAGCATTCATAGATGGGACTTCATAAATGAAAAGAGTTTTTCAGTTCGCTGGATCTCTACGGCCGTGTCTTCACGATGTCCAGATTGAATACGGAGTTAACCAACATCGTCCAGGCCGCCAATCGTGGCGCGGACTGCCCGTCCTGCAGCACCGTTGAGACTAACTGTTTCGCTAAATCAGGTTGCTTGGAGTAATGAGCTTCAAAGTCGGCAAACGCTTGTTCGAGCAATGCGGACTCGGATTCATCCGGTAATTGACCGGTGACTGTTTCATAAAGGTAGGTAAACGGTTTGTCCGGCTTTTCCTCCGTGATCCGACGTGCCAGGTGCCGAGCTGCGTCTAAGGCCTGCTGCTCGTTCATCAACAACAACGCTTGAAGTGGTGTATTCGTCCTCTCTCGCCTGGCAACACACTCCTCGCGTGCAGGAGCGTTAAGGATCGTCATTTGCGGAGGAGGTAACCCCCGCTTCCAAAAGGTATAGAGACTACGACGATAGATTTTCTCGTTACCCTGATCGGCAACGAACCGATTTGGAAACGAACTCGGTAAGGCAACCGATTTCCACAACCCATCGGGTTGGGGAGGTTTTACACTCTTTCCGCCAATTGAACGCTTTAAAAGTCCACTCGCAGAAAGCATTTGGTCTCGAATCACTTCGGCATCAAGACGGTAACGTGATCCGCGGGCGAGCAACCGATTGTCGGGGTCCCGTTCAAACTCCTTCGGGCTCGCATTGGTTTGCTGGCGATACGTCTTGGACATCACCATCAACTTCATCAAAGACTTAACATTCCAGCCAGAGTCAATAAACTCGCTTGCTAGGTAGTCGAGCAGTTCGGGGTGACTGGGCCATTCTCCCTGGGCACCGAGATCCTCCGACGTCTTCACGATACCGACGCCGAAAAGCTGTTGCCAAAAACGATTGATCGTCACGCGAGAGGTCAACGGGTGCTCAGGAGATGTCAACCAGGTCGCCAGATCAAGGCGCGAAGCGACCTTGTCGTCGGCAATCTGCATGGGCGGTAGGAACGCGGGCGTGTCTCGTTGCACCTCCTCTCCAAGGTTATCGTAGGCCCCTCGAATCATGACGTTCGAAGGACGACGCTCTGCCCGCTCTCTCATCACCATCGCTGCAGGCACCTCCATGACCAGAGCTTCTCGTGCCGCTGCAAGTTTTTTCTTTTTCTCGTCGAGCTCCTTTACACGTTTCTCCTTTCTGTCTCGCTCCGCATTCTCTTCCGCTGACGCCTGAGGCTCCGTCTCTGTGTCCGGAGATTTTTGAGCCCCGTTATCATCTTGGTTGTTTTGCGATTCTTTCTGGCCTTTGTCGCCATCCTTGACTGATTTTGAATTCGCTTTCTCCAACCATGCTTTAAGCTCAGTGGATTCTTCTCCAATCCCCTGCAATTGTGAGTCGATAGCGGCAAGTTGTTCTTGCTGATCCAGATTCGGCAGCTCAATGAAGGGTGCCTGTAATCCCCGTCGAAAGTCAGTCCCGGAGCGTCCGCCGGTTTCGGGAGCCGCATCAAGATTATTGAAAAATGCGTAGAGCTGGTAAAATTCTCTCGATGTTATGGGATCATACTTGTGATCGTGACAAACCGCGCAGCCAACGGTGAGCCCCATGAACGCGGTACCAACTGAAGTCACTCGATCAATCACGTTTCGAGCGAGACTCTCCTCAGGCAACATGGTTCCTCGATCGATGATCATGTGTAGTCGATTGAAGCCAGAAGCAATCAATTGATCTGTTTCGGGCTCTTCTAACAGATCACCGGCTAATTGGTCACGCACAAACTGGTCATATGGGAGATTTTGATTGAACGACTCAATCACCCATTGCCGGTACGGTGATAGGTCACGGTAGTGATCATGATGAATACCGTTGGTGTCAGCAAAACGAACCAAATCCAGCCAGTACCGTGCCATGTGCTCTCCGAATCCCGACGATTCGAGCAGACGGTCCACCAACGACTCGTAGGCTTGTGCTGATTCATCCTCAAGAAATTTTCTAATCTCTGCAGGGGTGGGCGGCAAACCAGTCAGGTCGAAGGAAAGTCGTCGAATCAGCGTACGTCGATCAGCCGCCGGCTTTGGCTCCAATCCGAACTTCTCTAACTTGCGAACGACAAAGAAATCAATTGGGTTTGCGCACCACTCGCGTAACGCGACGGAGGGAACGGCAGGTTTAACGATCCGACTGAATGCCCAGTATTCCTCATACTCAGCCCCCTGCTCGATCCATTGCCTGAAGAGCGCAACTTCCGACTCCGTCAATGGCTTCTTATGGGAATCCGGCGGTGGCATCACCTGATCGGGATCGGTCGCGGTCAGACGCTTAATCACCTCACTCCGATCAACAGACCCTGGGCTAAGCACCTCAACCGTTCGACCGTCGGGATCAACAAGATCCAGTCGCAAATCGGCCTGCCGATCCTCTTCATCTGGTCCGTGACAGTGAAAACAGCGATCTGCTAGCAGAGGACGTATGTCACGATTGAAACTTATGTCGACCGGTTCTGCCCAAACCGTCAACACGCTGGAAAGCCAAAGCAAGGGACTGGCGAAGAAATACACTCGACGCAACAACCGCAACATTTGCAAATACCCAATGAAAGACAAAGGCTCTTCTTACTCCTCCGTGACGCAAAAGCAGAAGCAATCCGTTGAACCACGCAATCAAACCCGCCGCTCCCGTTGCCGCTAACTTTTGGGCCGGAATTGCATGCCTGGTAAAGTTTAACAGGTTCCAGCAATCTCGCGTCACTCTCCGCGATTAACCGCATAAAAATCAATTGATGAACCGCTCACGGGCTAGCTAGCCATCATCAATTTACGCAAAACCGGCCACAGAACATACGATCAGGCGATAGCAAAACCGCAATCCCCTCGTCGCCGATCCCGACCGCTGCGATTCGCCTATACTAAATTTGAGCGTTCAGCTTCACCCGATCAACATTCACTGAACTTTACGACGCTCCAGTAATCCGCGCTCCCTGACTGCGTCAAAACCAGATCCACGCAAGACCTCATCCGATGCCCATGACCCATCTGATCTCATCTTCTTACTGCGTTCACCACTTGGTCTTTTTCATCCTGATCGCCGTTCCGAAGATCACGCTATCGCAAGAAGCCACCTCCGTACTGGACAAGATCCAGCAACTTAGCCGCGAGGATTGGTGGTACAACCAAGATTACGATTGGTACCAGGAGAACATACCGTTCTTCGAATGCTCCGATAAGGACATCACAACCACGTGGTATTACCGTTGGGACCTTCTCACGAAACATATTACCTACGCGAGCCCCAACACGGGCTACACAATGACAGAGTTCATCGACCGTCCTTTCTGGTCGGGTGCTTACGGTGCAATCAGCTGTCCCGCGGGCCACCAACTATATGAGGCTCGATGGCTTCGGTCACCTCGTCTGGCGAACGATTACTCCCGCTACTGGCTCAGAACTCCCGGAGCACAACCGCGGAACTATTCGACATGGCTTGCAAATTCAGTGCTGGCGGTCGATCGTGTGCATCCTGACCAATCCTTTGTCTTTGATCTACTCGACGACCTGATTGCCAACTATGACGCTTGGGAGTCTCGGCACTTCGTCCCGGAGGTCGGACTTTTCTGGCAAACCGGCCACGATGATGGGATGGAATTCAACATTAACAGTCGGCAAACACGCGATATCCTGCGTGGTGCGCCGAGTTATCGCCCCTCCTTTAACGCCTACATGTGGGCCGACGCGAAAGCAATTTCTGAAATCGCCGGGAAGGCCGGTCGCGATGAAATTGCGTCCAAGTATAGGGACAAAGCGTTATCCATCAGGAGGCGAATGCGTGAGTTGATGTGGGACGAAAACCGGGAATTCTTTTTCCCTCTGCTTAAAAACGACGAAGAACGCGATGGATTCACGATGCGTGCACTAAGCAGAACCTACGAATCCGGCGAACACGCAGGCGATCCGCATGGCCGTGAGTTGATCGGTTATGTGCCATGGCAATTTAAAATGTGGACGGGCACCCATGCGTACGACTCCGCGTGGAAAAAACTGATGGAACGTGATGGTTTTTTTGCAGACTATGGTCCGACAACGGTTGAGCGGAATGATCCGATGTTCCTCCTGAAGGAATCATGCTGCTGGTGGAGCGGACAATCCTGGCCCTATGCAACAACCCAAACCCTGAAGGCGCTTGCCAATTCCCTTCAAGATGGAAACAGGGTGCTCTCCAAGGACAACTACCTTGAGTTATTAGGCATCTATGCTCGCTCTCACCGCAAAGATGGCAAGCCTTACCTCGCCGAGGCGTTGCATCCCGATACCGGTTCATTCAAAGGCCATGATGGCTACAACCATTCCGAGCACTACCTACACTCGGGATACTGCGATTTGATTGTTACAGGTCTCGTCGGCCTGGTTCCGCGGTCCGATAGCACGCTGGAATTACATCCGCTCGCGAACGAATCACTTGATTACTTTGCTATCGACGCTTTGCCGTACCGCGGATACATCCTGACAATCGCTTATGACAAGAAAGGAGATCGCTATGGGCTGGGACCAGGATTACATCTTTTCATCGACGGCAAAAAGGTCCAATGCAACAATGCTTTAGAACCCGTCAAGCTCCCCAATGCGTTGCCATCAAGAGAACCCGACAAACCGAGCGCCGCCGATCCAAATCGTAGCGTCGCCACAAACTTTGCCGTCAACAATGACGGCACCTACTATCCTCGTCTGACAGCAAGTTACACTTCGCCGGGAACGTCACTCTCGAAACTCAACGATGGCAACCGATGGTACCTCTTGCATCCGCCCAATCGCTGGAGCTGCCAACAATCACCCAATGAACACGATTGGATTGAAATTGATTTTGGTCAACCGAGAGCAGTACACACCATTAAGCTATACCCCCTTGATGACAGTGGGCTACCACATGCGACCATTGCCCCACCAAAGTCCATAAGTGTTGAACATTGGAGCGACGGGCAATGGCAAGACCTAGCCTTCACCCGTCACCTACCGGCGCTTACAGGCCGTCGTGCGAATACCCTCTCTTTCGAGCCGATTGAGACTCAAAAAATGAGAGTGACGCTTGTTCATGCCCTCCCGAAGAACTCAGGCCTCACCGAACTCGAGGTATGGGGGGATGCAATGTTACCGATCAAAACGCCCGAACCACCAGCGGGCAATCTGGCCTACCGCAGCAAAACCGCTCAGTAC
>CAXQOB010000005.1:0-11559 GCA_964225475.1 Candidatus Nitrosopumilus sp. | reverse complement strand
TCATGCCAGTCCCTCAGTGGTCTGCCTAACGGGGATCGACAGCAACGGCCTCGATCGCAGATGTAAGCATCGACTGTAATCCTTCGGTTGACTCCGGATGTGGGCTGATTGAAATCACCTTTCCGGCACCATAATCGCCACTGACGATTGCAGGGGTATTAATCATCGTGCCCTTCTGCGGTGGATAAAGTACTTTCTCGGTACGAAACCAACCTAAAACGGTGTAAGGTTCCAACCCCTCAAAACCGCGAGGTGAGACAATGGGTCCATTGTGATACCTCACGTCAAGGTGCTCTGCGACATCCCCAAAAATCTCTTGCCCCTCAGGGGTCAGCTGAATTTTCTGGATCGTACTTTTACCGCGATACCACATGCTCTTGAGCCCCTTACCTTCCACTTCTTGCTTTCCTGTGAGGACATGAGTATCCACCAAATTCAATGACCATGCATAATGCGCAGAGCATAGGTACGCGCCTGCACAGATACCGATATACCCACCACCATCATTCACAAAGTGACGAACCGCATCTGCCCCATTATCGCCGATCGTTGCTGCTTCTTTGGATCCACTGCCACCTCCGAATAGCATAACATCAAACTGTGAAAGCATTTCTTTTCGGATATCTGAAGCATCAAGCCGTGAAAAAGCCATTGCTTCATTCTCCCTCAGAACTTTGGAGACCGTTCCCACGCCCCGCTCTGAAGCCCCTTCGTCATCATAAACAGCTACATAGATTTTCCGCCGACTTTGTTCCTCAGATGGCGTCAAGATGTCAACGCAGTTGGAATCAATCATGCCCAAGTGATGGAGCGCGGCATTCATCATTGCTCGATGCTGGCGCGTGCGCACTGGCATTCGCTGGAATTGGTGCGTCGTTTCAAGAATCATCGCCGGCTTTCCAAGCACGTTTATCACCGCGGCGGCAAGTGAAGTTCTCTTCGGGCCGCTTTTACCCCTGAGAAGAAACTTTCGATCTGGATCCGTTACCAAGTGATTAGCAGCAGACAACATTCGCTCAGTCATGATGGCTGGGTGAAGCTTGGAATCACAAATAATGGTTGACCCGACCGATTTATCCTGTCCGGGTTTTGGTTGATGAGAAATATTGAACTCATACCCCTCGTGTAGATCAAATAACCAATCCGGATTCTGTTTGCAGACAAACTGCCATACCGCCTCGGCGATTTCTCCGCGCGGTTCTGACGCAATACCCGAGTACGGAAAATTACGATTCAAGTCTTTTTCATCCTCAGCAACATCAGGCGTGTAACGAGTGTTCGAAGCCAAAGCGGTAACATTAAGTCGCGGAATCACGATTAGTTTTCCGCTCCGAATTGGCCAGTGCCTGATTTGCTCTGCCGCAGAAGCACCCGCTGGCTCATTTCCATGCACTCCTCCCGTTACGATCACCGTTGGCCCCGAGCTGCCAGAATCATTGACATAGATCGGTGTTTCCCACGTCTTACCAAGTCCAAGGACAAGAGCATCCGTTTGTTCCGCATGAGATGACGCGGCAAACGTCGGAATCAAGACGATTAAACAACACAGAGACACAACTCTGGAGGGCAATACGATTCGACGGTTCATGCTTCTGAAGCTACTTTCTAATCTCGTGTAAATATTCACTTCTCACAGAAGAACAAGTAGTCACACTCTTGTCCACAAAGAATAACGAATGCACAAAACAAACAGGCAGAAAGAGGAAGGGACGGCGATTTCCGTGTCCGTTTGTTTTCTGTGGATAACGCGCGTCTCAAATAAAAACCGCATTCCTAACTCAGATTGAGATGCTCCCTCTCAAATAGGTAATCGCATGACCACCTATTCTGACTCGATCAGTATGCATCACACAACTCAAACTCCCCCCTCGGAAAGAGAGCTGCCTCGCTCTTAGATCATCCTTCTGTAATCTTTCCGACCAGTAAGGAATCAACGTCGTGTGGGCGGAACCTGTGACGGGATCCTCAGGTACACCCACCTGAGGTGCAAAAAACCGGCTGACAAAATCAACCTCGTTACCGGCCGCAGTGACGATGAGACCTCGGCAATTAAGCTTTGAAATATCGTCCATTGTCGGTTCTAGATGCGTGAGAACTTCCTGACTCTCAAGAACCGCCATCAGATCGGATTTACCGCGATACACTGAGACGACGTTACTGTTCAACGCTTGCTCCACCTTACGAGTTGTGTGGTGATCGCTCTGATCGAAACTGTCAGCAGGAAAATCAAGCCAAAGCATTGAATCCTCTGATTGGACATTCAGCGGGCCAGATTTACTTTGAAACGTGAGCCGATCGTTCATTTGATACTCAGTCATCAGAACGTGTGCCGCCGCGAGGGTAGCGTGCCCGCATAAATCCACTTCGACGGTCGGTGTAAACCACCGAATCTTCAGCATTTCTGGATCCCCAAAGACAAAAGCCGTCTCCGCGAGGTTATTTTCATTCGCGATGGACTGCATCAGACTCACGGGTAACTCCTCAGCAGTAACAACAACAGCTGCTGGGTTACCTTGAAAAACTTCTTCCGCGAACGCATCGACCTGAAACAATTTCTGATTACGCATCTCATTACTGCTCTATGAAGCGATCCAGTGAACCTGTGTCTCTAACCATTCATTTTTATTTGGAAGACACATCGATTACCTCAGGTGGAAGCTTTGCCTCTTGCATCCACAAGCTCACATGACCATTTGCGGGAACCGGTTTTGCGTAATAGTCAGCGTTTGGCCCAAAGTAGGTGACACCGTTTCGAAAATGGGTGTATCTCAGAAAATTAATGATTGCGATCGTGACCTCCCCACCTCTGAAATCAGGCAAGAAATCATCAAAAAGATAGGCACCTCGAATCCCGGTGTATCTAAAAAAACCGCCATTGGATTGCTTCAGTCGTTTTCCGTTCACATAAATTGCATAACCTTCACCAGTTCGGTCACATCCAGCTCCACCTAAAATCAATCGGTAAACATGACCGTCTTTTAGAGTCGGTATCTTGATGGTTTGACGCATCAAAAGAACTTCATGCTCCCAAAGTGTCGCTGGTTTTTCGCTACAACCACAAAAGCGACCGTTGCATCGTGGACGCAGCGGTGCGAGCTTACCATCGATTGATCCAAAAGGTGCTGCGCCGGTACGCCAACCGGCTTGATCGGGATCAAAGTCGACCTCCTTCCATCTCTCCATGCCCTTGGGAAGTGTGACCTCTCGATAACGATCACTTTGCTCCAAATCCCGCTTTTCAATGGGATCAAAACTGTAGTAAGACCACTCTGATTTTTTCATCTCTGGAGCAAAGTCTTTCCAACCAAAATCCGAGAGTCCTGCAATGTCGTAATAATCAATTAGCGTGTCGTGGTCACCCCTTAGATCAGACGGTTTTCTATCCGGTGTTTGACCCGAAACAATGTTCTTCAAAAGCCCCCGACTGTTATCGGCAAATGAGGACTCCAAGAATGCAGGAATAATCTCCTCCATGATCATTGGCTTGAGCGCCTGACCCATTTCACGATAGTAATCCGAACCATAATGCGGACCGCGTTTATTAAAGTTAGCAGTCACTTCATCTGAGTAGACAAGAGCAACATTAGAATCCAACTCGACTGCAGATTGCTCTGGAATGGATTCGGCACTCCCGCCGAGTAGACGAACCATGGCTCGCCCCGCCTCGTCACCGGTCAATACATATGTCTCAGCATTGTGGTTGTAATGGTATCCCGTGTTTGTCGGCGACTCCCCACGATTCCGCCAGAACCCCCTGGTATCAACACTGGAGACATTGCCGCGGAACTGGGGATAGGCCTTGGAGTCACCCACCGCCATCTGAGCCTCCCAGGTCATGTAGTGCCCGGGATCCATCTCCTGGCCATTAAAACCAACTGTTGCCACCACAACCTTCATCTTTGGAGCATCCAACTCACTCCGTAAATCTGTGATGAGATTCACAAGATGTTTCTCATAGACCTCCTTGGGCACCCCCTTGTCTTTGTGCCCTTGAAACCAGACGAAACCCTCAATGTCATAACCTTGGTTCTTATAGTTGGGAACAATCTCATCGAGGTGATTCAGTGTTTTATGCACACCCTCTACCAGAAGATCGTACTCTGCCCCGCAATACTCATTAGCCTGCTCCTCCGCCGTCTTACCACTCGATGGCGGACGAAAATCAAAACTCAGCGAACGGTTACCCATGGAAGATTCGATTAGCAAGACCGGTTCCTCGTGGTATTCACCCATCACAAAACCGAATGGAACCTCGGGTCCGATGAATCGCCCATTGGAGGTCGTGGAAAGTGGGCCACCCGAACCAAACTCTTGATTGGATATTCTCGTTTCCCAGTAAGTGACATCATTTCGGGTTACCCAGTTCCCATCCGTCTCAACGAACCACGGATACTTTCCCGTATCGATCAAGGAACGGAGATCACCCTTACCTTTAATGTCAATCTGCTTTAACCAGAATGCAGCAGAGCCACCACGCAAGTAGGTAACCGTGATCGGATAACGTCGACCCGCCTCAAGAAAAACGGGTGTGATAACCGGTTGATTGCCAAGTTCTTTTCGATAGACCTCTTCACCGTCTAGAGCAGCAATTGCATTTGAACTCGGTCCGTATCCTGAATGGATCTCGAACGTCCCATCGAGTGGAACCTCAATAAAAGCCTTTACAATAAGCGTGTAAGGTTTGTCTATCGAAGGTAGAACCTCGATGACATTACCCAGGTCAACCGGTTCAGTCTTGATTGGTTGAACACTACGATAATCAACACTTGGGTCATAGGGTCCAGAGTAAATCATCGCGAGTGCACCGGCCTTCGCACTTTCCTCAACACCCTCGAAAACTTGATGACTCAGCAGACCCGCTGGCCCAACTGGCATCCGACCGACTTTTATCTTGGGATCAGCGGACAAATACAAATTTGGGTAAACAGGCGGCGCATCCTGAAGGTATCCAAAGCCAACCATATTTGATTGACCCGCAAGAATGTAGACTTTGACCCTGCCGTCGCTCTGCTTTGTTGATTCATACCGAGGAAGAACTGCTGGTAGTTGACCTCGCGCTCTACCTACACCCAGAAGGGTAACGCTGAGGACAAACAAAAACAAAAAACAGCAACGATGATCTAATTTGCATAGCCGCATTGAGCAAACCCCAAAAAGGTACACGTACACTTTTCAACGACACGATCTCAGTAAAACACTCAGAGCTTCAGCCTTTTGAGATCACGTCACCCACGCGTGGATTACGGGCTGAACTCAAGTTGAATCTCGTTGATCGCGATCCCGTATTGAGGTGGATAATCTCGCCATAACCTCAAGGTGTTTTCGCCTTCGGTCAGCATCAACGTTACCGGCTCAGAAGTTGCCCAATCGCCATTAGAAAAAGGGAGATCCACTACAACTTTAGCGTCATCCTGATTCACAGAAAAATTGATACGTTGCCCATAGTTCACTGTTACAACACCAACCGTTAATTCATAGCGACCAGACTTTGGGACCGTGATCTGGTAGTCCAGATGAGAATGAGTACCAGGACTCGGGCCAGTTGGATCCTGTCGTGGACTCGTTGCGTAGTAGTCTCGCTGATACTTATCTGAAATTCTCTCGCAGACGTTTCCATAGATATCAAAAAGACCCCATGGATTTGGTTTCTTCAGGCCAACCGGATGCGATTTAGCATCGGCGTTACCTTTGAACCAAGCGTAATCACTAATCCCTGATGGATCTTCTCCAAAAAACCAAGTGCTCGATGCGCCCGCACGACTGGCGTACTCCCACTCCGCCTCGGTCGGCAATCGAACATCCATTCCTACAGCCTCTGCCATTTTCCCGCAAAAGGACAAAGCGTCAGACTCGCTGACATTATCTACTGGGCACTGGGGATCTTTGGTCGACCGGCTGGGGTTAGCATTCATTACAGCTTCATATTGTTTTTGCGTGACTTCATATTTCCCTAGGTAGAAACCTTTCGTCAGCTCAACCTCATGCTTTGGTAGCTCGACACATTCAAATCGCCCGTCCTTTGAACTCGTCCCTCCCATTACAAAGCTACCTGCAGGAATGAGAACAAAATCCATCGTGACACCCTCTGCCACCTCGAGAGTCAAATCTCGAGGTGGGTTATCGCTCGCCACCGAAACGGCAGCTCGCAAACCCCAGTTTTCGTATCGCCCATAACCGCCACTGAGCATTCGCTTGCCAGAGGTGCAAGCATCAGGCTCTCCCTTCCAGGTACCACCACGCATCACGGTCAAACCCTTCGGAAAAAAACGCGGCAAGAAAACCTGCATGCCGTCAGAAAAACTCCGCATGGCAGCAACCTCTTTTGCGCCTCGCGAACTTTCAAGAAAAGATGCAGCTGGTATCGAAATAGATCCATTGCCCGAGACTTGAATCTGTTTTGGATCGAGCTGAACACCTGCATCATTGGTATCGCTTGGAGTCAGAGGTTTATCCGCCTCAGCAAGTTCTTCTCCTAACGCATCCAGAGTGACCGAATCACCCCGATCAATGATCTCCTGCTGACGACGCAAAGCGGTGGCATTCCAAAACCCTGGGTCACCATCCTTGTGGCTGTAGATTCTTGATTCATCGAAAAGATCGCCGATCCAGTGCGCTCGCTTCACTGCTGCGAAAGCCTCGGGATTCCTTCTAGCTTGAGTGTTCTTGAGGAAGTCAACATCATCAGAGTACAGAGTGTTAGTCCACCCTGCGCCCCAACCACCTCCAAGATTCACTACCCACCCATCAGGCGTCCAATGAGCTAACGCTCCATGTCCGCGACTGGGCCGAGCGATCGTGGGGACACCAAACGAACGCAGAATGAATCGACCAAAGAAGGCGCGCCGACCACAAACTCCACCGTTCATGAGAATATTCTGATACTTTTGCAATTCTGGCCGATCAAACTTCACACAATCAGAACCATACCTCACATTGGAACCCACGATGCTTACATATCGCCAACCATCGCTGGGATCCAGAACATGATCGGGGCGAAAGTTCCGCAACATTTGACGTCCCCAAGCGAGCGTGTCGTCAGGTTCATCACCATCAACCACCATTCGCAAATCCCAAGTGGTCAAGCGATCGAATGCTCGATCCAATTCGCCATCCAGGAACGCCTTCTGGTAATGTTGAAATCTTGCAACCGGGTCAACAAAACCGGCTGAAACGGTATCCTCAACCGGGTTGGTTTGAATAACCGGAACCGCATGCTCAAGGCTGATCGCTAGTGACAAACGGTGAAAAACCCCAGATGAAGCACGTGAGCTCGAACGATTGATCGCATCGTAGATTTCCATACAACGACCGTACTGAGCTGGTCCATAACCACGTCGATGCTTTACTGCTTTGGCACCATCTGCGATCAGCATCTCTTTCATAAGAGGAGGATTGGCAAGCAACGTCTTGAGCAATTGTTTCTGCTGCTCTCCGACTTGAGCAAAACGAGCCAGTCCAGCTGGCGTTGCTTCTTTGAGAACAACGAATCGAACTAAATCATCGTCCAAGGATTCATCCGTGATCAACCGATTAAGTCGTTCGCCACCCAACTGATCAACAGCTGGTATTTTTGCCAGCAGCTTCTCTCGAAGATGCTCCAATTGACGTGTGAACGCCAACTCCAATTGCTGCCCCTCTTCGGTTAACGGAATCACTTGAGAATCCTCGATGGGACCCGCGACCAGCTTCGTTGAGGAGTAAGGAAAACAGAGTAACGCCACTACAGAGGCAGTCAGCCAGTACTTGATCATCGCAATTCGTCCTAGTCGCCATAAAATGGGTGCTGTCATCGAGAGGAACGCATCCTACACGATATTTGAACCTTTTTGGCCTACCTAGGATTTTGGCAGAACAGCTTTCACAAAGGAAATGACGCGCTGCGAAAATAAAAACAGCACATAAGATGGAAATAAGTCCAAAACCAAAATGCTCGGCCGATCAAAATGCTTGATCAATCTGCAGAACAAGGTCCGAGTCAGGCGCATCAGCACTGGACCTCTTTTGGAATTTGCAACTCAGAATAACTGGCGAATGATTGACCCATCTCTCACCAGCGTGATAGGTCTGCCCACGTTTGATTGAAACTCCTGATCAGGTGCAATCCCAATGTTGGCAAAAAATGAAGCAGCAAGATCGTCGGGTGAATAACCAACGTCCTTGGGTTCGGAAGCGATGGAATCGGTTGCTCCAATCGCTTGGCCCCCACGAACGTTGCCACCGGCAAGCAAAGCACACATCGCTCTGGCCCAATGATCGCGACCTGCCGTGCCGTTAATCTTGGGTGTCCTGCCGAATTCACCGGCCGCCATAATCGCAGTGGAGGACAATAACCCGCGTTCTTCGAGGCGATCAAGCAATGCAGCGAGTCCCTGATCAAACGGTGGCAAGAGTGTTCTTAAACGCGAAAAATTATCTTGATGTGTATCAAAGTCAAATTCTGCTGGACGCAGCCTTACGGTAACAAAATGAACACCGGCTTCAATTAACCGAGACGCAAGCATCAAACTCTGACCAAATTCATGTTTACCAAATCGTTCGCTCTCGGATGCTTTTTCTTGCGACAGATCAAATGCAGCTCGCGTTTTCGGCGAACTGATAATGTCAAATGCTTGCTCAGCAAACCGATCCATCCCACGAACTTGATCATCAAGATCTTCGAAACCTTTAAATGCCATGTCCAAATCATCAAGAAGTCGCTTCTGTGATTTGTAGCGATCGACGGTCAGGCCTTCTTCCAACGAAATGCCCCGTACCGAATAGGGTATCCCGTGGCGTGGTTTGGCTGCTGTCAAAGCGCTGTACTGTGTTCCCAAATAGCCGGGCCCAACAAAAGATTCGTCGATGGAAACATAGGTCGGCAGGTTAGGGTCCGAGGGATGCTCGTGACTGACAACGCTGCCATATTCGGGGTAACTGACCGTTTGTGACGGCTTGTTTCCGGTCAGCAGATACTTTTTGCCAAGTCCATGGTCAGGCACGCTGTGCGTGATTCCGCGAATGATCGCATACTTGTCAGCCCGACTTGCCAGTTGTGGCAAATGCTCGCAGATCTGGATTCCCTCGACATTGGTCGCGATCGGTTTGAATTCGCCACGCACGTCGACGGGCGCATCAGGCTTGAGATCAAAGGAGTCCTGATGGGATGGGCCGCCTTCAAGAAAAATGAAGATGCCGGATCGCTTGCGTGCATTGGGGGTTTCGGCTGCGTGCATACGCAAGTACTGAGACAACGACAATCCCGTCCCCAGCATTCCGATTCGCAACATTTCGCGGCGTTTAAAAGTCATCATGGTCGCAGCAGTAAAAATGGTGACGGTTTGGCGTTATACAGAAACAAATCAGGAATCGCATGTTTTTCCTCATTTGGCTCAGCGGTGTGATCAGTGATTCAACAGGAACTCTTTCGTATTCATCATTGCCCAGAGCAAGTCAGAGATGCCGGCAGCGATGGTATCGGATGTGTTGAGGTGTTGTTTTGCACGCTGCTTTTCCTTATTGCTGGGCAATCTCGCAACAGTTCTCAACCAGACCTGCTCGACCAGTGAATCATGATCCAGCTGCTGTTTGGCAGCTTCTGCGTCTTCGATGTCGATGATCCAATCGCTGTCGGCCACACGCATTCGAACCAGAGGGTCGTTTTGCGTGAAAATGGATTGCAACAGGGTTGGCTCATTGACCCGTTCGCAGTCACAGTTGATGGATCGATCGGGTTTTCCAAAGACTTTCATGGCATGCGTGCCTGCCATCCGCATGGAAAGATGACCCGAGGCCCGTCGTCTGAGATTATTCCGTACTTCCTGCATTTTATCGGCCGATGCGGTTGCCTGTTTCATTCCGTCATACATCACCTCGGCGGGGATGCGTCGTGGGATGGCTCGACTGTAGTTGCGGCGATCGTTCCGGTTCGAATTGTTGGGGACCCAACTTCTCTGGTAGGCGGCACTGTTGGCGATCTGGCGATGCAGCCATTTCATATCAAAGTTCTGATTGATGAAACCTGTGGTCAGCCATTCCAGCAATGCCGGATTACTTGGTGGGTTCGCCGGGGTAAATTGGTCCGGTGGATTAACGATGCCGATCTGGAAGTAGCCAGCCCAGACCCGATTGACAAAGGCACGAGCGAACCAAGGATTTTCCTTGTCACGCATCCAATTCATGACTGGTTCGCGGGGGTCGTCACCTGGTTCCAGTGATATGGTTTGACTGCGCAATAAACCCAGTGTTGTTTTCTCTCGGGTTCTTGATTGTCGCTTGGTCGTGGTGACAGACGTGAAGAAGCGACCAAAGTCATTGAAATCTGCCTGCGTCCACTGGTCGAACGGGTGCTTGTGACATTCGGCACATTGCAGCTGAATGCCAAGAAACGCATGGGCGACCGACATCGCAGTGTCTTTGGGCTCTTTCAAACTTTGTCGGGTCCAGAAGGTTGGCATACCTTCACCTCGACCCGACAGATCAGCCAGCATGATCCCTTCGACGATTTTGTCATAAGGCTCATTTCGCATGACGCGTTCGTTGATCCAGTCGTACCACTGTGATGCCTGGATATAGCCTTCTTCCCTGGCCACTTCGATCAGGCTGCTGATCGATTTGGGATTGCATCCGGTGAAATCGCAGAGTTTGTTCGCCCACCATGCTGCATAGGAAGGACGTTCCAGTAATTCATCAATTTTTCGGGTTCGTTTGTCTGTTGATGAATCGGCAAGAAAGTTTTTGATTTCAAGCGGGGCCGGCAGCGTACCGGTCATATCAATGCTGACCCGCCGCAGAAACTCGGCATCGGTGCAGAGTCGTGATGGTGTCAGGGCAAGTTTTTCGAGCTTTGCATTTACCATCTGGTCGATGGGATGCAGCTCGGCATCCGCGTTGGACGAGCTGATCTGAGCCGAAGCCGCATTGTCGTACGGCCGAAGTACTGGAATTGCAGTCACGCCGTTGTCGTAAAAGACGACCACATGAGTGTCACCAGCGCCGGTTGACGTGGTCAGTCCATCATTGTCGACGGTGGCAATCGAATCGTCGTTGGTTTGAAATCGCGACAGGCAGGTGACGTCTTCACGGGTACCGTCGTCCCAAAGGGCGATCACGCGGATTTGTTGCTGTCCAGATTCCGCGAAAACGATTTCGGCTGGCTCACAATGCAACGCAGCCAATTGTCTCGCATCTCTTCCCGCATCCGGGCCAAATTGACTCGACCATGGTGCTCCTAGTTTGATCCACTCACGTACATCGGCAAGTTGCTTCGCATTGAGCTTCCCACTTGGTGGCATCTTCAGGTTGTCGTCAGCATGGAGCAACGCCTGCATGAGAAGACTTTCATCGGGGCGCTTTGCGATGAGAACCGGGCCACTTTCTCCGCCGCGGAGGGCAGCGTCTTGTGTGGTCAGATTCAGGCCCCCCTTACGACTGTCAAAGCCATGACACTCGTAGCAGTGGTCCTGAAATATCGACTTGATCGATCTTTCGTATAAAGCGATGCCCGCTTCTCGGTCCTGGTCCGCTACGGTGAATTGAGGTTCGACATTGTTATCAACGCTGTTGATCCCTTTCGCACCTGTT
>CAXQOB010000004.1:0-20957 GCA_964225475.1 Candidatus Nitrosopumilus sp. | reverse complement strand
GGACAACTGTACCTTGTTCGTAATTCCAGAAGGCCCGGCCTTTGCAAAATCGAAGATGGACGGCAAACCACCAGCAACCGCAAAGGCCTCTTTATTTTCTCCCAAAGCAGCTGACAGTAACGGTGCTGAACCATTGGTCAATCTAGCTTTTTGTTTCTCACGACCATCAAAAAAAACAGAAACCGAACTCCAAGTTTCGTAATCCGTGGGGGCAAGCGCTCCTGAGCGAGGTTCCTTCAAATCAACGATATCGACACCAGCTTCATAGACCATCTCAAATTCAGCAAGATCGCGGACGCTAACCAGAGACGCTGGTTTAGCGTGACATTCGGCAGAAGTCGGTAGCGGGTACTTTTCTGATGTCTTCATCTGCGGACGTCTTCATCTGGTGATGCAGGTAATCAAGCGTGGTTATTCAAACACTGATTACGAATGGCGCGAGCGAACAAAATATGGTTTGGACCGCCCAAAAACCGCTTTCAGGCACTATTTGATTGTCACGATTGGTGCATAATCAAGAAGTCACCCGGAAATTGAAACAATCTATTCTTCACCGCTTGGCTCATTTTAGCATCCCAAGTTAGATTAGACCCAGCACGCCAACGCTCCTCGCTTCCCGAAAACTGTCAGATTAACATTGCAGTACGAGTCCATAAACACGACCGCTGAATTAGAAGTGTTTTGCGAGAACATCGCGACTGAGTCACTCGTTGCATTTGACACAGAATTTGTCTCTGAAGACACCTATCGGCCAAAACTCTGCCTGATTCAGGTTGCGACACCTAAATACCTTGCATTGATTGATCCCGAAAGCGTGGAAGACACAACTTGCTTCTGGGAACTTCTATCGAATCCTGGTCGAACGGTAATCGCTCATGCTGCTCGCGAGGAATCAAGATTCTGCTTCCGTTACAGCGGTAAGCCAATCGCAGGCCTCTTTGATACGCAACTTGCCGCTGGGTTCGTTGGCATGGAGTATCCTGCCTCCTTGGCAACATTGGTCGGTAAACTGGTTAACAAGACCCTTCCAAAGGGTGAGACTCGAACCGACTGGTCACGACGTCCTCTTTCCAACGCGCAAATTCAGTACGCGCTTCATGATGTAACCGATTTGATTCAGATGTACGAGCAACTGAACCAATCGGTCAAAGAGCTTGACAGAGCAAAATGGCTGGAAGAAGAGACGGATCGTTTGCAGCAAAAAGTGATTGACGGCGAGACCAAAGAGAATTGGCGTCGAGTGAGCGGTTCTTCCGGATTAAAACCTCGACAATTAGAAATCATCAGACATCTGTGGAGGTGGCGAGAAAATGAAGCCAAGAGGCGGGATCGTATTCCCAAGCGAATCCTACGCGATGACTTGATGGTTGAACTTGCTCGCCGAAGCATCAGCGACCCGCAAAAGATTCGAGACATCCGAGGCATGGAGCGGCGAGGTTTAGCCGATCATTACGACGCAATTTTTGCTGCAATTCAAAAGGGATTGAAGACCCCTGATAAAGACTTGCCAAGACGACCAAGAGGAACACGACGTTCTGTATCGCCAATGCTCAGCCAGTTTCTCTCAACTTCGATTGCGTGCATCAGTCGCCAACAAAAACTCGCTCCTCCGATCGTTGGCAATGCGGATGACGTACGGGAATTGCTAGGCTACGAACTTGATCGTCGTGACCACGATAGAACTCCCGCTTTGCTGGATGGTTGGAGAGGTGAGATTGTCGGCAAAACGTTTCGACAGATTCTCGCTGGCAAGCTTGCGATTCGAGTAGCTGATGTGCGAGAAACACAACCGCTTGAATTCATCGACACCGAGATGAATCCCGAAAAAGAGTGATGTGCCGAGATAAAATAAAAAAGCTGCCTCACTCGGGAAGGCAGCTCAAATAAATAACCGAAATAGCTTGTCCGTTTGGAGATCGAGAGTCCACAAAAGGTTGACTCAAATGCAACCCATCTCCCCCTGATCCCTAGCGACGTAAACGCTCGGAGCTTCGGCGACTAACTCGTTCTCCATCAGGGCTCATGTAATGAGTTGCTTCCTCTGCAACCAGAACCGTATCGCCTGATCGAATTTCAGCTCGGAAACGATGATGCCCTGGTCGGTCGGCTTGAGCGATTACACGGACACGGACCTCCTCACCTGCACCGATTCGAGGAATGGGATCGAAGAGAACCTGACCGGTCATCACTTCACCGCTTTGACCTTCAATTCGAATCGGCTCCACACCGTGACTGAACTGTGCAATTGCGCGAACGTCCGTTGCTTCTTTGCTACCTCGGTTACGAATCACAATTTCGTAGGGAACATCAGTTGCGATTGGAGCAGGCGCCACTGGATCACTCACCGTCAGCACCAAGTCAGCGATCGACTCGACTCGTGTCGCGATGGATACCGCAGCAGCCCCTGCAGCAGTTCCACGGCAATCAAAGCTAAACAGATGCTCTCCCGTTGCGGTCATATTGCACGCGAACTGGTAAGTCCTTATTGCTCCGGGAGCGACTTCTTGGAGATCCCAACGCAAGACTTGATCCTGCTGAACGGCCCCTTCAATTCCACCGAGGTACTTAACACCAGAGGGTAACCGAAGGCTAGCCTGAACACTCTCACTGGGTGCGTCACCGTGATTCTGCACCTGCAAGCTATACAAGCCCTCGGTGTTTTGATACTTGACCTGCGGCCCTGTCAACACAGCCTCCAGCTTCGCAGAGGATACCTTGATGATTTTTTCGGCCTCAGCCCGCAGTGAAAAGTCGCCTGAAGCTAAACCATGAATTTGCAGATCGCCGTGATCTTTAGCAGTCAATTCAATATCGAATTGAGCCTCCTTGCCGGGTGGAATATCACCAATCTTCTGTGTTTGTGGGGTTGCTGATTTGGGTGATAGTGTGAAAGTCACGTTGGATGCTGTCCCGTTACCAGGATTAAGCACTCGCACTTTATAGGTTTGTGATTCACCAAAGACGACTTGCTCAGGCCCTTCGATACTCAGGTTTAATCGTGGTTCACGCACCTGAACACGAGCGACGCTCTTCTGGGGCACGAGGGTCCAATCAATATCCAAGTCATAGTTACCACTGCGCGATGCAATGAGTTGCAACTTCATGGTCTCCGATTCACCAGCGGGAAGCTTCCCAATATCCCAGACAAGCCGATTGGATGAACCTTCCTTGATGCTGGCGATTTCTCCTCGAGTTGCAAATTGACTTCGCAAATCTGCCCATTCTGGAACCAAGGCTCGAATAAGGACACCGTCGGCATCAATTTGGCCGCGATTCTCAACCAAAATCACATACTCCGCATTCTGCCGAATGAGGATCGACTCGGGTCCTTTGGTAGTCACTCGTATTCCCGGCAGCTCTGAGCTGGTGTTCGTTATTTTCCCAACGCCCCCCGGTTGCCCCCGCATTTGGTTCGATGCATCATCCGGTTTCGCATTGACACCAAAATCAGGTGTGGTCGGAGGTGAAAGCTGCATCGTCTTTGAGGAGCCCAAACCTGCATTGGTTCCCTCAGCAGCGATTGATTGGCCTCGCAAATCATTGGCACTCAATGTCTCACTTGTTGATGGCAATCTTTCGCTGACCGCAGCGGGTTGCTCTTCGGGCATGGCAACTGATTGCTCAACCGGTGCATCGTTCGTGGACTCCACTTCGGCAGAGGATAACTCTGAGGAATCATCTGAAGTATCTGCTGTGGTCGCTTCATTGGATTCAGCTGAAACGTTCTCAGAATCAGGACGATGAGAAGCGGCAGTAACGGGAAGTGACTCAGAATCTCGTTCGGTACTCGATGAGGGCAACGAATCCTCTTCGGCTTCCTGCCCGTCCTCCGCTGGCAACGTCGCAGGCGGTAATGGCTCTAAGTCATCAGACTTTGATCCCTCCGTTGCTGGGGTGCTAGGTTCTACCTTTTTCTCCAAAGACTTTGATGGTTCTGAAGCACTCAATTTTTGGTCGATCGGTTGCTTCTCTTCAGCAGAAGTAACGGGCTTTCGGGCGACTTTCGGGACCAGATCCGCGACGTCGTCACTTGACGTTTCTGCAGGCTCGCTGGTCGTTTTTGACGGGTTCCCAGCAGATGCCTTTTCATTATTCGAAAACGACGCCGCTGTGCGTCTTGAACTTCGCCGACTGCTTGTTGGTTCAGCAGTTGCCTCACCCGCTGTTCCTTGCGAACTCATCACTTCAACAGCCGCTGCGACGTTGGCAGGAGTCGCTGGTAAGGTTCTCGGAGGTACAGGCACCTTGGGTAAAGTAATCTTATTAACCGCTTCGCTACTGCGAGCAGCAGGCGTTGTCGCATTGGGATCTGGATCGCTAAGGGGAACGAGACCTTGAGTAGCACTCATCGCTTTTGGATTATGAAATGGCACACCACTCCAGTCAGCCTTGGAATCTTGCGTCGTCACTCGCCGAGTTGAGACTGGACGACTGGTCGTGCTCGTTGATTTGGATGACGTGTTCGCAGTTACGGATACTTTGGTGGTCCGTTGATTCCCCGTTTTCGAAGCCGAAGACTTCGTCGAGGACGATGGAGTCGCTCCGAACCAAGTTCCTAACAACCCACCGGAGGTGTCGGAACTTGATGACCCTTGATTCGATGTGCTGGCGAACGCCTGCAGTAGACCAGGCTTAACCGCTTGACTATTACCACTTGCAGCAACTTGCCTGATCACAGATCGACCCTCAGTCACTGAAGATCGCTGAGGGTTAGCATTCTCAGCACTAACAAAACTAGAGGTGAGGCAAATTGCTGAAACTGCAATCGCCTTTGAAGCCAAGCACAAGGTGCGTCTGACGCGATCCATGCGTATCTCTCGTGTTGAGGTCTCGAGGTAAATCATCCTCTTCGCGTATCGGCTAATGAAACCAGACGCATTAAATCAATTTTGCGGATTATGCCGACCATATCGAAATTAACGATCAATTTGCTAGCAACCAAGCGGTTCCCCCCCAAGGTGAATCAACGCAGCGGACAACCGGAGTAACAACAGAGCGTGCAGAGTTTCATCCAATCGAAAAGCACGTCTCTCCTCTTTGGCTAAATCTCTGATGCGAGTTCAACTGTAACCTTGGTTCAGAGGTAAATGGGTGGCTTACCAGAGATGGAGCCTGAAATGCCTACAACGGGAAAAAGAGGAAACCTCCGATCCGTAATGGCCGTCTCCACCAAGCTTTATTCGAGGATACACTGGCTCAGAAGGACGGGTGCAGGGTCGGGCCTCCCAAGTGAACGGTGAAGTTTTGGATCGAGCAGGTTGATCGAGCAAGAAAACTACTGCAACATGCCTCGCTGTAAACGTAAGATGCTACTTTGTGCCTGCTTTGATCACATCTTGTTTGTAATTAGGAGTCGAATAGTGAGCCGGCGAGAGAAGATTGAATCAATGCTAGCAGAAGATCCAAATGATACTTTTCTTCGATATAGTCTTGCGATGGAGTACCGAAGTGAGGGCAATGTATCGGAGAGTCTCCGGATCCTTGATGCCCTGATTGGTGATCATCCTCCATGCGTGGCCGCATTTTTCATGGCGGCTCAGCAATTGTCGGAAAAAGGTGAAATTGAAGAGGCTCGTGATTACCTGCGTCGTGGAATTGACGAAGCGCGGTCACAATCGGATTCGCATGCTGCTGCGGAGATGAGCGAATTGCTATCCTCCCTGGGCGAATATGGTGAGATTTAGCAATAAAATCACCAAGAGGGATCGAGCCCTCTTTCCCAGAAAACAACGCGAAAACCGCGTTTTATCAGTTTTAATTGCATCTTCTTAGTCAAGCGAGCCTGAAGTATTGAGTGCTGACCAAACCACAGCGATCGTCCTTCGGACTGTTGAATTCAGCGAAACCAGTCTGATCGTGACACTACTCACGAAGGAGTTTGGGCAGATTTCCGCCATTGCCAAAGGGGCTCGAAGGCCAAAAGGCCCTTTTGAAGGCGCGCTTGACCTACTGTCGGTCTGTCGTGTAGTCGTCATCAGAAAGCATAACGATGCATTGGATTTGCTAACCGAAGCAAAACTTCATCGACGATTCCGCGGTGCGGATCGATCGCTTGAGCGATTGTACGGCGGTTACTATGTCGCTGAACTGCTGCGTCTGTTATTAGATGATCATGCTCCCCATCCCGATGTCTACGAACTCACCATTCAACTTTTACAACAACTCGATGGAACTGGACCTGTTGCGTCCTCGTTAGCATTCTTTGATCTACAGATTCTCAGAATGTTAGGACATGCTCCAGAGACCGATTCCTGCACGGATTGCGGTGTAAAAGTGAGTCGCGAGAGACGTACACCGTTTGCATTGGAGGGTGGTGGGGTGGTGTGTGGGTCTTGCAGGTCACGGCAAAGATCAATTGTGATGATACGCAGTGAAACCATGGACTTTGTTCGAGAATTACAAGACCCAGAACTTCAACACCCACTGATTGTTCCAGAGCAGATCTACGGTGAATTGCGAAGTTTACTGAATCGTTACATACAAAATGTGGTAGGAAAGCTGCCAAGGATGCAAGCATTTCTACCCATGATGGCCAAAAGAGAAACCATCGCATAACGCGAGGACCAACAAGGATGTTTTCAGAGAGAAAAGACACTCGCAAGCGAATCCGCTGGAGTGCAAGAATTCCTGCTGCAACACGTTTCGTCGTGATCCTATGCACCGGCTGGGTAACCGGATGCACCACACTGGCCGGGATAAATGATCTAACCCTTGATTCTGATCAAACGTTCCAAATGAGTGATGAGGACGAAACCTCATCAAATGCGAGCAATTCCCAACTCGGGCGTGAGGCTGCAGAACCGAGCAGCGAAGAGCGTACCGCGCAAACTATCGAAGACCCAAAAAACGCCGTCCCGGTACCTGAGTTGAGCTTCACGGAAAAAAGCCAACAGCTTTTGATGCGTTTAACCGGACAGGAACAAGATAATAACTCGCAGGCGAGAGAATGGTATCAGAACGCCGACCAAACCTTTAAAACTGCGATACAACAGCCAAGTGAATTGGCTGCCGAAACCTACATCAAAGCAGCGAAACTGTTCGAGCAGGCAGGTGAAATGTCACCAAAGACGGCTTTGCAGCAGGACGCGATGTTCATGCAAGGTGAAAGTCTTTTCTTCGCCAACCGATTGGTCGAAGCATCTGAGGTCTACGAGCATTTACAAAAAACCTTCCCCCGCAACCGTCATCTCGATAAGGTCGCGGCTCGACTTTTTTCGATCAGCCAATACTGGATCAAAGTGTCACAAGCCAATCAAGCTAATTGGCTTCCAATCAATTTGACGGACCCAAAACGACCGCGTCTCGATGCCCAGGGTCATGCGATACGCGTACTGGATCAAATACGCTTCGATGATCCAACTGGACGCTTAGCAGATGATTCAACCATGGCCGCCGCCGTGGAGTACATGCGACAAGAAAAATATCAGGAGGCGGATGAATTCCTGACTGACCTGCGCGAAACTTTCACTGACAGCGAACACCTCTTCATGGCCCACCTACTTGGTGTCGATGTAAAACTGCAAACTTACCGCGGGCCCAAGTACAGCGGCTTGGCTCTAGAGGAGGCGGAAAAACTTGCAAAACATACACGAGAGAGGTTTCCAGACAAATTAAGTTCACCAGTAGATCCGCACAGCAAACGCCTGTCGGAGCTCACCGCAAGAATCGGATTCCTGCAGGCTGAACGACTGCGATATCGTGCTGAATACCGAGAGAAAAGAAAAGAATTCGGAGCGGCAAGGTTTTATTACAACCAGCTGCTAACAAAATACCCTGACACACCCCATGCGAAAAAAGCCCGTGAACGTTTGGAAGCAACTGAACAAAAACCACTGCGACCAGCGCAACGACTCTCATGGCTTACGACGATCTTCCCAGATTCAACCGCCGCGGACTCGCCACTGGAGTTGAACCAGCCAATTGAGGCAGATTCTACCTCTGTAATCCGTCGTTAAATTTCCGGAAGAAACGCCTGACCAAGGGCAATGGATTCAAGACTATGAAAGCTCCGATTGTTTCTCCAATCCAGCCTAGAATGCCAGCGATTCTGAGCTTGGCAATCTTGATTTCCCTCGTCACATCGAGCGGATGCGCGACTTATCAGATTGGCTCAGCATCCATGTTCCGCGAAGGAATTCGGACCGTTCATGTTCCGGTGGTGAAAAACGAAACATTCCGGCACGACTTGGGAGTTCGGTTGAGCGAAGCCATTGTGAAGGAAATTGATCGTCGAACACCGTATAAGGTTACGGGTAATCCAAACGCCGATAGCACTTTAAACGTCACGATTAACCATGAAACCAAGCAAGTGCTTACCGAGACGAATGATGATGACCCTCGTGCTCTCAATGCTATTATCACGGCATCAGCAAAATGGACATCAAGAGCCGGCGAGCAGTTGATGCAAAATAATCTCAGCACCGACAATCAATTCTCGATGACGTTCGGTCAAGATTCAAGATTTGTTCCCGAAGCAGGGCAATCGATCGATACTGCAACTCAGGAGGCAATTGAGAAACTTGCTTCTCGAATCGTCTCCCAGATGGAAAAGAGATGGTGATTCGCCGACATCATCCGACAAAGAACCAAGATCATTTTGATTTGACCGAGGAAACCTGAGTGAATCAGATATTTTGGGATATCGGAAAACGGAAACTCAGCTTTGAGAATAGCCCGTCTGTCATGGGAATTCTAAATGTAACCCCTGATAGTTTTTCAGACGGTGGAAAACACCTCAGAACCGCAGATGCGGTCTCCGCCGCATTAAAAATGGAGGACCATGGCGCCGCGATTGTTGACATCGGCGGTGAGAGCACGCGTCCCTATAGCGATCCTGTATCGGCAGACGAGGAAAAGCGACGTGTACTTCCGGTCATTGAGGCACTTCAAGGTCGCATTTCAATACCCATCAGCATTGACACCAGCAAAGCAACGGTTGCTGAGTCCGCAATCGATGCTGGTGCGGAAATAATCAATGATGTCACCGGTCTAGAAAGCGATCCTGCAATGCCAATGGTTGCCACGCAAAATCAGGTCGGTGTTTGTGTCATGCACATGCAAGGAACACCGCAAAACATGCAGGATAATCCCCACTACCAAAATGTAGTTGAAGAAATCCACAGTTACCTACTCGCACGACTCGAATCTTGTATCAGGATGGGCATCCCGAAAGAACGTGTTTGCCTTGACCCAGGTGTAGGCTTTGGCAAAACACACGATCACAACCTAGAACTAATTCGATCTGCAAACCGATTCACCGAAGCTGGTTGCCCCATCCTTTTCGGACATTCGCGCAAAGGTTTCATCGGAAAAATGATCGGTGACAAAGATGCAGACCGAACCGCAGGAACACTTGGTATTTCTCTAGCGTTGGCCAGTAAAGGAATTCACATCCTCAGAGTGCATGATGTCCGACAAACGGTTCATGCACTATCACTCTACAAAGCTTCGATGTCATAGGAAATCGAGTTTTAACGACGTCCTGACTTCTCGTCCTGATCAGCTAATGCGGACGGAGCAGAGCCCACTTTGCCGCAAGACGCCTGTGTTTCACGTTCGCGAGACTTATCGGCGGTACTCGTAAGACCCAAGCAGAATGACTGCTTGACACCGTGCACAGTTTCAAAAGTGAATGTTACTGCGTTCATGATTTGACTCTTCCCTGAATGATCGTCACCCGCGTTGGTTAACGAGTCCAAATGAGATTCGCATTTTCCCTGTGACTTCGTCTAATGCGGATAAAAACACCACGCAAAAAGCACTATGCTGACGAACAGAGAGAAACACCTGTTATGATTAGTCGGATTGGGTAAGACTTACCGACTTTCATGGGACAGTGAAAGCCCGAAAATAATGACTTCTTCTCGCGCCAATAATTACCAAGCGTTCCACGCCGTAAGCGGCAATTAACGTGACGCCAAACCCCACTATGCGTGAAGTCGCCCCAAACATTTTGCAGGACTCAGGCTTCTGATTGGGCTCGCGTCTGCAAATTGACCTCATCTCAACTTCCAACCTCCGTGACCAAGCCATGCGTCTCAAAAGCACCAATGAATCTTCGGCCCAGGGCGAGCTATCCATCAACCCTTGGTCTTACCGCCGAATCAGCATCTACCTCGTTTGCCTCATGCTGACATTAGTCGCCATCGAAAGTGCCTCGGAGGCGAAGACATTCCCCAAGCCAATTGTTCGCACGATTGAAGGCTGGAAGATTGAAATTGACCCTGCACTCTTATCCGAGGAAAACCAAGCCGAAGGTGAATTAGCTTTGAAAGCACTGGCCAATCACCTGCAACGAATCATCTGGATTCTTCCACCAGACCGAGTTGAATCCCTTCGCAAACTACCGATTCGCATTGACTGGATGCATGAATTAACCAACATGCAATACCACCCGGGCCGTAGTTGGTTGGAACGAAACGGCCATGACCCCAATTTGGTTAAACATGTTCATATCCCGCGAGCGAGACAATTACTGAATCCATCACAATGGGCGAAGCATCCCTATGTCGTCCTGCACGAATTAGCACACGCTTATCACGATCAAATCCTCTCGTTTGAGCATCCCGAAGTCATTGCAAATTACGAGCAAGCAAGGAATGCAGGAATTTACGAAAAAGTAACGCTCTACACGGGATCTAAAGTACGACATTACGGCCTAACCAATCACAAAGAGTACTTTGCCGAGTGCACGGAGGCGTATCTAGGCGTCAATGATTTTTTTCCCTTTGTACGAGCGGAGCTAAAAGAGCATGACCCTCGAATGCATGCCTTGATGGAAAAAATCTGGGGTAGAATCCGATAAGTACAGTGATATGAGTTTCGCATACACACTGCGGATAAGAGCATGCGAATTGATTTTGTCATCACGGAATTGTTTGTCGGTGGTGCGGAAAAATGCCTTACTGAAATCGCGTTGACAATGCATCACTGTGGTGATCGCGTTCGTGTTTTCTCATTGGCATCACTGCCCACGGGTGAGCAGCGAGGATTAGTTGAACGCCTTCAGACAGCGGGCATCACAGTGCAATCCGCACAATGCAATTCACTTTGGCAAGCGGTGAGCGCATACAAATTCCTGAAAAAACAATTCACCGATGACACACCGGACGTGGTGCAAACGTTCCTACACCATGCCAACGTCATTGGTGCGTACGCATCTACATCTGCGAACGTAACAAAGTGTGTGGCTGCCATTCGTGTCGCGCAGGAAAACCGATGGCGAAATCAATTAGAGAAAATTTCACTTAAGCAAGTCGATCACACATTGTGTGTCAGTAGGGCAGTATCACAATTTGCACATCGAATCCTGGGATGTAATCCATCGAACACATCCGTCATTCCCAACGGCGTCAACCTCGACCAGTTTGCGCAACACCGTCCAGCATCCTGGGAGGCATTCGATTGGCCCAGCGATTCAAGAGTTGCTTTGTTCATCGGGCGGCTTGATCACCAAAAAGGACTGGAACTCCTTCAAGAGCAAATTGACCGAATTGCACCAAGCGGAACAAATCAAAAACTACTGTTAATTGGTGAAGGGCCACTGCGAAAACAGATCGACCAATGGGTCCAAGAGGTTGGAACAGACCGCGTACAATGCCTACCATGGCAAGTTGACGTTGTCCCATGGATTCAAGCCAGTGAGCTATTGATCCTGCCAAGTCGTTACGAGGGCATGGCCAATGTCATGCTCGAAGCAATGGCTGCGGGAAAACCGGTCGTATGCAGTCTTGTAGAGGGCAGTGAAGAGCTGCTTCGCGATACCGCTACTCTCCAAGGCTTCCAACCGGGTCGCAGCGCCGAAATGGCGGATCGGGTGCAAAATCTAATGGAACAGCACGAGCTACGGCAGCGATTAGGCAGCGAGAATCAAGGCTTGATCGCGAGTCGGTATTCCATGCCCATGATCATGGATCGCTATCGGAACTTCTATCAGGCATTACTTGCCAATAATAGTGGGCAAAATACGACAAAACTCTAATTGTCATCTCGAACGCAGACCATTGCCCCGGCAGACAGAACGGAGTGAGGTCGCTAAACTGACCATCCGAGAGATGATCTGTTTTGCCTTTTTATTCAGAGAAGAGTAACGTGAGTTTTGACCCATTTGGAGTCCGCTCCCAATTTGACACTGGCTCAGGCCAAGCGACCCTTTACAGCCTGAAGAAGTTGGAAGAAGCGGGCCATGGAGCGATTAGCGAATTACCATTTTCGATTCGTGTCCTTTTAGAAGCCGTCTTGCGTAATTGTGACGGATTTACCGTGACTGAAGAGGACGTCAAGAATCTTGCGGGATGGAATGCGAAGGCTCCGGCAAAACAAGAGGTCCCATTCAAACCCTACCGAGTCGTTTTACAAGACTTTACCGGTGTCCCCGCGGTTGTTGACCTCGCTGCAATGCGTTCAGCGATGCAACGCATTGGTGGAGACCCGGAGAAGATCAATCCACTCATTCCTGTTGATCTCGTCATTGACCACTCGGTCCAAGTCGATCACTTCGGTTCCGACCAAGCACTGCCTCAAAATGTCGAAATTGAATTCAAACGTAATCAAGAACGTTATGAGTTTCTCAGGTGGGGACAACAAGCATTCGACAACTTTCGGGTAGTTCCACCGAATGTCGGTATCGTCCATCAAGTGAATCTGGAGTATCTCGCCAAAGTAGTTGCAATTCGAGAGACAGAGGAGGGGCCCGTCGCGTTGCCCGACACACTTGTTGGCACCGACAGTCACACGACCATGATCAATGGCCTAGGAGTTCTAGGCTGGGGTGTTGGAGGGATTGAAGCTGAAGCCAACATGCTTGGGCAACCGCTCTACATGCTCATGCCCGAGGTCATCGGATTCGAACTCACTGGGGCTCTACCCGCCGGGGCGACCGCAACGGACATGGTACTTCAGGTGGTTGAAATGCTTCGGCAGGAGGGAGTTGTCGGAAAATTTGTAGAGTTCTTCGGTCCCGGCATGAGCAAGATGAGTGTTGCTGATCGCGCAACCATCGCCAACATGGCGCCGGAATACGGCGCAACGATGGGGTTCTTCCCCGTTGATGACGTGACGCTTGAGTTTTTGAGACAGACGGGTCGAACCGCCGAAGAAGTTGCGTTGGTTGAGAATTACACCAAAGCACAAGGGTTATTTAGAACGGATGACGGCCCAGCCCTACAGTACACCAAGACCGTCTCGCTAGATCTTGGGTCAGTAGAGCCAAGCCTCGCAGGACCCAAGCGACCACAGGACCGAATTTCTCTCGCTGAGATGAAAAAAGCATTCAATGAATCCCTGACTGCTCCTGTGGGAAAGACCGGATTCGGACTGCCCGAGACCGCTCTGGGTAATACGGGTACCGTAGTGCAGACAGATCAAAGCAGTGAGATTTCTCACGGTGCAGTGGTGATTGCGGCAATTACCTCATGCACCAACACCAGTAATCCCTCGGTGATGATTGGTGCGGGTCTGCTAGCCAAAAAAGCAGTGGAAAAAGGACTCAAAGTCGCTAACCATGTCAAAACCAGCCTCGCTCCAGGTTCGCGAGTTGTAAGCGATTATCTGGACAAAGCGGGCCTCACTGGTTCACTTAATCAGCTTGGCTTCCACACCGTTGGTTATGGTTGCACAACCTGCATTGGCAATAGTGGACCTCTGCCGACACCAGTCGCCGATGCCATAAAATCTGGTGATCTCGTGGCATCTGCCGTTCTCAGTGGAAACCGCAACTTTGAGGGTAGAGTCAATCCACTCACCAAAGCAAACTACCTAGCTAGCCCTCCGCTAGTCGTCGCCTACGCGCTTGCCGGAACCACTGACATTGATCTTGTCAACGATCCAATTGGGACTGACACGGCGGGTAATCCAGTGTATCTCAGAGAGATCTGGCCCTCCGCGGAGGAAATCAAGGAAACGATTCTCCACTCCATACAGCCGGAAATGTTTGTTGAGCAATATGAGGCGGGCGTCAAAGGAAACGAACTTTGGAATGCAATCGAAACCGCAGCGGGCGCCATCTACCCGTGGAATTCAGATAGCACCTACATCCATCACCCACCGTTCCTAGACGCGGTGAAAGATGAATCGGTCCCCGATATTGGTCCAATCAAGGGCGCTAAAGTGCTGGCATTGCTTGGAGACTCGGTCACCACCGATCACATCTCGCCGGCTGGGGCGATTGCGAGCGATGGACCCGCAGGAAAATACCTTCAAGAGCAAAACGTCGATACACGCGACTTCAATAGTTTTGGATCACGTCGCGGGAATGATCGCGTCATGGTTCGAGGCACTTTCGCCAATATCCGAATTCGAAATCAGCTTGCACCCGGTACTGAGGGTGGTGTTACCAAACACCTACCCAGCGGCGAAATTATGAGCATTTATGATGCGTCCATGCGTTATCAAGAGGACAATATCCCACTGATTGTTCTCGGAGGTGCGGAATATGGCACCGGTAGTAGTCGCGACTGGGCTGCAAAAGGAACAATGATGTTGGGAGTTAAGGCTGTCATTACATCGAGCTACGAAAGAATCCATCGCAGCAATCTTGTGGGCATGGGAGTTCTGCCACTCGAATTCGCTGATGGAGCAACGTGGCAATCACTTGGGCTAACTGGCGAAGAAACCCTTGACATACCAGAGCTATCCAACGAACTAGAGCCTCGGTCAACGATCACCGTTCATGCGACCAATGCTAACGGTGAGACCAAGACTTTCCCTTGCGTCGTAAGAATCGACACACCCGTTGAAATGCAGTACTACCGTAATGGTGGTATCCTGCCAACCGTGTTGCGAAATCTCACGAAATAGCAGTTTTGTTAAACTGAATTCACACCTTCTCCACAAACTGAATACCACCATCAAAAGGCTGATCACATGGCAACCGCAGCAGCAAGGCACATTCTTGTATCGACAGAAGAAGCTTGTCTGGATCTTATGAAACGGATTGAAAACGGAGAGGACTTTGGTGAACTTGCGGCGGAACACTCAGCGTGTCCTTCTGGGCAGCGCGGAGGAGCACTGGGGAAATTCGGGCCAGGTCAAATGGTGCCGGAATTTGATCAGGCTGTATTCGGTGGAGAGGTTGGCGTTGTCCAAGGGCCCGTTAAAACGGACTTTGGTTACCACCTTTTAGAGGTGACCGAACGAACGGAGTAATGGGTGAAGGGAACAGGGAGAGTCGTCACTAGATTTCTGGCGAGAGCGTCATCCATGCCTCGCCCGAACCATTCTCTCAGATCATCTTCACCAGTGGCATTCAGCACTCTGGCGGTTGCTAAGCGAATGCCTTCCGTAATAGATCGAGACTTTTTGGGATTGCCGTTTCGTGGCTTTCCTTACCCTCGAACTCAAGTGAAATGTACCCACGATAATTCACATCACTGAGGATTTTGGCAACACGGTCGTAATCGATATCCAAGGTGTACCAAGTACCGCCGCCAAAGTAAGTTTTTGCTTGGACAAATACCGCGTGGGGTGCTAGTTGTTGGTACTGCGAGTACTGATCCTCAAGAAAATTACCTGTGTCGAGTGTCGTACGAAGCCAGGGCGAATCAATATCGTTGACGACTCGCAAGACACCCTTCGCGGTCCGCCCTAGACCCCAGTGGTTTTCTAAGCCCAAAACGACCCCGCAGCGTTCTGCCGCTGCAAGGCATTTCTCAAGACCATCAATCACCCATCCAAACCCATCCTCATCGGTGTAACCTTCCAAGCGTGGTTCGATCCCACGGTTCGCCATTAACTCATCAAAATCTTTGGACGTTCCCCATCGGCCAGTGTTAACGCGAATCGTTGGAATGCCCAAAGCATAGGCCAGCTCGATACATCCGATCGTGTGTTCAATGTTCTTTTGGCGAACATCTGCATCAGGTGAAACAAAGGTTTGGTGTGTCGACAAGCCACATAAATCTAAACCCAACCGAAAGGCTTTCTGTTTAATGCGTTGGAGAGTTGGATTTGATTGATCTTCCATTTGCACGTGAAGAATCTCAACGGCATCAAATCCAGCTTCACCTGCGAGCTCAATACACTGCTCAATCGTAAGCTTGCTGTCTGGTCGATAACGCCAATAAGAATAGGTCGAAACGGCAATTGGATTTGCACGTCCCTTCGATGGCGTCTTTCCGGTTTCTGTCGCGGATAAAGAGGCAGGAATCGAGAGCGAGGCAGCAGCAACCCCAGAAGCTAATAAATCTCTGCGGGAAACGGAGCGTTGCATAACGATAAGTCCTTTCAATCATGGGTCAAATCAAGGAATTGTGAGGGCAGTAGAAATCAATGCCAAGCATCGCTTAAACGCCAATGACGCCCGACGGAAAAGATAGCAGATTTCTAGCTATTATGACGGCTGGTTCAACAAATACCCAATGAAGGGCAGAGGAGTGATCAAAAGCAGAGCACTACTCCGGTCGTTCGGCAGCATCTGCCATCTCGGCTAAGGCTTCTTGACCGGCTCGTGCGCAAAAATCGCCGATTGATTCACCCTCGATGCGATTCGCTTTGTACGCAGCGAAAACACCAACGATCTCATGAACGATATCAGCGTCTGGTACGAGATCTTTGTAGATGTAAGCAAGGCGATTACCGAGCCAGCCCCCACCAACGTACAAGGTATAACGATCCTTGGCTTTTCCAACCAAAGCGATGTCCGCGTTATACGGCCTTGCACAACCGTTAGGACAGCCAGTCATTCGAATCGTAAATCGTTCGCGGTCCAGACCAAGCTTGGCCAAGGGCTGCTCGAGTCCATCAATCAATCCAGGCAATCGTCGTTCACTCTCCGTGATCGCCAAACCACAAGTAGGCAGAGCCACGCATGCCATTGACCATCGACGCACGGTACTGGTCTGTTCCGTCGTCGGGATGTTGTGCTGTGTGATCAACTCAATCAATCGATCTTTTTTCGCATCATCGATATCAGTAAAGATCAAACTTTGATGCCCGGTCATCCGAATCTCGGTGTCGAATTCGCTGCAAATTGCACGAATAGCCGCCTTGAATTGGATTTTATCATTATCGTAAAGACGACCATTCTCAATATTCAGACCATAAGACCATTTTCCATCACCCTGCTCCTGCCAGCCCATGTGGTCATCAACACCTGTGACATCATCTGGCGTGCAATCTTCAAGACGACTACCAAAATAACTCTCTACCTCTTGTCGAAATTTCTCGATGCCCCATTGATCAACGAGGTATTTCATTCTGGCCGTCTTTCGGTCAGAACGGTTACCGTTGTCGCGTTGCACCTTCAACACGGCCTGACAAACGCCAACCACTTGATCCGGTGTCACAAAAGCCATTCGCTTACCGAGTGCCGGGTAAGTGACCTTTTTGGCTGGTGTCGTACCCATCCCGCCACCGACCAACACGTTGTATCCGATGATTTGTTCATCTCGCACGACAGCGAGTAATCCCAGATCCTGCGTGTAGATGTCGATACAGTTGTCCTCAGGGAGCGCGATACCCATTTTGAATTTTCTTGGCAGGTACGTTGGCCCGTATAGAGGTTCGGACTCTTGTCCACCGCCAACGAGCTCTTTCTCGCTCGACCCGGGCTCAGAAACCCACAATTCATGATAGGCGGCAGTCTTTGGAGCCATCGCCTCGGTCAACTCATCCGTTATCCGAGCGAGCTCTGCGTGTACGGGCCCAACTCGTTTAGCCGGGCAACACATAATGTTTCGGTTAACGTCTCCACATGCAGCGAGCGTTGATAATGCAAGTTCATTGACTCTTTTGATCGTGGGACGGAGGTTGTCTTTGACAATCCCGTGGAGCTGAATCGTTTGACGAGTGGTGACCTTGATCGTCGCATTGCCGAGTTCCTCGCAAACATCCAGCATGGCCAGAAACTGGTCGGCTCGACAGCGTCCTCCCGGAATTCGCAATCGAAGCATCATGGAATACGCTTTATCGAGTCCAGCTTTTTTACGCTCAGTTCGAAGATCTCGATCATCCTGTTGATAAGATCCATGAAACTTAAGTAACTGGATATTATCAGAGTTGAAACACGCACTTGAACTGGCGATTTCTTCCGCAATTGTGCCTCGAAGAAGACGACTTTCTTGCTTGATTCCCTCGACTGCGGTTAGCTTTGGCTCGTCGCTCGACATCGAACTTTTTCTATCCTAATCTAATTGTTGAAATATTAAGGCGTCGAAACATTCTCTCAAAAAGCAAGGAATGCCAATGAATGGTTACAACCTTATGCTGCCAGAATTTAGCAGAAGGAGATGAACAAGGCTTGATCAACTTCTCTCCGCGAAATTTTAATGTTCACGTCTTTCGGCAACCAGAAGCCTCATGCTTCGGATTCTCTCCTCAGGAAAGAAACGTTTTCAATATTGAACCGCCTTCGATTTGGTTAATCTTCCATTTTTAGGGTGTTTTTAGCATCTGCCGTGTGGTCCACGACACCCGAAAGATTGAAAATCACTCGTGCCAAAGAAAAAAAATAAAACGCAGACCTTCGTCTTGAGGGGCTTCCTAAAAAGGCCACTTTGTGACAACGTTTAGAAGGAGGCATCATTACATTGAACGAAGCATGCACCCGGCTGATAACCATCCTGCAGCACAATCGCTGTGATCGTGATTTGCATGAAACTTCTTCCCCACCGGCTCTTCTACGACTGGTTCTTCTCACCACAGGACACCCTTTTCAATGACCGCTGAAAGACTCGACGGTAAACGTATTGCATTAGAGATTCGCGAAGAAATCGCGATTGAAGTTGAGAAATCGGTTTCAGGAGGGAACCCTCAGCCTTGCTTGGCCGCGATTCTCGTGGGAGAAGACCCTGCTAGTCAGGTGTATGTGAGAAACAAAGAGCGTGCGTGTGAGCGCGCGGGCATTTTAGGTAGAACGTTCAGATTGCCAGCATCCACCACACAGGAACAATTGCTGAAACAAATCGAGGAACTCAACGAAGACGACTCGGTTCATGGGATCCTAGTGCACCTCCCCCTTCCTAGGGAAGGACATACTGGCCTTGGTTTTGACGAACGAGCCATCCTTGATGCAGTGGACCCCGGAAAAGACGTTGATGCATTTTCGCCCGTCAATGTCGGCCGATTGATGCAGGGTCGACATCGGTTTCTTCCATGCACTCCACACGGCATCGTCCAACTACTGCATCGTTACAACATCCCCGTCGCGGGCAAGCATGTCGTGGTTGTCGGTCGGAGCGATATCGTAGGTAAACCGATGGCGATGATGCTCGCCCAACGCGACGGGAGTTGCGGACCAGAGGTTGCAAATGCGACGGTAACGCTTGCTCATAGCCGTACGGAAAACCTTGAGAAGGTTTGTCGCAGTGCTGATATCCTGATAGCTGCGGTTGGCGTTCCGGAAATGATTCGGGGTGAGATGATCCAACCTGGTGCGGTGGTCATTGATGTTGGAATCAATCGAGTGGGTGATCGGCTCGTGGGTGATGTTCATTTTGATGAAGTAAGTGAAGTAGCTTCCGCCATCACCCCGGTACCCGGAGGTGTCGGTCCACTGACAATAGCGATGCTTCTTCATAACACGCTGCTTGCGGCAAAAACATGATCCGAAGATTCATCCTGCTGGCAAGCCTAACAATCAACTCGGCGTTGAATCGTCAGTGCTGTGTGCTTCAAAGACCAAGCAGGCGTTGATCTAACGCCTGCGCAATGCCTACCGGAGTCGCAAGATTTAGTCACAAACGTGGTCGGTAGGCAGGTTTAGGATTTGGGATATCCATTCGGATGTGACTGATGCCAACGCCACGCCGTCTCAACAATGGATCTCACATCGGTGTATTCGGGAGTCCAGCCGAGAACTTCTCTTGCCAGACTTGCATCTGCCACCAGTTCTGACGGATCTCCCTCACGACGCTCTCCCACCTTCTCAGGGATTGGATGTCCAGTGACTTCTCGGCAAGCTGTTATGATTTCTCGGACGCTCGTTCCTCGCCCAGTACCTAGATTTAAGCACAAGCCCCTTCCGGACTGAATCTTCTCCAACGCTTTCAGGTGCGCGTCAGCAAGATCATTGACGTGAACATAATCTCGGATGCATGTACCGTCGGGCGTTGGATAATCCTCGCCATAGATGTTTACATGTTGCCGTTGTCCCAACGCCACCTTCAATGCCACCGATATTAAACGCGACGGCACTTCATGATCCTCACCGATGGTTCCATCCACGCACGCGCCAGCAGCATTAAAATATCGCAGGGTTACATAGCCAAGGCCATAAGCTAATGCATAGTCCTCAAGCACCTGTTCAACGACAAGCTTTGTGAAACCGTATGGGTTAATCGGATTGCGTGCTGCATCCTCCGCAACAGGTAACTTATCCGCTTCTCCATAGACTGCAGTTGTGCTACTGAACACAAGTTTATTTACACCGGTCTCTTGCATTGCTTTCAAGAGAGACAAAGTAGCGACTACATTATTCTCATAGTAAATCGCAGGATCCTCAATGGATTCATTCACAAGAGCGAATGCGGCAAAATGCATTACCGCTTCAATCCGATACTGTTTTAACACTTGCTTTAATAAGATTTCATCGGTCAATTCGCCTTCAACGAGAAGTCCATGAGGCACTGAAGCTCGATGACCTCGCGATAGATTGTCGAAGACGTGCACCTGATGCCCTGCATCAAGCAATGACCTGACTGCATGGGAGCCAATATAGCCGGCTCCACCAACCACTAAAACGTTCATCCGAATTGAATCCTTTGCCCCAAACTTTGCAGAAAGCAAACAACCTAAAACTGCAGCAGCTAGTTGAAACCATCGGCACAAGGCTCGGCTCAAAACAACAACGGCAAACAAAACCAGTTTGATATTGTCGCTGACCGGTGAGAACCAGATCCGGTTTTGACGGCCATAAGCCCTCCCTCGGCATGATCGATTCATTCCGTACAAATAGAAAAAATCGCGAATCGACATCAGTGCACAGACACACGTCAACAACTCCGATAGATAAGTGTAGTGGC
>CAXQOB010000003.1:0-6567 GCA_964225475.1 Candidatus Nitrosopumilus sp. | reverse complement strand
CCCAATCCTATCCGCGCGAGCGACAGTATGGTGCCGGAAGCCGGCCCGGCTGCGGAGTTGCAACCTTTTTCTACCGCAACCGCGGCTGCTCGGTCCGCGATACATCGCATCCAAGGTAGGGGGACACATTGCTGAAAGAGGGCGAGATCCAGATTCGGTCAAACAACAATGGGATCTAACGGTGCAGCCGATGCATGAAATGTATGTAGAGGGGTCAAAAGAGGGCGCTGATCTTGTGATTGACGGGACCGGTGACTTGATTGAGGCGGCACGACGACTGTTGGTATATTGGCACGTCCATAGATGAATTGCTCGGCGTATTAAGCAAGAATTTCGCAAAATATCGATGGGGGCGTTACATGAGGTCAGGCGAGGTGTGTTCGTTTCATCGGCTAGTGCATGGTAAAAGGGGGCTATTCTAACCTGAGCCAACGCGTGTTAGTCTCTTTTTTGGTGAGGACACCTCGCTCACAGTTCGGCAGCGCATGCCGTATTATTTATTGATCGCCTTTCAGCGGGCCTGTGAAAACGCTCAGTGCGCGGAGCTCGGGTTGTTTTACAGACGCATGATCAACGCAAGGTAATTGCTAATGGAATCTCCCACTTTTAGCTTTATTCACTGTGCCGATCTTCATCTTGATAGTCCCTTCGTTGGGATTAATGCCGTGGAGCCTCGGCTTGCCGAATTGCTTCGGGATTCGACCTTTGATTCATTTGAAACGATTGTAACTACGGCGATCGAGAGAGCCGTGGATTTTGTTCTGATTGCCGGCGACGTCTACGATAGTGCAGAGCACAGCTTACGAGCTCAGATCCGTTTTCGCGATTCCGTCCAGCGTCTCTGCTCCGCCGGGATCCCATGCTACATGATCCATGGCAATCATGATCCCTTGAATAGTTGGGATGCAAAGTTAGCCCTCCCAGAGAATGCTCACCGATTCGGTGGTGAATCCGTTGAGAAGGTAACGGTGTCTCGCGAGGGTGAGCGACTCGCAGATATTTACGGTATCAGTTTCCCAACTCGTGAGGTTGAGGAAAATCTGGCACTTCAATTTCATCGGGAGGGAGAATCCGAATTTGCGATTGGTCTTTTGCACTGCAATGTCGGGGGAAAACAAAACCACGATAACTACGCACCCTGCAGCCTGGAGGATCTGAAAAGATCGGGAATTGATTACTGGGCCCTTGGGCACGTTCATACTCGTGAAATCTTGAGTCCCATGGGTCCGAGCATTGTTTATCCGGGAAATATTCAAGGACGCAGTGTTCGGGAGACGGGAGCACGCGGCTGTTACTACGTTAATGTGGATAACCATCGTAAGATCAAATTGGAGTTTGTATCCACAGAACAGGTGCGATGGTTCGGTGAAAACGAAGCCACACTCGACGTACGCGAGATCGAGACAATGGATGAATTGCTGGAGCAGCTCCATGAACTGAAGGAGCATCTCAGGGAAAAAGCAGATTCGCGTCCAAGCATTGGACGCATCGCAATCGAGGGTCGTTCTGAAATCCACTCTAAATTGAATGGCTCCGGCACCGAGGAGGATCTGCTGGTAACGCTTCGGGATGGAGAGGCGGAACGACAGGATTCGGTATGGATCGAGTCGCTGACCGTTGCAACGCGCCGTCTGGTCGACATTGATCAGCGACGAGGAATCGATGATTTTGTTGGTGATTTCCTGACGGCCGCCGATCGCTTGCGCGTCGATGGCAGTGGTGAGACGATTCGGCAACTGATCATGGACCGACCAGAGTCGCAAAAGTTAGTCGATGAAATTGCAGAGTTTTCGGCTGACGATCTGAGTGAGCTTCTGGAGATGGCGGAACAGATGGGACTGGACGATTTACTCACGGACGATCATTGATCATGCACATCAAAGAGTTATCTATTGACGGCTTTGGGATCTTTGCAGATTGTACGATCAAGGATCTGCCGAACGGTTTGATTGTTGTCTCCGGGAACAATGAGTGCGGTAAATCTACACTGATGCAGTTCTTTCGAATGGTGCTTTTTGGGCCTGCTCGGGGGAAAAGTAATTCCTACCCACCGCTTGCGGGTGGACTGCATGGCGGCCGCTTGGTGGTTGAGATGGAGGACGGGCGTGAGGTCCTTGTTGAGCGCATTGGCAAGAAACTCACGATGACAGACTCCGGCAAGATGTGTACGGAGGAGGCAAGTCATTACCTGCTGAATAATTTGGATCGGCAGACTTACGAGCGTGTTTTTGCAATGGGCTTAGAAGACCTGCAAGGCTTTGATGTGCTCACAGAGGAAAATGCGCAGGCGAGACTGATGGCGGCGGGGGCGGGCCTCGGCGCTGCCTCTGTTCCGGAAACGCTTAAGAAGCTCAATCGAATGATTGAGGAGTTGATTAAGCCTGGAGGTAGAGTACAGAAACTTCCAAAGTTGAAGAAGCAGCTAAGTGAATTACAAGGTGAGATCGCGCGACTGAGGAAAAGTGATTCGGTCTACGCTGAGATGGCATTGGAGCAGCGGAATCTACGGGAACAGCTAACGCAAAAAAAATCCACCAGGGAGAATTTGGTTCTTCAGAAATCCCGACTGGAAAAGTTGCAGAGCATGCGGGAGCCTTGGGTGCGGTTGACGCAGAACAAAAGGGAGATCATTGGGGTAAAACATGCTCAGGCATTTCCCGTCAACGGGGAAAAGCGTCTTCAGGAGATATCTCAGGAATTGAATGGGTATCAGGATTCGCTTCAGGAGGTTCTCAATAATCTGCAGACTTTTCATTCAAGCAGGGACCAGCTTGATCGCGGGTTAGCGTTTCTTGAAATGGACGGCGAAATTGAGGCGTTGGCCGCTGAGCGTGAAAAATTTGCCACAGCTCTTAAAGAAATACACGCCCAACGAAATGAAGTGAAGCGGACCAGAGAGCTCTTTCATCACCGCTTGGCAGAGCTCGGGCCAAATTGGGATGAGACGCGGTTTGACAATGTTGACACGTCCGTTCAAACCCGTCAGCGAGTCCAAGACTACAAGAAAGAGTTCGATGAAATCAATCGCCAGCTTACGATTGTTCGCAGCGAGAAGGACAACGCGGGCGTCGTGCTCAAAGAGGCAGAACGCAATCAGAACGCAGACAAAAAATCTTATCTCAGTTTGAAGCAACCTGTTTTTACCGATCCTGATGAACTGCGCAAGCAACGAAGGCAGTTTCGTGCAGCTCAAACGGTCTTGCAGAATCTATCATCTACGACTGCAGCCATTGAGTCGCAGGAAAGCATGCTACTGGGAATGCAGGGGTACAAAGGAGTTATTGAAAATTCAGACTCCCCAGTGAAAACACTTTTGCCGGCTTGGTTGCCTTGGGTCATCTTTGCAACCGGGCTCATCATTGGACTTGGTTTTACTCTTTTTCCGATCACCGGGTCATCTGCGATTAGCTGGATGCTGGCAGGTTTTAGTCTCCTTTTTGGAGTGATTCTGGCGGGTGTTTTGCAGTGGATGAACTGGAGAGTGCAGCAAGATGCGTTGAGCATTAGTAAAAGTAGTGAGGCCCAGGAGGTCGAACGCAAAGTTGCGGTGAATACGGTCGTTGAAAAGTTGAATCAAGATCGCGAATCTGCAAGCGTTTTGACTGAGGAGCTAGAACAGCTCTTGAGCGATCTGTCGATCTCGGACAAGACCGTTCGGGATTTGAATCGGTTGAACCAATTTGGAGATCAGCTGGAGGAGTATCAGGAGGAGCTCGCCGAATGGATCAAGGCGAAGGCTGAATATGAACGAAGTGAGGAGGCTCGAAAAACGGCGGAGCAGGCGCATCTTTCAGCATCACAGAAGCTTGATTCTGCTGTGAAGCGGAGAAACGACCTGATCGGGGATTGGGGCGGATGGTTGGAGGAGCGCGGGTTTGATCGGGAGCTAAGGCCGGAACAGTTTGATGTAGTTCTCGAGGCGATCGATTCTGCTCGGCAATCGCGTGACGTCGCGCTCACGCAAGCTTCCAATCTACAGGGAATGGAGCAATACCTTGCCAATGTGACCGAGAAAATCGCTAACTTGTGTGAGTCAGCCAAGCTATCTTCGGGCCAGGGAAGTGTTACCGCAGAGACCATCGATGTTTTGTCAGATCGCTTGCGCCGTGCAAATGAGAGTGATAAGGAGTACCGCAGTTACTCGGTGAAGATAGAGACTGCGAAAGCCTCGGCTGAGCATCTTTCCAAACAGATTGAGGCAAGGAAATCGGATAGGCAGAAGCTCTTTGATACCGTCGATGCGTCGGATGAAATTGAGTTCGCAGCATGTGCAGAATCCTATCACGCTTGGAAAGAGTTGGATGTCGCCATCGGTGAAGACGAATTGAAGCTAATGACGGCTGCTGGTAATAAAGAAGCTCTATTGCAGATTGAAGGCGAACTGACCGCGAAGCCACCGGAGTTGGTCAAAGTTGAGCTAGACGGAGTTCAGGAAAGATTGAAAGAAATCGAGAGTGAGATTTCCGACTCGGAGCAGAAAATCGGCGAGTGCACCAAGACGCTTAGAGATATGGCGGTAGATGATCAGCTGAGTAGGAAGCTTCAGGAATACAGTGGTGTAGAGGAACAGATAAAGCGGCTGACAAAACAATGGGCCACGCTCGCTGTTTACCGCACTCTGCTGGAGCAAGCGCGTGAGGTGCATGAGCGAGATCGACAACCGCAAGTTATTCAATCCGCTGATAGATACTTGCAAATCATGGTTGGGGATCGTTATCGGCTGGTGTCCTCAATGGATGAGGAGGCGTTGCAGCTGGAGGGGCAGGACCGCAAGAGAAAAATGGAGGACCACTGGAGTAGTGGTCTCTCTGACCAGACCTACTTGGCGACTCGTTTGGGAATGGCTACTCAGTTTGCGAGCCAGTCAGAACCACTTCCGCTAATCCTTGATGATGTTCTTGTTCGGTTCGATCCAACGCGTCGACGAGCAGCAGCAGAAGCTTTGCTTGACGCTGCTCAGCATCAACAGGTGTTTTTGTTTTCCTGCCATCCTGAAGTCGTACAAGAGTTAGGTGAGTTGGTGTCAGCGCGGCATGAGGGCACTGTGCCGCTACGAAGTTTTGAGATCGTCGACGGAACCCTGACCCCGTTTGAGTGAACCTAGAAGGATTCAGACATTACCGCTTGAGTAAGCAAGATTCTTTCGCGTTTGTTTCATGCCATTCGTTTCAGTCAGCACAAATGGTTGATGTCAACGATGCGAGAACAAATACTTTTGTAAAAGAGGGAGTCGAATGGTGAATTTAAATCCACAGCCTCTTTGGAGGTGCGTCTCATCAATGGATCAGTTCAGGTTGCTGGTTCGTGCTACTTCTGCGTTCATGCGAGCTGGCATACTGCTTTTCGGGATCAGTCCGCTTCAAATAGCCGCCCAGCATCCTCATGCAGCATCCGGCATCACTAGCCTGACTAACCCGGAGGTGCAATACGAGGTGGTGGGTCAGCATCAGGTGGTGCTCAAACGCGGTCCAGTGACTGCAGTGATTGTTGATAACGCTGCAATCGATACTGCCCAGTTGCCGGGGCATCGTGCCGGGTACAACGGGATTGCCTCATTGACCCATCGCGAGCAGACCAAGAATCTTTTTGTTCCGACGATTGCCGGATTGAATTTTGAGCACATCCATGATGGCACGCTTGTTGGTTTGCCAGAGAAGTTTGAGCCTCGCAAGTTTCCGATGCAGTTGAGAGTGGTCAATCAATACACCGTGGAGTTGTATCAGCCACCAACGGGTAATTGGAAACTTGAAAGTTGCGGACGTTATGAACTTTTGCCTGATGGTGTAATTCAATACACCTTTGAGTGTATCCCGCGCAAGGGCGGGTTTCGGCATGGCTTCATTGGTTTGTTTTGGGCGAGCTATATCCAACAGCCCGAGGACAAATCGATCCAATTTGTAGGGCGACCTGCCAACGCTCGTGAGGAGGAACGATGGATTCGAGCGGTGACCCCCCGTCACGGTGTCGATAGCACTCATCCACCCGTTGACTACCCCGACAAGATCGACATCGATGATGATTTTCCCCTTTCACTTGTCGGGAACCAGTCACGTTTCCGATACACACAGCCTTGGTATTTTGGCGTCAGTCACTCCATGGCCTACGTGCAGGTCTTCAGAGCCGATGACCTACTATGGTTTGCGCAGTCACCCTCCGGTGGTGGAAATGGGAATCCTGCCTGGGATTTTCAATGGTTCATTCCAAATTACCAGATTGATGAAGCGTATGGGTTTACGATGCGGGCGGGTTATTTTCCCTACCAAAGTAAAGAGCAGGTAGAGGGTTTTGTTGCCACTCAACGTCGAGCACTCGATGAGTTCGTGTCAAAGGCGTTGGAACGTGACGATGTTGACGTTGGTCGGTGAACCGGTGGAGGTCCTAGCCGGTTGTCCTGCCCGCCTTTCGGATAAATACGAGTGCTGATCTCTCAGTTGTTGGACGTGTTCCTCAGGCAAAGCCTGCGAGAGGGCGTGTAGTGCATCCAACTTCGGGTGTTGGGGATCCACAGCTTGGGGTGGCCGGCGAGTCGGTTTGGTTCGTTGGATCTTCTTGCCAGCGTTGGTCCGT
>CAXQOB010000002.1:0-8019 GCA_964225475.1 Candidatus Nitrosopumilus sp. | reverse complement strand
TTTTTGCTTTTTTACGCAGTCATTCGATCAAAACCACCCATTTTAAGGCTAACAAATGACCAAAAGAGCCAAAATACGGCTCCGAGTGCGTCAAGCGGATCGTTAGCGATCCGAATCAACCCGAAGGCCAAGCGGCCTACACACTAAAGCCGATTAAAGCGGTGGGGATCAAAAACCATTATGGGTATCAGAAGTCTCGCTCCGCCTTAAAAACACCGATTATCCATCGCTTCTGACAAAACCGAGACGGATCCCGGTTACCGACACGGGTCGACGCATTCGGTGCACCGCGTATCAGCCTATCAGCCTCTTGGCGATCAACGCCTGAAAATCCGTCAACCGAACAAATCATGCTGACAATCAAATCAACCATGAGCAGAATCCCGCTCTTTGCATTACAATCCGTTGATTGAATGCAGAGCCACGGGATTACTTTTTGATCGTTCTTGCGTTCCATCGAATTAACACCGTGGCAGTTTTAATCCCTCTTCACCTTCGTATCGAATCACAACATGAAGAATTCATTGCGAACCCTCCACACCTCCGCCCCGATTGCCTACCTTTGGTTTGCGATCGCACTACCGACCTTTGCTGCGGACCCACCCGCCGGATTCCAACCCATCTTTGACGGTAGAACCATGGATGGTTGGCACGCTCGACCGCACTTCAGCCCGATCAAGTTGGCGGAGATGGAAGACTCGGCCCGAGAGCAGCAGATGGCCGAATGGATGAAGGATGCGAAACAGCATTGGACAATCGAAAACGGTGAACTCGTAAACGACGGCAAGGGTGCGTACCTCGTCACGAACAAGGATTACACCGATTATGAATTGATGCTCGAGTATAAGACCGTAGCGCGAGCAGACAGCGGTATCTATCTCAAGGGTAATCCACAGGTTCAAATCTGGGACCACACCGATCCGGGCAAATTCAAACTGAATGCCAATCTTGGAAGTGGCGGACTCTGGAACAACAGTGCCGGGGCGCCTGGCAAAGACCCCTTCGTTCTCGCCGACAAACCCTTCGGCGAGTGGAACCAGTTCCACATCACGCAGATAGGAGCTCGCACCACCGTACGTCTAAATGGAAAACTGGTTGTCGACTCTGCGATCATGGAGAACTACTGGGATCGAGCTTCACCTCTTTTCCGATCCGGACCGATTGAATTGCAGACGCATGGAGGAGAAATTCGCTGGAAGAACCTCTGGGTGAAGGAACTTTCGCCGGAAGAGGCCAATGCTGCATTGCAGGGCCACAAGAAAGAGGGATTCACTTCATTATTCAGCGGTACTGATTTGTCTGGGTGGAAGGGAAGTGTGGACAACTATCAGGTTGTTGATGGTGCCATTCAATGCAAAGCGGGAAAAGGTGGCATGCTGCTGACGGAGAAAGAGTATGCAAACTTTGTCGTCCGACTTGAATTCAAGTTACCCCCGGGCGGTAACAATGGATTAGCAATTCGGTCACCGGGTAACGGAGATCCCGCCTATGCGGCGATGTGCGAATTGCAAGTACTCGATTCAGAACATCCAAAATATGCCAAACTCGATCAGCGGCAGTACCACGGAAGTGCATATGGCATGTCCGCAGCTCATCGAGGATTCCTTCGAGAAGCGGGTCAATGGAACTTCCAAGAAGTAACCGTTAACGGTAGCACCATCCGAGTCGAACTTAACGGCAACCTTATCCTGAGCACCGATCTTAAGGAGGTTTCAGAATACATGGGCGGACGCCCCCATCCTGGAAAAGATCGCACCAGCGGATTCTTCGGGTTCGCAGGTCACAATGATCCCGTCAGCTTCCGCAACGTCTCGATCAAAGAGCTCCCCTAATCTTGTGACGGTAAGAGAAGCCGGATTCAGCAAGCCGGTTGGATTCGAACCGTTCAGGTGAGGCAAGCTCAATAACAGGCGAATCTTCGGATTCGCCTGTTTTTGTATCAACCCAGCATGTTCTCAAGAGACGCTCGTGCGAGAACACGAAGCCCACGGAACCTAACGATCACCGTCTTGAATCAGCGATCAAATCCCTTCACACCCGAACACGCAAGGTCGCAACACTTAATCCAACCCATCGGAAGACGATTACCGCGTTTTCCAGTGCTTGAGGTTTTGTGCATCTTTTGAGATCGCAACCCTGAGGAAAAAGAGAACCAACAATCGATGATGAAACCATCATATCCCCTCTGTTACCTCATCAATTTCGTTTTAACAGTATCGATCTCGTTACTATCAGGCGGCGTTGCGGGTGCCAATAAGGGCCGCCGCCCGAACTTTGTCATCATCATGGTTGATGACATGGGATACGAAGGTGTCAGTTGCTTTGGCAATCCGTACTTCAAGACGCCTGAAATCGACAGACTCGCTGCAGAGGGAATGCGATTGACCGACTTCCATTCCTCTGGCACCGTGTGCTCACCAACTCGTGCAGGATTACTGACAGGACGATATCAGCAGCGTGCCGGCATTGAAGCAGTCATACATCCCAACGCTGACCATCCTGAACATCGAAAGGGGCTACAGAAGTCAGAAACGACGTTCGCTGAAGTCTTGCGCCAAGACGGATACGCCACAGGGATCATCGGAAAATGGCATCAGGGGTATCCGCAGAACTCTCCAGATTACCATCCTCAAAACCATGGCTTTGATGAATTCATTGGCTACCACAGTGGCAACATTGACTTTATCAGTCACGTTGGAGATCACTACCGTCATGATTGGTGGCATGGCCGCAAGGAAACCAAAGAAGACGGCTATACAACTCATTTGGTGAATCGCTATGCCGAGGATTTCATTCGCCGCCACGCAAAAGGGTCTGCCCCGTTTTGCCTCTATGTGGCTCATGAGGCGATTCATAATCCCGTTCAGGTTCCGGGAGATCCGATACGCCGCACGATTGATAAGTGGGATCGCTGGAAATGGCAGGATCACTCTGCCGAGGAGCGGATTGCCAAATTCAAAGGGATGACGATGCCTCTGGACGAAGGTGTTGGCCGGGTTCGGAAGACGCTGGTTGAGCTGGGGATCGACCAGAACACATTGGTCCTTTTTTTCTCTGATAATGGACCCGCTGGAGACTGGCCCGATTCTGATGACTATCGCGGTCGGAAAGGATCGATCTATGAAGGCGGCCACAGAGTCCCCGCGATCGTCTGGTGGCCGGGAAAAATCAAAGCTGGCGCGTTATCGGACGAGCCGTTGATCAGCATCGATATCATGCCAACCCTACTCCACTTGGCAGACACAAACTGCAACGTAGATCTCGACGGCGCCAATTTCTCTGATGTAGTTTTAGAGGGAAAGCCCTTACCCAAGCGTCCTCTTTACTGGGCTTCGCTTTCCAACGGTGGCCACCGCAGCGAGGCCGTCCGGGTGGACCAATGGAAACTGGTTGTGCTACATCCCAAGGCGGCTCCTGGGACGTTCCAGAACCCCCGCGTAGAACTCTACAACCTAGCAGCGGATCCCGGAGAAACCACGGACGTTGCCAAACAGCACCCAGCCCGTGTCGCAACAATGCTAAAACAGCTCAATTCGTGGTTCGAGGACACTCAGGCGACCGCCACAAAGCAGCCGGGAGGATGGCTTTCAAAGCAATGAGAACTGAAGAAACTCGCGACGCAGGGTTGCGTCCGCAGGGTGAACATGTCAGCGGAGGGAGTTACATGTGGCCGCGATGGATATCATTCCAAACGGCTCGACTGTCGACCTTATTCCTGCTCGTGATGTCCACGGCAGTTTGCGGCAATGAACTGACAATCGTCGCTTTCGGTGATTCGACGACCGCGCCGCGAAGCACGGTGAAGCAAGTTTATTCGGCTCGACTGCCTAGCTTACTTCAGCTTCATGGCATTGAGGCCAAAGTGATCAACTCGGGCGTCGGCGGAAGTCACACCGGACGACTTTCGGACAATGCTCGGCATCGCCGCAAACATGCTCTTGACCGGTTCGACGACGCAGTCCGAGTTCACGAGCCGGATGTTGTGATTGTTCAGTTTGGCTGGAATGACTCCTGGATTGATGCTGACAGCCCAGACAGTCCCTCTCGAATTCCCGTGAACGACTACGGTGCCAACCTGAAACACATTACCGATACGCTAAAGAGCGATGGGTCGAAAGTGATCCTGATGACGCCGAATCGACCAAGCGCTGCGGTGGAAGATTGGCGGCTAATGCGAACTCAGCAATATGTGGACGCTGTTCGTGAACTGGCAGCTTCGGATTCGATTCCGCTGGTTGATATCTGGTCCGAGTACGAACAATTCAGTGCAGTTGATGGCAATGAGTCGGACGACCTGCTTCTTGATGGTGTACATCCCAACGATCAAGGACATCAGCTGGTTGCACGACTCCTAGCAAACGCGATTAGCGACCTCGAGGCAACCAAAGCGAAGAGGCCCAACATCCTATTCATCGCCATCGACGATCTCCGACCGGAACTTGGTTGTTATGGTGCCTCGCATATTCATAGTCCGAATATCGACGCGCTCGCGGCAAGTGGCCGATTATTCCAGCACGCTTATTGTCAACAGGCGGTATGTAATCCGTCTCGAACAAGCCTCATGACCGGAATGCGTCCCGATTCTATTGGGGTCACCGGAAATCACTCGCATTTTCGCAGCAACCACCCCGATGTCGTCACGCTGCCTCAACATTTCAAACGGCACGGCTATCACGCGGCCGCAATCGGGAAGATTTATCACGGTGTTTTCCCGGACGGAACCAGCATCACCAAATGGGACACAATGGGAGATCCGGAAAGCTGGTCCGTGCCCGCGGTTCGTTTTGGTCCGCGGTATTATTACACCGAAGAGGGCATCGCCGCGGCGATCCGAAGCTATGAAATGGTTTACAAACCGCAGAATCCCGCACCAGACGACTGGACCAAGAAGCTGGTTTTCGGGCCAGCCACTGAAGCCCCGGACGTGCCGGACAACACCCTTTACGACGGCCAGGTCGCGGATGCTGCAGTGACTGCGTTGCGTGAATTGAGCGATAGCGAGAAGCCATTTTTCTTGGCGGTTGGCTTCATTAAGCCGCATTCTCCCCACATCGCGCCGAAGAAGTACTTTGATCTTTACCCTGATGCTAAATTGCCGGCCGATGACTCGTTCCCAAGTGATGCTCCAACCCTCGCGGGTCACCGCTCAAGCGAACTCCGCCGCTATACCGATCAGCCAAAGAATGGTGAGATTCCCAAGCTGAATCAGCGTCGAATCCGTCAAGCGTATTTTGCGTGCGTCAGTTATATCGATGTTCAGGTAGGACGAGTGCTAGACGAACTGGACCGATCAGGACTCACTGAGAACACGGTCGTTGTCCTCTGGGGCGATCATGGTTATCACCTTGGGGAGCATCAATTGTGGGGCAAAACCACGAACTTCGAATTGGATACTCGCGTGCCACTCATCGTGCGGACACCAGACATGAAGGCCGCGGGCCAACCCAGTTTGGCAATCATCGAGTTAGTGGATCTTTACCCGACACTCGCCGAAGTTGCTGGTTTGCCGGTTACAAAACAACTCGAAGGAAAGAGCTTCGCGCGTATCTTGAATGAACCCACAGCAACCACCAAGACGATGGCAATCAGTCAGTATCCACGTCGCGGCGGACTGATGGGCTATTCGATGCGGACTGAGATGCATCGCTTGACACAATGGCTTCATGGAGAAACCAATGAAATTCAGGCGACTGAGTTGTACGAGTATACCGAAGGATTGATCGAAAAGGAGAATATTGCAGCGCAAGCCCCGCGCCTCGTCGCGCGGCTCTCTACCCAGCTGGAGAGTGCGTTAAGGCTCGATTTTATCGAGCCCAAAGAGGTGATGAGTGACAGTTTTGAGGAGGCCAATCCCGGGCCACTTGAAAAACTTGAAACGCAGATTGGCACCTGGATGCCCATGGCTGGCCGAACGATTGTTGACGATAAGCACGCCAGGACGGGCAAACAGTGCCTTTGGCTAACCGGCGGTCAAAGCACGAGCGCGATCATCAACCTCGACGAAAAGGTAGAAAAATCCGGGCAACTGAGTTTCTGGGCGGAGCGTTGGACCGTCCGCAAACCCTTCTCGTTTCGCATCGAAAAGCAAATGGGTAGTGGCTGGCGTGAAATCTACAACGGTGACGACGACGTCCGAGTGGGACGCGGATTCCTCTCACGAGTCATTCTGCCGCTTAGTGATGATACGCGACAGTTACGGTTCTCGGTGACCAGCCCACCGAACACGGGTGTCTTGATTGACGATCTGCGAATAACGCCAGGCGTGTCTGAGCCCGTTCCAGTCCATTGACGCAAGCTAAACCTCATTCGTTTCCAAAGCAGCGAAAAGACATCGCTATCTACTTACCGCCTCCCGAAGTTCATGATGGATTGGGGTGTCAACGGACCTGGATGCAGTTCAACGGGTATCGATACCTGAGCGCTCTCGGGAACTTTTTTCCCACCGGCTCTCTCATTACAGACGGAAAGACTTTCTGTGAATCAGACAAGCATGATTCATTTTCAAAGGTCGCCGGGCAATGTGAAAGAGACCCGAACGACTTCATTACAAAGTGTGGGCAGGCCCCATCGATCACTTTCCGCCGGTCTTTTTAGCTGCGTTTTGCTTTGTAGGGTTGGGCTTCCGATTCGCACGTGGATTAAGCGGCAACACTTGCGCTCGCTCCGCATAGGCCTGCCATAACGCCGCCAACTGCTTTGCTTTCTCCGGCATCTCCTCACTGAGATTCTTTTGCTCGCTACGATCAGCTGCAATGTTGTAGAGCTCCCACTTGCCCTTTGCCCCCTTGGCAACCAACTTCCAATCTCCAACGCGAACCGCTCGATTCCCCTCGTGCTCCCAGTAAATGGCCTCACGCTCGATTTCTTTCCCTAGGAATGCTGGCAACAAACTTTTGCCTTCCATGGGACGGATCTCCTGTCCGTGATGGAATGTTTTTGGATAGTTCGCGTCCGCAAGATCCACCGCCGTTGCCATCAGGTCTACCAAATGGCTGGGAGTTGATTCCAGCTCTCCCTTGCGATTGATGCCCGCTGGCCAGTGAGCGATCAATGGCGTTGAAATTCCACCCTCATGCACCCAGTGCTTGTACTCTCGGAATGGCGTATTCGAAACCGTTGCCCATCCTCGACCATATCCAATTGCTGTATCCGCCGGTCCCGCCATTGAGCCTTTCCCGGTCCGCATCTTGTATCCGTCTCTCGATTGAGTGGGAGTCATGTTTGGCTGCAGGTAGTCATCACCGAGAGGTTTCAGGGTTGGTTTTTCCGCTCGAGGTCCGCCCACACCACCTCTGCCGTATCCCTCGGCACACCCTCCATTGTCTTGGAAATAGCAAATTAAAGTGTTCTCAAATTGCCCCGTGTTCTTCAGCGAGTCGATAATTCGCCCGATTCCCTGATCCATACTGTCGACCATCGCAGCATAGACTTCCATGTTTCGTTTATCCCACTCCCAATGTTCCTTCTCTTTCCAATCTTCTGGCATCGGCCAAAGCACGGTGTTGGATTCATCAATCAAACCTAAGTCGATCATTCGCTGATATCGTTCTTTGCGGATTGCCTCGTAGCCCGAGTCATATCGTCCCTGATACTTAGCGATATCTTTTTCCAAAGCATGCATCGGCCAGTGAGCGGCAGTAAAAGCGACATACAAAAAGAAAGGTTCTTTCTCAGTCGCCTGATGATGATCATGAATGAACCGCGAGGCATGGTCAGCGATCGCGTCAGTGTAGTAGAACTCACCGTTGGCCATCTCGTTCTGCGTGTACTGAGGGTCAGCGAAGGGGGAGACGTATTGATTTCCGCGAGTGAGTGTATTGGGATCAAAAAAGCTGCCCGCCCCATGAATCGTGCCATAGAACTGGTCAAAACCGCGTTGCAGCGGCCAGTTATGCTTATCCTCATCCGTCTTGGGATTGATCACCTTGGTCACATGCCATTTACCGGACATGTAAGTTCGATAGCCCGAGGTTTTAAGAACCTCTGCGAGCGTAACACAGTGCCGATTCAGATCGCCGC
>CAXQOB010000001.1:0-69770 GCA_964225475.1 Candidatus Nitrosopumilus sp. | reverse complement strand
AGGAGCAACACAGGCGTCAAAGCGATGATCCAATGACTTGCTTTTCGCATGATTTTTTTTGGGGGACAATGGTGCGGGAGGCTGGAAAGCTGTTTCTTTGGTAGACGGAAAGCTGCTTGCGATCCTGAACAACGCGCCGAGAATTGTACGCTAATGGCACGCTTCCAGCTTCATTCTACCGAAAAATAGCGTGATCGTTCTTGGCTGTTGTCACTTTCTTCCTTCAAACACGGTGGAAGTCCTCGCGGCGGATGATTGCTACCAGCGGCAAAGAGAAGTCTCCGCAACAGAACGGCGGAAAGCTGCTGTACGAAGTTGTGCAGAGCAGCCCGGTCTGCCGATCCAAACTTCAGCGTCAAAGCCCTCGACTGTGACATGTTTGAGTGAGGCGCGATGCCGACGGACATCGGAACACAGGTCTGGCCTGAACGTTGGCGTCACTCAGAGATTCGGGAGCCCAAACCCGGCGAAGTTACGCACCGCGGTGACCGAGTCACCACTTGGGGCGGTTCAGACGCCGATTGATGCTTCACCGTGTTCTAATAAGGATCTGCATCCACTCCGCTTGTCTTACTCAGCTGACGTCTCAATCAGACGGTGATCTGAAAGAATCACCTATCCCGTCGCCAGAACCGTGTCTCGTTAGCGGCAGAAGGTTGCTCACGAGACGAGGAGATTCAGTGGAGAACGTGCGCAAAGAGTTTATCCCTGACACGACGGTCTTGGATAAGTCTTACTTTCCAAGTTCACTCTCGACGGCCTTGACCAAGTCTGCGTCACTTGGCTTTGTTCTCGGTGAGTACCGACCAACGAGTTGCCCGTCTCGATCGATAAGAAACTTTTCGAAGTTCCAGCTGATATCACCCTTGCCGGCTGGCTTAGTATCTTGGCTGGTCAAAAACTTGTAAATCGGTGCGGCTTCGCCGCCGTTAACGTCGATCTTGCTAAACATGGGGAATGAGACGTCGTACTTCGAGCTGCAGAATTCTTTAATCTCGGAGTCGGTACCGGGCTCCTGGCGGCCAAACTGGTTGCAGGGGAAGCCGAGAACCACGAATCCTTTCTCCTCGTACTTTTTGTACATCTGCTGCAGACCCGCGTACTGGGGGGTTAGGCCACAGCGGCTGGCAGTGTTGACGATGAGCACGACTTTCCCCTCGTAATCCTCCAGATCAACCGTTTTCCCATCGATCGTTTTGGCTTTGAAATTGAGGGCACATTCGTGGTCATCGGCTGAGGACATGTTGAGGAAGGCTCCGAATAGGAGGGTCAAGGAGAGGGCGAAACGCATGGTGGTCGCTCCGAAGAGGGAAGATGGTGAAGGGTAAACGCAAGAAAATGCGACAATTTTTGATATCTGGGACAGTATAGCGGGACTTCCAGTAGCAGTGAGAGCCTCATGCGGGTAGGTTTTCCGCAAGCCAAAACACGGCTAAAGGAAGAATAGCGTTAGGTCAAACTGAATGGTGGCAGATTTTCCACCCCTAGCTTTCATCCTTGTCATTCCTCTTTCTACGTAATTCTGAAGGCGCAGTCTGATGAGTAGCACAACTGATACGGAGATTGCACCCAACGCAAAGCGTTTGCTTTGGGCTGGTTTTATGGCGATTCTTGCCGCGGGTGTTGGTTTTGCCATCCGTGGTGGAATTCTTGACAACTGGGGTGGTGAATATGGGTTCACCGCATTGGAGCTCGGTGCAATTGGTGGTGCCGGATTCACCGGATTTTGTTTCGGAATCATCGTTGGAGGCGTGATTGTTGACAAAATTGGCTACGGCTGGCTCGTTGTTTTGGCATTTGCGCTCCATGTGCTTTCTGCGTTGGTGACATTTGCGACGGGGCCTGACAACGCATACACGATGCTGTATCTCGGCATGTTCCTATTTGCCTACGCCAATGGGACCTTGGAAGCTGTGGCGAACCCGTTGGTCGCAACGCTATTCCCCAACAACCGAACGCATTACCTCAACATTTTGCATGCCAGTTGGCCTGCGGGGATGATCTTGGGATCGATGCTAGGTTGGGTTTTGGATGACCGTCTGGAGTGGCATTGGAAGTACCAGCTTGCCTTGTACCTCGTTCCAACCCTGATCTATGGTGTCATGTTCATGGGACAGAGCTTTCCAAAGAGTGAAGCATCCGAAAAAGGTTTGCGTCTGGGCGAAATGCTCAAGGATGTTGGATTGCTCGGTGCGACGGTTGCCTGCTTCATGCTCGGTCTATTCTTCGCAAAAGATGTTGCACCGTTGCTTGGTGTAGGTGAGTCGGGCATGCTGATCGGCTTGATCGTTGGCTTCGGCTTGTGGTTTGCCGTTGGAGGTATGACAGGATTCTCGATCGGATCGGTGTTGTTGTTTGTGCTCTTCGCAACCCATGCCCTAGTTGGCGCCGTAGAACTCGGTACCGATGGTTGGATCCAAAATATTACTGGAAACCTATTTACCTCTGAGCAAGGTAAGTGGCTCTTTATCTGGACCTCCTCCATCATGTTCGGCTTGCGTTTTGCGGCACACTGGATCGAAAAGAATCTTGGGCTTTCTCCAGTTGGTTTGTTATTCGTTTGCTCGGTCCTTGCGGTCGTTGGTTTGCAACTTGCCAGTGGCATGGAAACCTTCACCATGGCACTGATTGCACTGGGTATCTATGCCGTTGGAAAAACCTTCTTCTGGCCAACCATGTTGGCGGTTGCTTCGGACCGTTATCCTCGAACCGGTGCGGTTGCGATTTCCATCATGGGCGGTATCGGAATGCTTTCTGCCGGAATGATTGGCGGTCCCGGACTTGGATACGCGAAAGACCGATTCGCCGCTGAGTCTCTCAGGGAATCCAATCCGGCTCTGTATGCTTCGGTGAAGAATACAGAGAAGCCATCTCAGTTCCTCATCTTTGAATCGGTTGAGGCGATCAAAGGTGATGCACTCGACGAAGCTAATAATGCAGATCCGAGGACAGACGATCAACAAGCAATCGTCGCTGCCGGTCAGGAGGGTGATCGTCAGACACTCAAAGCGGATTCAGCCATTCCGGCAGCCATGGCAGTGATCTACTTGCTGATCATGCTTTACTTCAAGAGTGCCGGTGGCTACAAGATTGTCACCATGGATGATGAGGTGCCTGACGCAGAATCAGAAGGAGCCTCAGAGGAGGCTGACGCGTCCTGAAACTGACGAAGTCGTCTGTTGATACGGGAGCCACTTAAACTGACTCGAAACCCCGAGGGACACCTTGGGGTTTTTTTTCAGTTTGAGAAAGGGTGAAGAATGTAGTGTTATTCATGAAAAGATCGGAATTTGATGGATCTCTGCTGCATCCGATTGTTAAGTCTCAGATGACCTTTCAGATTAACGCCTTCACGATATGATGGGTGCTCCGGAAACTGCTTGCCTTTTTTGAACCCCTAAATCCCACCAAAAAAATCGTGCTACGCTCTCATACCTGCGGAGAACTCCGCAACTCTGATGTTGGAACCGAAGTCACTCTGTGCGGCTGGGTAGAGAGCAAACGTGACCATGGTGGTGCTGTTTTTATTGACTTGCGAGATCGTTACGGACTGACCCAGGTCGTCATCGGTCCGCCCGAATCAACTAGCGAGCAGATCGACGAAGCGGGCCGCGTTCCGACCGAGAGTGTCATTCTTATTCGCGGTGTTGTCGCTGATCGCTTAGAAGGCAAAATAAACGAGAAGCTGGCAACCGGCGAAATTGAGGTGCGCACGGTCCACTTTGAAGTGCTTAACGTGTGTCAAACTCCACCGTTTACTCCAAGTCAGCCAGATTTACCGGGCGAAGATCTAAGGCTGAAGTATCGTTTTCTGGATTTGCGTCGCCAAGAGATGCAGCGGTCAATGGTGCTTCGAAGCCAGATTGTGAAGTCCATGCGGGATTACTTTGAAGTCAATGACTTCATCGATGTGGAGACACCGATTCTGGGGCGGAGCACTCCTGAAGGTGCTCGCGACTATCTCGTTCCTAGCCGAGTGCACCCTTCTAGCTTCTATGCTTTGCCGCAATCACCACAGCTGTACAAGCAGATTCTGATGGTTGCTGGTTTCGACCGCTACGTGCAAGTTGCCAAATGCTTCCGCGACGAGGATCTCCGTGCTGATCGTCAACCCGAGTTCACGCAGCTAGACCTTGAAATGTCGTTTGTGGATGCAGACGACGTGATGGGGCTCATTGATGGACTCGTCGCAAAAGTTGCCAAAGAAGTGCTCGGTAAAGATGTCAAGACTCCGCTTCCTCGGATGACTTATGACGAAGCAATGCGAAGGTTTGGATCGGATGCTCCCGATCTGCGTTTCGCCATGGAGATTGTAGATATCACTGACGTTGCAAAGAAAACCGAGTTCCGTGTTTTTCGGGGAACAGCGGATTCGGGCGGCTTCGTTCGAGGAATCAATGTCGAGCAAGCAGCGTCCAAGTACTCGAGGCGACAGATTGATGAATTGACTGACTATGTGAAAAGCGATTTCGGAGCAAAGGGATTAGCTTGGTTCCGAGTTGAGGAGGATGGTTCGCTTTGGAGTCCAATCAGTAAAAACTTGGATGAGGAGCACCTCAGTGAAATCAAAAGCCTGCTTGCCGGAAAGCCCGGTGACTTACTCATGTTCTTGGCGGATTCTTGGGACGTGACATGCAAAGGGCTCTCTGGATTACGCCGTCGTCTAGCCTCTGAGCTGAATCTAATTGACCCTAACGAACTCAACTGCAGTTGGGTCACTGAGTTTCCAATGTTTGATTGGGACGCAGAGGGGCAGAGATGGAATGCGATGCACCACCCGTTCACGGCACCCTTGGCAACCGACCTTGAGGCATTGAATGAAAAGCCAGAATCCTGTCGCGCTCAGGCCTATGACTTGGTGATCAACGGAAGCGAGGCGGGTGGAGGCACCATCCGAATTCACGATCCCGAAACACAGTCACAGGTCTTCGACCTGTTGGGGATTGATGAAGAGACCGCAGAGGATCGATTTGGCTTTCTCTTGAACGCTCTCAAATATGGAGCTCCTCCTCATGGTGGTATCGCCCTCGGAGTGGACCGCTGGGTCATGCTTTTGGCGGGACTCGATAATATTCGTGAAGTGATCGCATTTCCTAAAACACAGAAAGCTGCAGATTTAATGACCGAAGCGCCCGGTCAGGTGGATCACGAGCAGCTTCGCGAATTAAATCTTCGCACCGCCAAAGTACAAAAGAGTTAAACTGTATCCTTCATGACTGCGTTTAAGGGAGTCACTTCGACTCCTTCCTGATCACGTTCTTGGGGTAAGGGGGATACCGATGAGGTGTGATGAACGCTTAAATTTTCGAAGGTACTGTGTTCTAACCCTGTGCAAGCTGACTCTGCGCGATCAAGCTCTCCGCATTCCGTCGCTGTTTGCATTTCTGATCGTTTTGCAAATCCCCTCCCCTTCCCTGCCTGCGGCTGACTGGCCGCAGCGTCTCGGTAACGCGTTGCATTCTGGTGACGCGGCACTGGAGAAGCTCCAAGGAGGGTTCGTGATTCTGGGAGCCGTGCCACTTTCTGACGCGGTCATGGCATCACCTGCGATCGCTGGGGACGTCCTCGTCGCTGTCGATGCTGCAGGCGTTGTCCACGCATTTGATGCCACGACCCTCAAGAAGAAGTGGAGCTACGTTACGGATCCAGACCCTGCTAACTGCAATAACGTTGCAAGCCCTGCGTTAATTGATGGGTTTGTTCACGTAGGAACGATGTCAGGGAAGTATGTGGTTCTCGATCAGGAGACGGGAAAGCTTGTCCGTGAAATCGATTGTGGCGAACCTGTGTTCGCGTCACCCGTCATCTCCGGTAATCGAGTTTACTTCACGACTCTCGGCGCGGTCACGCGTGCGGTGACTGCCAGCGGCAAGCTCCTTTGGAGTTGGGATTTCGTCAAGGAAGTGATTGGGTTTGAGGGCAATCGCTGGAGCGGATCGGATTGGCTGGCGTTTCGCGGTGACAGGGTCACATGGCGCGACCACTTCGTCTGTTCGCGAGACATCTGCGTCACCGATCGCGTAATCGTAATTCCCTCGGGCGGCCGAACCGTTTTTCTGCGGGATGGGGGAGACCGCGGAGAACTCATCGATGTGGGTATCATTCCGAGTTACGCGGGGACGGAATACCCGGCAACCTTCGGACAAAGTATCGACTCCGAGGGGAATGTGTATGTGCAGTGGCATCGACGCGATAACGCGGGGCGAGTGGAGGTTTTCAAGCTCGGTGCTTTCCTGAGCAGCAAGGGAGGCACGGATAATGGATTGCGAGGGGAGGAATCAGAGGGACGCGAAGCGACCTCATCTCTAATCTCCAGCGAGCACGTTACTGCAACGCAAACTTCGATCGATCAATATGGATTGCTGGGACTCAGTTCGCCGAGTGTCCGAGGGGATCGACTCTATCGAGTTAAACCTGAGAACGGCGCTGGTTTAGTCGAGCACCATCTTTCATCGGGTGAGACCCGCACGTTGAATTCAGATGCAGGATTGGCTTCCCCAGTGTTGACGCAGCAGCGAGCCATTTACGGCGGACTCAATGGCGAAGTCTATTTCGTTTCGCTAAAGCAAAATGGACCGAGCACCGAGGTCGTTGAAACTCCGTTTGATGGAGCCATTTCAGCACCGGTCGCGATTGCTGATGGTCGCGTTTATGTCCCCAGTGAAGATGGGCATGTTTATGTGATTGCCTCCGGACACGACGTCAGTCAAGAAAAAGCCACTGAAAGCATCAGTCAGCCGACTCGCTTAGATCTTCAGCAGATCAGGAGTCCTCTTCGGGGAGCAAAAGCAGACGCAGAATTTGATTGGTACACAAACTATGGTGATTTTGCTGGTACTAATGCAAACGATCAAGGATTAGTCGCTCCACTTCGGATGCGGTGGGCAATGAGGCTTGATGGAACCATCAAGCATTTACCCGTTTGTGGTGGTGGTAGACTCTACCTTCACACTGCCGAAGGACAGATTCTTGCGGTTGAACAGGACACAGGTCGTCTTTTGTGGCGTCGATATTGGCCGGACGTTTATCTTTCTTTTACATCGCCGCTCTACATTGATGGCAAACTGATCGTTCCTCAAGCGGGAATCAAACGGTCGGTGATGCGATGTCTTGACGCTGCGACAGGTGAGTTGCTCTGGGAAGCTCCCTTCACGGGATCACCCAGCTGGAGTCGACAGTTTCCACCGGTAGTTTCTGGCAACCTTGCGATCTATGCCTCGGGTGCGGGTGATTATGCAGCTCAGGGAACCGAAAAACCCTTTGTCTTTCGTGGGCAGCCTGTACAACAGAAGGGTCGGGAAGTGATGAGTTGGATTTATTCCAATGACAATCCCTACTACCCGAAAAATCATCGACCTCGACTTTGGGCGTGGGATTGTGAGACCGGGGAACTTGTTTGGGAGAAAGATTTTTCCGATCAAGGGCGGGGCGGTAATGATTGTGGAATCTGTCTGCTCGACGGCAAACTTTATTATTCCGTTTTCTTTGGTTACGACGAAGCAGCGCGTCTTCGACGGGGACTGCCACCAGAGAACAATGGCCTAACCCTTTGTATGGATCCAAAAACGGGGGCGGAGTACTGGAGGACCAATGAATACTACGTAACTTCGAAGTGCACCCTTAGTGCTCGGGATGGCAAGCTGTATATCGGAGGTTTTAATCGAGCTCGTAGCGGCACGGATGACCGATTTGTTTGGTGTTTGGATGCTGAAACTGGAAAACTGTTTTGGCAATCCGATCCGGTGACCTCTGCACTCAATGTGGTGACGGTTGGTCCGACGCATCTTTTCTCTAATGCTCTGCGTGGCAAAGGGAATGTTTTTGATCGTGCTTCGGGTAAAGTTGTGGAGCAGATCGGGCACAACTATGCCTGTTGTAGATTCACTCTCTCGGAGCCCTATGTTCTCGGTGCCAACATGGACATGATTGACTTGTCAAATCAAGGGAAACTGGTTTCAACTGGACCTGCAATTGACTCTCGAGAATGCCTTGGGGCGGTGGTCTCAAACGGACGAATCTTTTACTTCTCTCAAGCCAGCGGTTTTGTCGTATCACAGACGTTTGGGGCTGAAGCAGAGGTGCTATCCCCAATCTGGGAAAAGCGAAAACCACTGAATAAGTGATTTCAAGTTGACGGGTCACGAGAGCGTTGTGGGTCGTAACTGGCAAGTGCTCGTGCGTCTCCTCGCCAACAGAGGACACGACTCTCCGGTGAGGTTCAGTGTTTCAGTTTTTGGACTCTACGTCTTTCGGCGATGACGAAAACCACACCTGATAGGAAACACGTTATCCCAATGCACGCAAACAAAACGGGGTAATCGTAGACCTCGCCGATCCATCCAAGTATCGGGGCACCAAGAATGGTTCCCAGATCCAGCATCATTAACGCCAGTGCTGATCCAGTGCCCCGAACCGTTGTTGGAAAGGTTGCCAGTGTGATTGAGGTCATTGTGTGGAACATCAAGCTGTGACCGATCCCGGTGAGTCCCGCCGGTATCAGAATCAGCCAAGTTCTCTCAGAGGTGACCCAAGAGAAGCCGAGCATCCCGATCGACATAAATACAATTCCTGCAATCAGGACTTTCGCTGGGCCCACGCGGTCCGGTAGCCGCCTGGAACTGAGCCGGACGATAATTGCGAGACCCGCATAACCGAGGAAAAACAATCCAAGCACGGACTGTTCTCGAAACGCAAGAGATGCATGGTCGATAAAGCTTGCCACAAAGATAAAAGGGCCCGCCATGCAGATACCGAAGGCAAAGTCCACTGCAAGGATTGCTCCTGGCCAGTGTTGCTTGACGATCTTAAAAAAAGCACCAACATGCAAGGAGGTGCTGGAACAATGATGTTTGGGGGTTCGGACAAGCGTCAGCCCAATCAACGAGAAAATATTTGCACCCGCTGCGATCAAAAACAGGGCTGTAAAACTTTCACGTGTTCTCTCTTCCAAGAAAATATCCCCAAGTAACGGGCCCATCAGCATGCCTAGAAAGCCTCCAATTCCGAGGATACCGATGGCTTCGGTTCGGCGATTCTCAGGGGCGATTTGGGAGATGTAAGTAAGTCCGCTCGCAAAGACCAACGCACCGGCAAGCAATAGGCCTGACCGAACCACATAAATCAGCGGTCCTACTTCAGTGATGAGAAGATTTCCAAGACTCGCGCAAATGAACAGGACGTAGCCCAGCATCCACATCGTGCGGGATCCCCAGCGATTGATCCACTGGGCCATCCAGGGGCGCAGGATCAAACCTGCGGTGGCACTTGCTCCCATCACGAAACCAACCTGCCGCAAATCGCCACCGAGGAATTCGATCCAGCGGGCGTAGTGCGCCATCAACGTATTTGCCCCGACGAAGCAGGTTTGACTGGCAAACGCAATCAGGAAATTTCGGTCGTAGAGGCGTTCCTGTGAATTCAATGCGTTTGATTTGGGGCGTTGGGTGGTGGAAAGAATTCGATGAATCCCGCAGGGATTTCTCGCCCGCTCAGAGATGATTTAAAGGCTTCGCAGGAATCATTTAAAGGCTACGCAGGACTTGCAGATTGATGGCATCCCAGTCCTTACCGCTTTCCTCATCGGTGCCCTTCTCCGTCTCCAGGTAACCGGGTAAGCGGCCCAGAGTTTCGTGTTGCTTGAGGAGTCGGAATCCATCCAGACCGATCTCTCCCGCCCCGATGTGTTCATGTCGGTCCACACGGCTCCCGAGCGGTTTCTTGCTGTCATTCAGGTGAAGTGCACGAATCGCATGAGATGGTAGAAAGTCATCAATGACCGAGCTCATCTCTCCGAAACCGTGAGGCGTATTCAGCTCGTAACCCGCGGCAAAAGCGTGGCAGGTATCCATACAGACCCCAACTCGCTCATTATTGGAAATACCGGTGAGCATTTGCCCCAATTGCTCGAATCGATGTCCTAAACACGTCCCTTGGCCCGCCGTGTTCTCCAAGAGGATGCGGCAGCTGACATGATCTGTGCGTTCCAAGACTTCAACCATTCCATCAATGATTCGCTTGATCCCCTCCTCCTCACTACTTTCCGTGTAGGCACCCGGATGTAAGACAAGTCCCTCAATCCCTAATCGATTACAGCGGTCTAGTTCAGCCATTAATGCATGAATTGATTTCTGAAATAGATCTTCCTTGGGAGAGGCTAGATTAATCAAGTAAGAGGCATGCGCGATGGGGTGGGAGAGATTTGACTCCCGGAGAGCGTCACTCCATAGGTCAATTTCCTTCTGCCCAAGGGTTTTGGTGTACCACGAGCCCTCGCCGCCGTCTCCCGATGGAGTGCTCCCTGCCGTCACCGTGGGAAGCCCGTCAATCGGACTAGATCCATTCTTTTCGCCCATAAAAGCGGGCCATTGTCTTGGCGGATTCGTCACGAACACCTGAATGCAGTCGCAACTGAGTTCCTCAGCTCGCTCTACCGCTTTGTATAGACCGCCTTGGCAGGAGACATGAGACCCCAATAGCATTCGATGATCCAATTCTGTGAGAGAAAACAGTCCAATTTGTTGCTGGTCCTACTCTGGAGGATTTCGCGGACTCGATGAGTCTATCGTCAGGGAGCGTTTTCGAATACCACGTCTTCGTCGAGCATGAACCTCCTGGCGAGTCACATTGCGACGTAAGGACATTGTGACGAGTTCTGGTAGAAGTTCAGTGATTCCGCATGCGAACGTCTTCCGATCAACTAGGCCGCGATTTTACTTACCCGATGTGCTGCGGATTGATAGGCCTGTGGGAGATCGGCTCACGAGCTTAATGGTTTGTCGATGTGTTTTCTCCTTTTTCTTGCGAGTCTACGCGCATTGCATAGGAAGCGATTGGTTAACCGTGGGTGTGATCAGGGCGAGTATCCATGAACTGAACCAAAGTGGATCCAATCAACCTCTCAAGATTCCTGCTAAATCAAGGGGCAATCATTCTCGAGTCGACTGAGTTCGCTAGTTCCTCAAGTAGGGGTGAGATCGATTAGGCCGTTTGTAGGATTCGGTTTTTAACGACTGGTGACAGATGCAATGAAAAAGACGAATGCAGCAGATTCGCCGGGTTGTTGGTCTGTTGGGATTGCAGCACCTCGCCGTTGATGACCTTCCGCAAATTAATGCATGAAAAATGGTTTTTGATTTGCGGCCGAATTAGCGTGCGTAGATCTGGCTTGTTACCCGTGCATTCACGAAGGGCAAGCTCGAATGATCAGAGCCGGTTGATTATGAGTTCTGGTCGCCACTCATCTGGATCGATGGGTGACTAATGCGTGGGGGGTCAACCAAAGTACCGCAATTATTATTCTTCTCATCGAAAGTATTGGCCTATGTGTCGATTCATACCACGGCGAGTGATGCAGGGCACGGTAGCCGCTTTTTTACTTTTAGCGATGCCGGCAGTAGACGCAGGAATTGCGTTTCAAGCCAACTACACGGACAGTGCCAACGAAGGTTTTAAGGATGCGTCATTGGGAGCCCAAAGGACCGCGGCTTTTGAGTACGCGCTCGACATTTGGGAGGGCGCCCTTGGTAATAGCTATTCTGGCGAAACCATCGTGATTGATGCTTCTTTTGACAACACGTTGGGCTCGACAACGCTCGGTGGCGCGTCTCCCACGGCCTTGCATCAGTTAGATACTGGATCGAGCAAGTACTCGGTGACCGCGCTGGCAAACCACAAAAGTGGGGTAGATAAGAATGGCGGCGCCAGTGAGGGCTCTGCAGTCTTCAATGGTGACAGTGCTATCTCTTGGTATTACGGAACCGATGCTAACGGTCAAAACACAGAGTATGACTTTGTGACCGTTGTCCTCCACGAAATCGGCCATGTGTTGGGTTTCTACGGACTGTTGGAAAACGATGGTAATTACCTCGAGTTCCCCGCAGGCACTGGGCAATATGTTCATAGCGATTATGACGCGTTCGTTCAAAACGGCGCAGGTACGTCGCTACTTAGCCTGACCCCTGCAGAGCGTCTTACCGCTGCAACGAGCGGCGATATTTACTGGGCTGGCGCTGAGGCGTTTGCAACGAACGGCAACGTGAAGCCAAAGCTTTATGCTCCCACGACATGGGCGCAAGGTAGTACTTACTCTCATCTAGATGAGACCACCTTTGCAAATGAGCTGATGAGTCCCTCCATTAGTGCTGGGGAGACAATCCATACAATCAGCGACCTTACCATCGCGATGTTGGTTGACATGGGATGGACTGCTGCTGCGGTTCCAGAGCCGGGCACACTCGCCATCTGGGGCGTGATCCTCGTGACCTCTGGCCTCGCAAGACGTCGGCGATCGGCCACGTTTGCGTTGAGTGCCTAAGCTGGAGCGACCCTGAATCCGAATTCCACTGGGATTCGCATCCGCTCGCAACGCCTGTGTTGAGCTTAGCCCTTACATTCAAAACGTTGAAGTAACCGTGCCGACTTGGGCACGGTTTTTTCATGTGTGCGTTTTGACAACCTTCACTCAATCACGATCATGGAAGTGAAGTGATCACCTGCATCCGTTGTGCTACTCCAGCAAAAGCGCGGAGAGTGACCCTTGGGATTAATCACACTCTGCATCTGCTGTAGGCTGTACCGAGATGGAAGACGTGTGACGAGACCCCGACACGACTCTTTTACTTTACATGCATCCATGGAGTCATTACGAGTGCACTCATTTTGGGCGCGATCTTGAAAGTACGCGATAGAAAGCTGAAAAAATAGCGAAGCATTCGATGATTCGCGGTCTCTGTCCTCCTGGAGCTTCCGGCTTTGGATTCTTGGGGCCCGCATGATCAGTCACTTTTAAACCTTCCCCATCGTGATCCCTTTTCATGGTGCTGTTTCACGTTGATCACAATCAGTTCTTTGCCATAAAGGTCTTTCTTGATGCACAATTACCTTAACTCCTCAATGCGATCCTGTAGCGGAACTGTGATTGGAATCATCGCAGCTCAGATCCTTGGTTTGCTCTGGTGGAGTGAGCTTGGCGGCCCGCTCGTGGTGCTTGCTGGCGTCCTTGTCGCGTCCCTTTGGAGTGTTCGATTTCGAATGAGGGGGCTCTCGAGTTCCGTGACGGCCTCGGTCCTGGGTGCGTTCGTCGCCTCCTACTGTGCTGTCGCATCTGCAGAACTCGTGGAACCAGGGACAGTGGAATGGGCCCTGCGTGGCGGCATTTACGGAGGCATTGTTGGGATCATATGTTGTTTGATCCTAAGTCCCCTCGGATGGATGAACGCGAGCAAGAGTGTTGGCGTCAATGAGTAATAGCAGGAAGTCTTCATTCTCGCCTCAACAGAAATCAGCTCGTACGGTGCACTGAGTCAACTAGCTATTGAAGCTTTGTCCCCGCATGATGGCGAGAAGTCCCGAGTTCACCGCGGGATGTGTTGGGCCGAAGCAGTGGCTCTGGACGCGGCCTTGTGGTTTCCATCCAGTGGAGGCTCTTGGTGGGAAGCTGGAAGGAAAACGCTTCAAGAGTGAAGTCCACGCTGCAGTGATGTCTCTGGTACCTCTGTTGGATCAGCAATCGGATGCCCGCACCTAATGATAATTCCGCTGGGCAAACTCCGCTGGGCAAACTCCGCTGGCAAACTTTCCTCGCTCCGTTGACGGCACCATGTGTCGGGGTTGAATCCGAATATTTCAGCAGTTCTCGACCAATGAAAAGTGAAGTGAGGGGAGCCAAATTCAAAAATCGTGGGCAGCTGCAGTGCCGCGATTACCGTCTTAAAAGGCGGAGAAATCCGATGGACGACTTCGAACGCTGGTAATTGACTGGCTCGTAAAAACTTAGTAGTCCCAAAGCAACGGTTGTTACTTCACTGTTTGAAAACCCAAAAATGAGTGCATAAAAAAAGCGGCGTTTCGAGGTCGAAACGCCGCTTCTACGTTAGCAATTCAAAGAGAAATAATCTTCTCTACTGGTTAAGTTGCTCTTCAATGGTCTCTTGAGCATTACGAGTACCAAGAGCGCCCCAAAGGCCATACGGACTTGGTGAGCCTGGTGCTCGGTTTCCTCGACCAAAAACGAAGACAGATCCGTTGGTTGGATCCCCTGCTTCGATGGAATCCGTGAGGAAGACCACAGCTCCGTCTGCCATGAGCACGTGACAACCGCCTTGGTGGTTACTACTAGGAGGAACCGTGCCTTCGCCCATCCAAGTTGCCCACAAGCAGAGCTCTTGGTTTGGAGGAAGGATGGTGTTCATCCTGGTCTGCGGACCTAAGCAACTCGCCCAAGCCGAACCACGTGTGAGCCAGTTTGGACCGGTTGCGGCAGTCGGATGCCAAAATGCAGGTCGCTCTGGATCACGGTTCGGTCGGCAAACCGTTGGGTTCTCACGAACAGCAGTGAAACCAGCACTGTGCGTCAGGGTCGTGACTGCACGGTCTCCTAAGTAGGTCTCAATCTCACCTGCCATGATTGTGTTGGCAAGTCCATCGAGAATATCGCGGAACTTGGTCTGATATCGCTCGACAAATACACCACGCTGCGAAGCGCGAATGTATCGAGAGAGGATACCACCCGGCCAAGTGCCAGGATTCTTGTTCAATGGATAGTAAGGAATGCCGGTATGCTGCCAATGGTGAGCATCACCCATGCAAGCGGCGTAGTTGGTTCTACCCATGCCAGCGCCGACTCCAGGGTCACTGGGACAGCGAAGCGTTGGTATCTCCGTCATCCACGGACGGTAGTTCGTATTCACAATGCCGGAACCAGTGTGATAGGCACTTGGGGTTGGACCCATAGCAGGCCACGCTGGCACTCGAGGAGTGTTAGGGCTTCGCAGATCCAATGTGTTTGGATTTGCAATTTCCTCCCACAGAGCCTGCTGTTCCATGAATGGAAGGATTCCGACGAAAATACTCAGCGACTGGTTGTTCGCCATCGTGTTTTCTCGGGCAAAGTGACCGCGGCTCATCCCACTCTGGATATCCTCTCCGGTACCTGCTCCCTGACGTGGAAGCTGCTTGTATGCGGAGTGGTAATTGTGAATCGCCAAGCCAATCTGCTTGAAATTATTACTACAGCTCATGCGGCGAGCTGCTTCTCGTGCTGCCTGAACTGCTGGTAGCAGTAGGCCAACGAGAATCCCGATAATGGCAATCACCACTAGCAATTCAACTAGCGTGAATGCGCTTCTCTTCGCACTCTTCATTTAAAACCTCACTGAGGTAATTGGAAAAAAACAAAAAAAATGAGTCAAACTTGTTCTTATTCGCTTGGTTGCTCTTCGGCGTCGGGCTTCATTTCCATTGAGCTCTCCAAGTCCTTGCTCAAATCCATCATTTGGGACTCGTCGATCTCCGGAGCCTCGTTGACTGAGTTGCCCTGCTCTGCACAACCGGGAAGGAAAAGCAACGCGGAAAGCAAGCAGAAACCGAGTGATAATTTGAAATTAGTCATTAGCGGAGCCTATCTAAAACATGGGCTTATTAGGAAACATATGAATTCGCTAACTACCAGCACTGGATGAGTGAACAACTCTGGCGAAGACACCAAATGGCGGTTCGCTTACCCCTCCCAGCGGTAGTCCAATCCGTTCAGCTTAACCGAAAATTCACTGACTTTCAGGACTTTTTCTCGATGACCGCTCCTTAAATATGAGTTAGGTCAGCGATTTTTCGTCAAAGGCAGACTAGTGTGAAAAGCCGGATAAAACTTCGACAACCTCTCTCAGTATGCCCGAATGGCAATAGATTCCAAGCATTGGGCGATCGCAATATTCCGCCGTATCGATGTAATTGCCGCTATGCACGGTTAGCGGCGGAATGAAATCCCAACTTGGAAAAAATTTTTTCGGAAAGATACGCCAGGGACTTTTCGTAGGTTGCGAGGGACCTACGCTGGGGTGCGGCTCTGCAGGGGGGGGGGTCGGCGATTTGCCGTTCAGAAGCAAGTGCGGCCGAGAGGACTCGAACCTCCACGGGATTATCTCCCACTAGGCCCTCAACCTAGCGCGTCTGCCAGTTCCGCCACGGCCGCTTGCGTGGATCGATTTTGATCTTGGCTTGGCGAGAGTTTCGCACAATTCAGCCGCGCGTCAACAACTCTGCGTATCTTTTTCATTTCTTGGATTTAAATGTTCCAAAGGCAGCAGGGCATCAGGCACAGATCCTATTTTCTGCATCTTGGCTGGCGTTGACCCCCCTCGATCCATGTTCCACAATTTTTTGCCCCACGCAGTAACAATCGCCATCAAGAAAGCAGACCATGTCCGATCCCGCTTGTACCCCGGAATTAAAAGAGTATTGCCAGAGTGTCGCTCAAATGGCTCGAGAGGCGTCGTATCAACTCGCAACGCTTGATACGCGATCCAAGAACCGCTGGCTGGAAACCTCGGCTACGGCCTTGATGGATGCGAAGCAAAGCATCTTGATTGCGAATGCGGAAGACCTCGAGGCTGCTCCTGGTTACGGTCTGACCGATGCGAGCATGGATCGTCTCCGACTGGATGAGGGGAGACTCCAAGGCATCGCCGATGCACTTCGAGAGATTGTTGCCTTGCCAGACCCGATTGGCGAAATCATTCACGGTTTTTCTCGTCCCGGTGGTCTACGGATTCAGAAGACCCGAGTACCCCTCGGCGTCGTTTTCTTTATCTACGAGAGTCGGCCCAATGTCACTGCAGATGCTGCTGCCATTTGTGTTAAGAGCGGCAACGCTGTGATTCTGCGTGGTGGTAAGGAGGCGATGCATAGCAGTCAAGCAATCGTTGATATCCTCAGCGACGTTGCAGAGCGCGAGGGGTTACCAAAGGGTTCGGTTCAGCTTGTCAACACAACGGATCGTTCCGCCGTCGGGCATTTCCTCAAGATGGATCATGCAATTGATGTAACCATTCCGAGGGGAGGAGAAGGTCTCATTCGGCGAGTTGCAAGTGAAGCAACCATGCCTGTCATCAAGCATTTTGACGGTAATTGTCATGTGTATGTCGATGCTGATGCAGATCCGAAGATGGCTGCGGATATTGTTGAAAATTCAAAATGCCAACGCATGGGCGTTTGTAACGCTTGCGAGTCATTATTGATTCATGAGTCAATTGCCGAATCGGCCTTGCCAGAAATCGCTCAGCGTTTACGAGCCCATGGGATTGAAATGCGAGCTGATGAGAAAGCAAGGCTACACGTCTCGGACTCGGTTCCAGCATCCACCGAGGACTGGGGTACCGAGTACCTGGGACCCAAAATCAGCATTGCTGTCGTCGATTCTCTCGAAATGGCCGCTAGGCATATCAATCAGTATGGTTCACGTCACACCGATGCGATTGTGACCGATTCCCTTGCTGCTGCTAATCGATTCACACAATTGGTTGATAGTTCGGCTGTAATGGTCAACGCGAGCACTCGATTTAACGATGGTGGAATGTTCGGATTGGGAGCCGAAATTGGTATCTCGACGGACAAATTCCATGCTCGTGGGCCCTGTGGTCTTCGAGAGCTGACCACCTACAAGTACATCGTCAACGGAGAGGGGCATATTCGCAGTTAGTTCAGTCGATTAGAGAGCGAGCTTGCCAGAGATCCTCCCTCTGCGTTAATCTCCATACAGCTTCTTTCGAATGTAGTCAGGGTTTCACGCAGGAGGGTGGCAGCGATGTCTGAACATCCAGCCGAAAAGAATCAAGCGGATCAGCTTCGACGAGCGATGGATTCGCTGGCCGAGATCAATGCGTCTTTGAGTTCAGCACCTGATAATGCATCCCCTCATAACGCGGCCTCTGAAAGCTCTGATGAGTCATCTGTTTTGCACGGCATGAAAAACGGGCCAGAAACCTTTGTCCCAAACCCCGCAGGTTCAACGAATGACTCCAGTGCTGACTCCTCAAAGCGATTTGCTAAACGGCGTTCGAGAGATTTTAAAAGCACTCAGATGCAACCAGAAACAATCTCTTCGAATAAGAAATTGCCGTTGAGAGAGTCCATTTCTAATGGACCTTTGGCAGTGCTCCTCCGAGCCCTCGCCCGTCGCTTGGAAGAATCGCTTTCTGAGATGCTGCAAGCACGACTGTCGCTGCGAGTGGGCAGGCAGCGGCTAATCTCCAGCGATGACTATCTAAGTCGGCTTGAGGACAGCAGACTGAAGTATCAGATCAAGTGGAGTTCGATGCAGCTATGTTGTGTTGTAACGGTTTCCGACTCCATTGCATCTGCTGTTGTCGAACGGATGCTGGGCGGTGATATCGAAAGCAATTCGCCTAAAAAGCGAAATCTGACGGAGGTCGAATCGAGATTGATCCTCAGGTTTGTGACCGAGTTCGGAGCCACTCTGCAGCAAGTTTATGACTCTGATCTGGTCGAGGTACCGACAATTCAGAATCTCGAAGAGGCAACTGACGAAGTGATTCACGCTGCCGCGGAGCACGAATCAGTTGAAGTACCTTTTGAGGTTCAATTAGGCGGTCAGCAGGGGACCTTGCACCTATGCATGCCTATGAGTTGGACGCAAGCTTGGCAGAAGGCTAGAGCACGCGAAATGATCACTCAGGAGGCCGAGGGAATGTTGAAGTCAAATCAAAAGACTTCTTCGATCCGAGAAACGGAGGTCCAAGTCACAGTGACTCTCGCAACCTCGATGATCCGAACCAGTGATCTCCTTGATCTTGATGTTGGTGACATCATCACCACCGAAAAGGATCCGTCATCACCCGCAGAGCTGCTCGTTCAAGGCGTGCCAAAATTCAAAGTCTCGCCAGGATCCTACCAAGGGAAGAAAGCGGTTCAGATTACAAAGTGGATCGAAAAAGAGGACGATTGATCCAAACGGAAAAGCGTTGTATTGAACCCAATAAAAAAGCCACCTGAGGGTCAGGTGGCTTTCTCGATGTTTGATGTGAATCTGTAATTGATCCAGAACCAACACTTAGATCATCTCTTTGAGGCCTTTGAGTGGTCGAATCGTGAGCTTCTTGCTGGCTGGCTTTGGCTTCAACCAGATTTCGCTTCCGTCGGCAGGATTACGACCTTTTCGCTTTGGCTTCGCAGGAACGTCCTTTTTGACAATCTTGCAAAGACCAGGAATCGCAAACTGGCCAGGTCCACCGCTTGCGAGCGATTTTTCGATTTCGCCGGTCAGGGCATCAAATACGGCCGCGACATCTTTCTTTGACAGGTTGGTTGCTTCTGCAATGTTGGCCAAAATTTGAGTTTTGGTCGGCGCTTTCGGAGCAGCTTGTGCCATGGTTTTGAACCTTTGTAATGGTGATTTGGGTCGTTTCCGAATTCGTAATTGTTAATCCGAATTGCGTGACCGCCAAGTGTTATGTCCCTTACCCACTCGTTGCAACCCGGCTTTAGGCAAAAAAGCACACGTTTTACACGGTTTTTACGGTAAAAACCGTCTTGGAGCACTTTCTGGGCCTCAAAATGGCCAAATTGGGCCCGATTTCTCCGATTCTCGCAACACCCTTTTGGGTGTGTTTGACGACGATTTTTCCCCAATTTTGGACGAAGTTAGTGAGGCGATTCCTCCGTCGCTTGAGTGTTAAAAATCGCGTTCCATGGACTCGCTCAGAGCTTGATCCACTGCAGAGAATTTCAATTCATGCTCGGCAACGAGTTGTTCGATAAGCTGGTTTGACGGCCCTGGTGCGAAAGAAGGATTCGCTATTTGCGGAAAACCACTCGGCTGATTCGGGGCACCTACCGATTGAGTCTCCGAGGTGTCAGACAGTACCTTTTCCGAGACCCAAAGCTCGCCATTGTTGGTGGGCAAAATGACCGAATCGATTTGATTCAAAAGACGGCTGGTTGATGGAACGAAAACGTCCACACGCGTAGTGCTGGCGCGAGTGACCAGTGAGCTGTCAGTGGTCTCATTGATAAGCAACTCAGAGACAAGTCGATCCTCCGCCGGTTCCCCTGTTAAAGGAGAGCCTTCTTCACCTTCGCCAGAGTTTGATGCGCTAAGCATTTGAGCATCGGGTGTGACTTCACCTTTCGCTGCTTCACCTTCTGGTGCGTTCTCTGAATTAAGGACAGGGGCGAACGTTAGCGGATCCAATGCGATGCGATAGAGATACAATCCCTCTGATTCACCTCGCGGTTGCACAATCGATTGATCACTGGTGTCTACGGTTGCCTGAACCAATTCGTTGTTGGTCTCACCTGAATCGTCAGTCGTGCTTAACGTGTGCTGGATTGTCAGCAGTGAGCCACTTGCGTTAAGGTTGATATCTGGTTCATCAAGATTGGCCTGTGAAGACTCTGAAACCATCAGACTCGATTCGCCGGGAGCAACGGCGACAATTAAGGATTTCTTTGGTGTCGATCGTAACCAATCTCGAATCGATACCGCCTCAGCTTTCAAGCGTCCGAGACCCGATTCAATGATGGTGTCACCATCCTCCGAGGCGCTGTTTACATTGATCTCTCGGGGCGATTCCGCATTTTGCAGGAAAGGAACCGCGGGAATTCGGATTGTGTAATTACCAGGAAGCAGATCATTGAAGTTTGCGTGTTCGCTCTCGTAGGTCACTTGTTTGTCGACAACATTACCCGACAGATCAGTGCCGTTAATTGAAATGCCGGAAACTCTGAGGTTACTAACCGGTTTTGGTAGCGTCACCCGAATTTGCCTTGGTTCGTAATCGGTCACTTCAATGGTAATCGTTCCGGATGATGACAGCTCAGAGCCGTCAGAAACGGTATAGCTAATGGTGTCGGTTCCGACGTAACCCTCGGCGGGTGTGTAAAGAATGGTTTGCGTGGCGGGGTCGACCACTGCAGTGCCACCAGAAGTAGTTGGACTCTCAACGGTGATGGTCAAGGACTCATTTTGATCTGGATTACTTGGAAGGTCATTGACGCTGAGGACGGGTTGATTTGATCCACCACGATTGCGATTCAGGTTTAGATCGACTACCGGAGGTGCATCATTGACTGACTGAACTTCAAACGTGACGTTTCCAGTCGCGGATCCTCCTCCCGAATCACGTAGCAGGTACGTGAATGTCTCGGTGCCATTGAAATTCGCTGCCGGTTGATAATAGAGCTCAAGTCCGTCATTAGAAATTCGAACGTTGCCTCCTGAATCCGGAGTCGAGACCGATTCAATCAGGAAGCTTTGTCCATCCACATCCGGAGCATCATTTGCGAGGAGATCGAAAGCCGCTTCTGCATCGTCCTCAGTAATGTTGAAGGAATCATCCGAAGCCGTGGGCGGATTGTCAGGGTTAACTACCGTTACATTGACGTTTACCTCCCGTTCAGCCGTTCCATCGCTGAGTGTGTAGGTGAACGAGTCTGACCCCGAGAATCCATCTGCTGGTTCATAAAAAACCCCGACTCCATCGGGAGCAACGCTGATGGTTGCTCCTTTTCCCGTGGTGTTGGACGGCGTGAGGCCAACCACTCGGAGCGTCTCACCGGTGTCTGGCAGAGCGCTATCATTGGAAAGCACATTTAGAAAGTTGTTACCGGAGTCTTGGTCAACGGACAGGTCATCCTCGACACCGGTCGGAGGATCATTGACCGAGTCAATCTCAACCGTCACCGTCGCCGTTTGCTGAATCCCCTCTGAGTCGCTGACGCGATAGGTGAATGTTGACGTTCCATTGAAATCGGCTGATGGAGTGAAGGAAACCACTCCAGAGTTCAACGCCGCGACTCCGCCTGTCTCAGGTTGATTCACTGCGACCACGGTCAAGCTGCCCGTTCCGGACAGAACTTGGTCATTCTCAAGAACATCAATCACGGTTGTGTCTGAATCCTCGAGAATCGTGACTGAATCATCGTTCGCGGTGAAGCTCTGTCCGATATTCAATGCAGTGCTGCCATAACTGATGGCTGATGCGGGGATTTGACTGTCGATGCCGAACATCAGGAATTCACTGTCGGTTTCATCCGCGGGGTCGCTTCGGAAATTGACCGTTCCGGCAGCAATCGCTCTCATTCGAAGGGTCGCAATGTGACTCACTGCGACATTGGATGCTGCGATGGAGCTACTGACCGCTCCAAGCTCGTCAATTTCGCCGTCCCGCACCGTCCCTTTGCGTAGAACACCGAAGTCGTTCGAGTATTCGATGCTGGTGCCTGATTCGATTTCAACAAGATTCGAATCGAAGAGTATATCTGCGTACGCACCGTAGATGCCCGGTTGAGTAAAGGCTCTCGCGTCGATCGCGTTCATCTTCAATAAGAATGATTCGCCCACCGCGACCGAGTTGATCGGTTCTCCGTTCTCGTTGGTTACCAATAGCTCAACTTCTGCCGTTGGTGCTTCGCCCACGCTGATGGTCAAGGTTTCAGAGCGCACGTTACCCGCGAGATCAGTAAGGGTGATTTCAACATCGTGGTCTCCCACTTGGCTTGCAATGGGTGTCCAGGTAATTACCCCAGTCGAGGTCTCGATCGAGAGTCCTGATGGGCCTGATGAAATGCCATACACCAGACCGCTACCCTCTTCATTGTTAATCAGGTCGGTTTCGAAGGGGCGACCAACATTGGCTTGGGTCGACGCGCTGTCAATCACTGAGGAGGGAGGTGTTGTGTCATATTGAAGGTCAAGCGTCGGGGAGTCTGCGCTGACCACTCCGCCGAGTGTCTGGTAGGCAGCGAGTTTATAAGTGCCATCGCCGAGTGCAGCAATATTGCTGGTGGTGATGATGGCCGTTGATCCTGACGCAAGTCCGGTACCGATCACCGAGGAGGTGTTGGTGTCCACGATATTGACGGTTGCACCATTGGTCACTCCCGAGATTAGGAATGCGAGTGATCCGGTACGCGTGATGTTATCGATACTGCTCGCCCCGGAATCACTTCCTGATGAGAGATCGAGGGAAGTGGGCGCGGTAAGGGTTCCTGATTCAAAGATGAATGAGACACGTTGGGTATCGGAGTCGCTAGCGCCGTTGCCTATCACACCGCTTCCCGGAGCGACACCGACTTGTGCGGTGATAGTTCCTGTAAATCCAGCAGCCGGTGTAACCGTTACCAATCCACTGGCCGAGTCTACAGAGACCGTTCCATTGGCTGCACTCGAAAGTGATTGCGCAAAGTAAGTGACTGGATCATCTTCAATGTCGATGCTAGTAAGCTGAAGCTGAGCTGAAGTGTTAGCCTCTGAGGTCACTGAATCGGGAAGATCACTCAAGAAAGGCTGACTGTTGTCGGTGTCGATTTGAAGAGAAACATCAAAGGTTTCCGATGATGAATTTCCGTTTGAATCGCTGACGGTAACCGTTACGGAGGTCGTCCCGGTAGAGTTCCCCACTGGCTTGAGTAGCACGACGCCATTTTCAGTGTCGTTGAATACATCAATGGTGCTAATGGTTACGTCATTCAAAGGTCGACTCGATCCGTTAACGGCTGTTTCGCTGATTGCCTCGCGGACATTTGAGCCTTCGACGATCTGACCGAATACGGAATGATTGAAATCAAGATAACGAGTCGGGACCTCAGTGATAAAGAATTGAGAGTTGTTGGTGTCATCTGATGATTTCGCAAAAGACAGCACACCCTCGCGATTGTGTTGGAGTTCGGGGTGGAAGTCGTCATCAAAATTCCCGAGATTCGATCCGCTCGTTCCTGTTCCCGTGGGGTCACCACCTTGGATGACGAAATTGTCAACAACGCGATGGAAAATGATTCCATCGTAGAAGCCCTGTTGAGCTAATTGGATCACTCTTCCTGAGGCGGTTTCCGCTCTCTGTTCAAAGAGCTCAAAAACCATATCGTTGTAACCTTCAAGGTCGATACGAATGGATCGATTACCCTGCAGCACGCTCGCTTCAATTAGGCTTGGATCGGCTGAGGTGACGGTGACTGTAAGAGGTTCCCCGGTCGGTGAGTATGCGTTGATTGGTAGATGGAGAGGTGAGCCCATTCGAACGATTTGGTTGCCAACGCTCACGAAAGAGGGGTTCGTGCTTGTTGGAATGGCCACACCGCTGCGTAGACTAAGTGTCTCGAGAGTTTGCACACCCGTGGCCCGCGTCCCATCAGGAAACTCCCAAGTGGGGAAGCTCTGAATGTTTTCTGCAGTACCAATTCCATTGAGAGACCGATCAGGATTGCTGACTTCAATGAAAGGTAAGAACTCGCCACCATCCTGAAAAAGCTGCGACTGTTCGGTACAGAAGCGACACCAGGCTGTACCAAAGTACTTCACACCAGCCGTTGAGAGATCTTTTGCAAACTGAACAAGGTCTACCGAAGCTTCGCCTTCCGCGCGCGAATTGGTTTGCAACGAAGTGTGTATCGAGACCTCTGCACCGTCGTGAACAGCCTCAATCTCTTCAAAAGCCCCGTCCGTGAAGAGTAACTCTACATCTCCGGCGAGCATCGCTCGCTTTTCAAGAGCTTCCAGCAGCAATCTGCCCCGCTTCGGATCTTCCGTGTTCTTCTGCCAAGGAAGTTGTTGGCCGAAAATACGTTGAAGTAGGCTTTTTTGATTCTTGTTTGAGGACATCAATAACTCTTCAAATCAATTTCTTTTACGGTCATATCAGCGGGGCAAACGCCCGCTGCAACTTGGAATGGGCATGTTTGGCCGGTTTCCATCTTAATTACGCGTGGCTCCGCAGGGGGGTGGTCGCTTTCGGCGCCTGAGGCCCCTTATCACTTTTCGACAACGCGACATCGGTAAAACCAGTTAATTCGATATAACCCCTATACTTTTGAGACGATCGGCCACGCAAGATTCTCATCGCTGGATGCCTGAAATCTTTGCCATATCCGCGGGCATCGCTTGTCCAAGTTGCTCGTTTTTCAGCCGTTGGTACGTGATCGCGTTTATGACAGGTCATCCGAGTGTTGGATGCACGGAGCCGTTTTGGGTTCCCTTGCTTGTGCCACTTCTTAAATTGCGTCAGATCAGCAGTTATCGGAATCCAAGCGTTCGCATGCTTCCATGTGACCTTAACGTGTCAAGTCGCCACCTACGCTTGCTCTGTTGCTCGCACTTTTGCGATGGCACACAATCACCCAGTAGGCCGCGAAACCCAGTAGGCCGCGACCTCCAGCGGGTCGCTTTACCAATCAATGAACTTATGGTTCGTGATCGGTGAGAAGTCCTATTCATCGATAGAAAGGTCTTTGCTCACGCGGTGCATGAGCATTCTCGTGGCGTACTCCCCCTGTTACCCGATGTTAGGCGTCTCTGCGGTTAAGCGTCTCTGCGGCAAGCAGTCTACTTGCTTATCCAAGTGGCGGCACGTCTTCCATCAGGGTGCAACACTGGTATCTCTGGTGGACATTTAGTGGGGTTGCGGGTTTTTTCTTTTGAACATGACCTTGAAGGCTGGCCAGCTAGCTTGCTTCCATCTCCGCACATCGAAGCGCTTCGGCCAGCGTCTGGATTTGCGTGACCGATAGTTGCTCGGCTCGCGAGGTTTCATCGTAGCCTAAGCTCTTCAAGATCTCGTCAACTTGAGCCTTGGATAAGGATTGTTTCATGGCACTGGCGACTACGCTTCGTAGAAATTTACGACGATGGAAGAAGAGTGCTCTAACGGTCTGATGAAAGTGCTTCAGGTCTGCAAATTTTGCTCTCTCATCCGGCTTGCTATCCAGGCGAAGGATGGCCGAATGTACCTTTGGACGAGGCCAGAAAACCTTTGGTGAAAGGATACGAACAATTTCGGCTTCGCATACGGACTGTATCCAAACACTCAGGGCGCCGTAATCTTTGGTGCCCGGTTCCGCGATAATTCGATCTGCCAGTTCCTTTTGAATCGTCACTACCATGGAATCCGGTGGTGGCGTTTCGTGTAGCAAATTGCTGATGATGGGTGTCGCTACGTTGTAAGGCAAGTTTGCGACGAGCAAGAATCGGGCATCAGGTCCGATTCGTTGTTTAGCCTCGCGGATCTGTTCCATCAGGTCAGAGCGAAGAGAGTTTTTGTTGCGTAAGGCATCGCCATGTATCAAGCGGACATTGGGGCGATCGGCAAGCTCTTCTGTGGCGAGTCGGTGTAGGTTATTGTCAATCTCGACGGTTAGCACCGCGCCAGCCTGGTCAGACAGACGAGTGGTTAATGATCCCACCCCCGTGCCAATTTCGAGGACCACGTCGGTCTTGCGAAGTTCAGCAGATCTGGCGATCAGGTCAACGAGATTGAGATCAATCAAAAAGTTTTGGCCAAAACGTGAAACTGGACGTAGCCCAGCTGCCGTTAATCGCTTCGAAAGGTAGGTGGCGGTTTGACGAGCATCACTCAATGGATCGATCCTTCATTGTCAGGTTCAGTCATTCCAAGGCTTCTTTGAACATATTTCGCCAAGACATCTGTTTCCAGATTAACAGAGTCTCCGATTTTTCGTTCTCCGAGGGTGGTGACTGAGAGAGTGTGCGGAATCAGTGCCACCGAGAATGTGTCATGATCCACATCGACTACGGTGAGGCTAATTCCATCAACAGCGATACTGCCTTTGCTGGCAACTTGAGATGCAAGAGTTTTTGATAGCCGAAAACGCAGGTGTGCCCATGGGGGGTCCTCACGGCGTTCAACAAGTGTACCCAGTGTATCAACATGTCCGGTGACGTAATGTCCTCCCAGCCGATCACCGACCGCGAGCGAGCGTTCCATGTTTACCTTGGAGCCACTTTTTAATTCCCCAAGATTTGTCCGAGATAGGGTTTCCTCTCCCGCCTCGAAGTCGAGCTGATCACCATTGATGTCAATTACGGTCAGGCAGCAGCCATTGATGCAGATGCTGTCACCCAAGCTAACATCCTCTGCAACGATTCCCGAGGAGATTCTCAGGCGACATCCGGGTGGTTGATCGATTCGATGAATGATCGTTCCCATGGTTTCAACGAGTCCGGTGAACATAGTTCTCGCCAATAATGAGGATCGAAGTGAGGTGAATGCGGACCTTTTCCGGGTCACTGTTGACCCATGGCTAGGGCATTTATCCCCATTTCATCACTCGTTGGTCAATGCGGGGTTAGTTCCTTGACCTCCAGTGAGGTCGCAGAATCGTTCGCTCGGGCTCCGATCGAACAAGGTGGTGAATGGTGCCAAAAGGCGACATCTCTGCCGTTGGAAGCGTTTCGAGATGCGAGGGCAATCGAGTGGAAACCCAACGTGACCGATTCGATTTTTACGATTAGTACGGCAAGAAATGCTCGTGTTTGCAGCAGGTTGAGGATGCCGGGTAGGCAGGTGTCCCAACATTGAACAAAATGCCGGAGCAAAATACGAACCCAAACCTTATTCCCAGACGAACTCAAATAGAGGTTCCCATGACGTTGATTGAAGCAATCCACGCCCGCCAGATTCTCGATAGCCGAGGAAATCCGACTGTTGAGGCTGAGGTGCTCCTCAGTGATGGCAGTTTCGGCAGAGCTGCAGTCCCCAGTGGTGCCAGCACCGGTGCCCATGAAGCATGGGAATTGCGTGATGGCGATAAGTCTGTGTTCCTCGGTAAAGGTGTCACTCAAGCGGTCGCCAATGTCAACGAAAAGATCGCTGGTGCTCTGCAGGGCATGGAAGGAACCGATCAAGCGGGGCTCGACGCAGCAATGCTTGCTCTTGATGGAACCCCTAACAAGAAGAACCTTGGGGCAAATGCCATTCTTAGCGTTTCGCTCGCTTGTGCTCACGCTGCAGCTCAGGCAACGGGACAGCCGCTCTATCGGTATCTCGGTGGGGCAGGCGCACGATTGTTGCCTGCACCGATGATGAACATCATCAATGGTGGTGAGCATGCCGACAATTCAGTGGACGTGCAAGAATTCATGGTCATGCCACTTGGATTTGAACGCTTCAGTGATGCACTTCGTGCTGGCACTGAGGTATTTCACAATCTTAAAAAGGTTCTCTCATCCAAAGGGTACAACACCGCTGTTGGAGATGAAGGCGGGTTTGCTCCGGACCTCAAAAGTAATCAGGAAGCACTCGACGTGATTCTGCAAGCGATCGACCAAGCCGGATATAAAGCTGGCGAGCAAATTTGGATCGCTCTCGATGCAGCGTCAACTGAATTTTACGATAGTGAATCCGGGAAGTATTCGATTGACGGAAATCAACTCAGTGGCGATGAGATGGTTGATTTCCTTGCTGACTGGTGCAGCAAGTATCCGATCTGCAGCATTGAGGATGGATGTGCAGAGGATGATTGGGATACTTGGAAAAAACTCACCACTAAACTGGGTGACTCCGTTCAGTTGGTGGGCGATGACCTTTTTGTTACCAATGTTGAGCGATTGCAGAGAGGGATTGATCAGGGCATTGCTAACAGCATCCTGATTAAGGTGAATCAAATTGGAACACTGACGGAGACCATTGATTCAATTCAGTTAGCCGCTCGTAACAACTACACATCGATCTCGAGTCATCGAAGTGGTGAAACAGAGGATTCTACCATTGCGGACCTCGCTGTCGCACTGTCGACTGGGCAGATCAAAACAGGTTCGGCCAGTCGCAGTGATCGAATGGCGAAATACAATCAGCTGTTAAGGATTGAGGAGTCACTGGGGGATACCGCACAATACGGTGGACCACTTTTCCGTCATAAATCGTGATCGGGGAGTGCGACGCTCTCGTCGAACGGTCCACCTGATTGAATTCCATTCCGGGAAAACGACGTAATTGAAAAAGAGCGATACTGGGATAAGACATCGCAGTGTCGCTTTTTTTATAGCTGCAATGCAACATTCAATCTGACGCAAAAACAGAATCATGGCTCTCAAGAAAACTCACCACGAGTGATCGCGTCGCTTGATGTGTTTCAGTGGCTTTGTTCGTGCGTTATTTGTGGAGGCTTGTTGGGTCGTCCGTTTGGGATTGGTCATGTGCTTGATTGAAGTGAATCAGTTGCTCACATTTAATTGTGATCTACGCGGGAGTTGTTTCACCTGATTTGGTTGGCGATGCAATGCTCGCTGGGTGCATTGTTATACGGATTTAGCACGTCGCAGCCAGATTGATGTACATTGGGAGTAAGTCGTTGGTAAGCAGATTAATGGTCAACTCCGAGAGGAGAAGCTGCGATGATGATTTTATTAGCTGAGCGACCCATGACGGTCACTGTAATGCTGATCGCGGTTGCAGTAGGATCGCTATTCGGTTGGTTGCAAACAGGAAAGCGAGAAGCCATTTGGGTTGCAATCGTAACTCTCGCTCTAATACCCATTGCACACGTCGTTGCAGAAAAGTGGGAAACCGATCGAGAGCAAATAGAAGTCCTTCTCTACGAACTGGCGGACGCAGTTGAGAAAAACCAAACGGAACGAGCGGTTCAAGTTATCGGTGATCCAGATATTCGAGCTCGGGCTGAGGTCGAATTAGAACGCTATCGTTTTGAGATGGCCGCGATTAATAAGATTCGCGAGATCAAAGTGATTGATGGTTCTTATCCGAAAGAGGCCGAGGTCCAATTGAGTGTAAAAGTGGATGTGAGTGATCGGCGTGGTCAGATACGCAATGTTCGGGTGCTGCGGTTGCTGATTCTCAGGATGGCATTGCAAGGAGACGCTTGGAAGGTGATGGATTATCAGCATTTTCCGATCACCGGTCAGCCAGATGCAGCGAGTCAGTTGTCGAATCAGCCCGGGTTTCAATGAATCAAGAGAAAGTTAATTCAATGTTCATCACCTTGGATGGAATCGATGGCGTCGGCAAGTCAACTCAGATGGAAAACCTGAGTCAGTTTCTTCGTTCGCTTGGTCACGAGGTTCTGGTGGTGCGAGATCCCGGCAGTAGCGTTGTCGGTGCCAAGCTCCGTCAATTGCTTTTGGAAAGTGATTTGGAGATGCATCGTCGAACGGAAGCAATGCTGTTCATGGCAAGTCGATGCGAGATGATTGAAAAGACCATTCGACCAGCGCTCACTCAGGGTGTCACGGTTTTGTCTGATCGCTTTTTGCTCGCCAACGTGGTGTATCAAAGCATCGGCGGCGAGGTTTCCTCCGCAGAGCTTTGGGAGCTTGGGCTGCTGGCGAATGGGAATTTGAAGCCAGACTTGACCCTTTTACTCGACATGCCAGCCGAAAGTTCCATCAAACGTCTTGAAGGTCCTGCAGATCGAATGGAAAGTCGGGGGGTTGATTACCTCGAGTCAGTACGGCAGGCCTTCTTGCGAGAGCTGCCCAACAGTAGTCCAGCGACGGCGGTGATCAACGCGGATCAATCGCCTCAACAGGTTACCGATCAGGTGCTTACGCAGGTTCAAGCATTACTTGATGCACGATAAGAGTTGTTGATTCTACATTGCCTCAGGCCAAGATTGGTTTGAGTACCTTGCCTCCAATATCGGTCAGCCGGTACTGTCTCCCCTGAAAACGGAATGTCAGCCGTTCATGATTAATGCCCATTAGATGCAGGAGTGTTGCATTGAGGTCGTGAACGTGAACAGGGTTTTCTGTAACCGTGTAACCCAGGTCATCGGTTCCACCGTAGCTTATCCCGCCTTTTGTTCCACCCCCGGCGACCCAAACGGTAAACGCATCTTTATGGTGATCTCGGCCAGCTTTTTTCGCGTCCTTGCCGCCCTGACCAAATGGGGTTCTTCCAAATTCAGAGGACCAGACGACCAGTGTTGAATCAAGTAATCCTCGCTGTCTGAGGTCCTTGAGTAGGGCAGCAATCGGCTGGTCAACCTGCTTGGCCTTGTTTTTTACACTCGAAAACACATTCCCGTGAGAGTCCCAGCCTTGGTCAAACAGCTGCACAAAACGTACTCCACGTTCAACCATGCGTCGCGCGAGTAAGCAGTTGTTGGCAAAGCTTGTTTGGCCAGGTTTTGTTCCGTACAGCTCATGAATGGAGTCCGGTTCCTGATTGAGATCCATCAATTCGGGGACGCTGTTTTGCATCCGATAAGCAAGTTCGTACTGACTGATACGCGTCGCAATCTCAGGATCACCAACGTCCGCAAGCTGTGCTTGATTGAGTTGGTTAACCGTGTCAATGATTTGCTTTCGAGAATCCGCTTCGATTCCTTCCGGATTCGATAGAAAGAGAACCGGGTCTCCTTTACTTCGAAATTCAACGCCTTGATAGACGCTCGGCAGAAAACCACTGCCCCAAGCAGGACTTCCAGCACCCAGGACGTTGCCCGTGATCAACACAACAAAGCCGGGAAGGTCCTGATTCTCGGTCCCGAGTCCGTACGTTAGCCATGATCCGATGCTGGGACGACCGAATCGACCGAAACCACTGAGCATGAACATTTGCGCTGGACCATGGTTAAACTCTTCGGTGTGCATTGATTTGATCAATGTGATTTCATCAGCAACCGTTTGCAGGTGTGGCATCAAGTTAGAGATAGGAAGCCCCGATTGACCGCTACGAGTGAAGGCGTATTCCTTTTCTTGCGGGGTTCCAAGTAGCTTCGGTAACGAGCGAACAAAAGCAAACTTTCCTGATTCAAACAGATCCCTTGGGCAGTCTTCCCCTGAACGCTTTTGGAGTTCTGGTTTCAGATCGAAAAGATCCAAATGGCTCGGTGCACCCACCATGTGAACGTAGATCACACTTTTAGCTTTCGCAGGAAAATGGGTGGGTCGTACCTGAAGCGGGTTATTGCCACGGGAAGTACTTGCCGACTCAGATGCGGATACCGTCTCCCGTTGAAGCATCTCTGCGAGCGCGAAAGCTCCTAGAGCCAAACCACCCTTTTGCAGTAGGGCACGTCGACCGATCGGGGTGGATTGAAGTTTCATGGGGTGATTCACTGTTACGTGGCAAGCGAGTTGTTCGATCAAGCTGCAGGATTTGGTGCTGGATTGGATTTCCGCTTACCAGACTATCGGCAAATTGTTTCATCCAAATTTAGCAACGCGTTGGCTATCGACATCCATGCCGCCAAGTCCTCCAAATTGGTTGATCGTGTTTTGACGACTTGAGAGGGTCGCTTTAAACGTCTCTCGATTAACTCGTTGTTTTCACGAAGTCTCAATTTTTCTGCCTCTAGCAACGCTTTTAATGTCTTTATTTCTAACGGAGTTGGGAAGCGTGAGACAGCCAGCTGAAAGGCGAAGATCATTCTCGCTTGATCATCACTTGATGGAGACTCGCTCAAGATGCGGTCTGCGAACCCGAGTGACATTTCGACAAACGCGGGGTCATTCAATAAGGTCAACGCCTGCATGGGTGTGTTGCTGCGGCTGCGCTCAACGGTGCAGGATCCACGATCAGGAGCGTCAAAATTAATAAAACTTGGGTAAGGAGCCGCGCGTTTCCATACCACGTAGATTCCCCGTCGAAAGCGATCCTCCGATTGGTCGGCGACCCATTTGGGTTGGTTTCGTCCCACGCTCCGCCAAAGGTTGTCCGGTTGGTAGGGCATGATTGGTGGGCCTTGCCGCTTTGAGGACAGTAGACCGCTGATCGCTAACGCATTGTCTCGGATGAACTCCGCTTTCATTCGTAACCGAGGGCCTCGAGAGAGCCAACGATTATTCGGGTCTAGATCTTTCGTGCGCGAGCTTATTGATGCGGATTGTTGGAAGGTTCGTGACATCACAATCTGTTTGTGGATGTGTTTCATTGACCACCGATTTGCAATGAGTTCGCTGGCTAGCCAGTCAAGTAACGCGGGGTGTGACGGTGCATCGCCTTGAGTTCCAAAGTCTTCAGGGGTCCCCACAAGCCCCTGCCCAAATAATTCTGCCCACCAGTGATTAATCATCACTCTCGCAGTAAGAGGGTTGTCTTTGGAGACGAGCCATTTCGCAAAGTCAAGGCGATTGGTCCCAATGCTCGTTGCGTTCTTGTCGAGGATTTTTGGTATTCCAGCAGTCACTTTTTCGCTGGTGTTCTCGTAATCACCACGAAGCATCACATACGTTTCGCGTGGACTGTCTTCTTTCATTACCAATGTGGTGTCAGGTTCGAGCCGAGACAGTTGTTGCCGAATTTGACTCACTTCCTGTCTGATTTTTTGAACCGTTGCATCACGCTGGTCAAAGGCTTCGCGAAGTTTGGCGTTCTCTTTTTCGGACCTCTTCTCTTTCTCCGCAAACCTGAGCAATTGATCTTCGATGTTCAGTAATTCAGGGGGATCATGGTAAAAGGAAATCCGTGGCTTTCCGATCACCCGACCGCTTCCATAGAATTGTTTGAGCGTGACCTTTATGCTTTGAGTTTCTTGCGTCGGTTTCACCGGCTCTGCGAGCACAAAACTTGCCCAGTGAGGTTTGGCAAACTGTGGCGAGATGGCCCAACCGGTTTTCAGGTCGCCATCGATTGATTTTTTGACTTCCCAGTTTTTTTGAGAGAAGTCCGCAGTCGGCTGTGTGAGATCAATGCGTCTACTTTCTCCAGCCGAGACGACTTCAAGTTCAATTTCACTCAAGATGATATTGGTTTTTTTAGGATCGCCTCGGCCTGGCCCTGCACCTGGGATTCTCTGGTCCGTCAACGCATCCAGCTTTATCGCCGTGATGGGGCGATTTCCTACCTCAAGAGTGAATTCGTATTCAACTTTATCGGGTACGGGTCCGGTTAAGATCACGGCTCCATCAGGTTCAATTTCAAACTGCTCTTTACCCGTTGTTTTAAATTGGGAGGGGGTTTGTGAGTGCCAGCGAGCATGGCTGCTCTCAGCCAACTCACCGACCCATCGAAGGTACGCCTCTTGAGAGGATTGGGTGTGAGCAGCAAGTTGACTTTCTAGCGTCTGGATTTTGATCCGTAAGTCATCACGTTGCTCAGTTTGAGCCTCTGTTAATGGCAGGTCCATCTTGGGACCGTAAAAATCCCAAGTTACATCGGATGTATTTTTGACTTCGAGTGCAGTGTTATTGAAGTAAGCGAAAAGCTGGTAGTATTCTTCTTGGGTGAAAGGATCGTATTTGTGGTCGTGGCACTGGGCGCATTCCAGAGTCGTTCCCAAGAAAACGGTCGCCGTGGTGTTAACGCGGTCAACGACTTGGTTCACTCGATTCGCTTCAGGGTCGACACCGGCTTCTACATTGCAGGTTGTCATGCGATGGAATCCCGTGGCGATTCGTTGGTCCACGGTTGGGTTGTCCAGTAAGTCGCCCGCAATCTGTTGGACGATAAACTGGTCATGGGGCATGGAGTCATTGAAGGCTCGAATCACCCAATCACGATAGGCCCAATTGTCACGAATTTGATCGGCCTGAAATCCATTGCTATCTGCATACCGAGCCAGGTCCAGCCAGTGCACTGCCCATCTTTCACCATAATTGGGTGATTCAAGACAAGAGTCAACGAACGCTTCATACGCAGTGATTGTTGGCTCTTTTGCAAACGCTTCTACTTGGTCAACGGTGGGTGGTAGTCCAGTGAGTGCGAGAGATACCCTTCGTAGGAGTCTCTGGCTGCTTTCTTGTTCGGCAAGTGCTAAACCTTTTTCTTTCAATTTCATCGCGATGAATTGATCAATCGGAGAATTCCAATCTCCAGCCTTGGGAACCTTGGGCTTTGTGATCAATTCGTAAGACCAGTGCATTTCCTTGCCTCGACTTGACTCAGAATCAATTCGGGCGCCGTTATCAATCCAAGCTTGCAAGGTGTTGATTTCGACTTGGGTCAGGGGCTCGGAATCAAGTGGCATGAGATCACCATGCTTTGGATCGGAGACTCGCCTCATTAAAAGGCTATTCTGTGAATCTCCCGCAACGATGAGCGGCATCTCTTCCGGCGTGGTATCGAGTTCGCCTGTCGATTGCGTTAGTTGTTTGAGGTCATCGAGCCGAAGGTCTGCCTCTTGCTGATTCTCACCATGGCATCGAGTGCAGTGCCGCCGCAGCAGCGGATTGACTTCCTGTGAGAAGCTCGTCGGAGAGGACTTCGTTGGTGTTTCAAGGGGCGACTTTTGTGAACTCAATCGATCATCTGAATGCTTCGCCCCTTCTGTATCTGGCGAATTCGATTCCGCTTCAGTTGTTGTACCGCTTTGTGCAGCGGGTGCCGCCTGTCCGTGCTGAACGCTCAGGTAAGAGAAGAGCAAGCTGAGAAGAATGGCATGCTTCATTGAATTACTGAACTCAACATCAAGGTGTTTGAACAATCGCGACATTCAACGATTATAGCTGAAGTCGCGGCCCCTTCATCAACCTGTTTTTCAGAATCGATCCAGCCTTATCTGCTGGAGAACGATTGAGTTCAATCAGTGAAAAGCAGTTTTTTTGGTTTAAGTTGCTGCTTAGAACGCTGCTTTACATTCTTAATCCAAAAGGCTGTCGCATACTTTGACCTCAGCCCAGTTCTCTTTGTTCTCTTCAATGAATTGAAGGTGTCTTTCCGCAGTTTGATAGGTGTCATGAGCAGCGCGATCTGCGAAAATCGTGTGCAAGGAGACGTCGAAGCCATGGTTTACTGGGCGGTTGAGCTCTTTATCGCGACGGCCAACTGAGAAGCCGACCAGCCCTTCGTGATTGTCGAGGTACTTTTTGCATGCCGCCAAGAGTGTTTCCACTGCTTCGTCGCTCGAGTCCTTCAGGGTAAAGAAGACATGATGGGCTAGTTGGGCCATGGGAGGATGCTCTATTGGATTGAGGGAAATGAATCGTCAGAAGACGACATACTTTGCAAGAAATCACGCTCCATTTCAACAACCCGTCTGAGTGTTGAGCAGTAAGACTGCGAATAGGCGACGACGCATGTCATACAATCTGTCATGTGTCGGCCGCTGCTGGGGGCTGCCCAACCTTGGAACGAAGGAGAGATCGACACGCAGCTACGTTGCACTGAGCTCCACAAGTTGCTTCGGTTGACGGTTTCGGTTTGCCTCAATCGCCCGTTGCTCGGTTTCTCGATCGATTAGCTGGTAGAAGACATCTCGCTGACGGGCCTCATAGCCAAGCTCTTCGATGGCCTCGCGGATTTGATCCAAGGATAGATAGTGGACGGTTCCAGCCTCTGCTACCACGTTTTCCTCGAGCATCAGGCTCCCCATATCGTTGGCACCGAACAGCATTGCCAATTGACCAATTTTGAGCCCCTGGGTCACCCAGCTGCTCTGAATGTTTGGAAAGTTATCTAGATAAAGACGAGCGACTGCCTGTGTCTTCAAGTACTCAAAAGAACCAGCCGGTGGAATGTGTGAAAGCGTCGTGTTGTCTGGCTGAAATGTCCAGCAAATGAAGGCAGTGAATCCGCTTGTTTCATCTTGGACCTGTCGCAATCGCTCGAGGTGTTCCACTCGCTCCTGAAGCGTTTCGACATGACCAAACATCATGGTTGCGGTCGACTTACCACCCATCTGATGCCAAACTCGCATTACTTCTAGCCAATCATCTGACATGACTTTGCCGCGTGTTAATTCATTGCGGACGCGATCTACTAAAATCTCAGCTCCACCACCCGGTATACTCCCAAGACCTGCCTCGCGAAGTCTCTGAAGTACCTCTTTGATACTCAGGTTGTTGACTTTCGTGAAATGATAAAACTCTGGAGGACTGAATCCATGCACATTGACGTGCGGGAATTCCGTCTTGATGCTTCGAAGCAGATCCTCATACCAATCGAGTTTGAATTTAGGGTGCAACCCACCTTGCATCAGAATTTGATTACCACCGAGTTCAACGGCTTCCGAAATCTTTTGAAGGATTTGCTCCGTTGAAAGCACGTACCCTTCATCACTTTTGGGACCTCGATAGAAGGCACAAAAATGACAAACTGCTGTGCAGATGTTCGTGTAGTTGATGTTTCGATCGATGTTATAAGTTCGGTAGTTCTCAGGATGCAGACGGCGCGTGACCTGATCTGCAGCAGAACCTATTGCAGCCAGGTCATGGCTCTCCAGTAAAGTGACTGCATTAGATGGAGTGAGTCTTTCACCGGCGATCGATTTTTCGAGAATATCACGTACGGTTGCGTCGGTACTCATTATTTTCTCTCGTTGATTCCACGCTGCAATTTGAGCCTTGAACAAGGTTCATCGATTGGCATTTACTAAGGAAGGTAGTCAAGCCGAGTTGCTCACCAGGACCCAGCGTGAAGTGCAGGTTTTCTGCAAAATATCGATGGAGATCCTCTGAAGTGAGACCATGGGTTGCGGCTTCCTGCTTCGCGATCTTCTCGAAGTTTTCTTGGCCTGCATCTCGGCTCTCTTCGAGGATGCTCGCAAGTTCTGAAAGTGTAAGCTCATCAAAACTCTCGGTGCAATCGCTCTCGCCATTACCGGAGTTGCTTGGGGTTGTCCTTGCCACCCACATCGCAAAAACAAACGGAAGCTCCGTGTGGCGACACCAACGGTCGCCAAGATCCCAGATTTCGCGGTAGACTCCCTTTTCGGGATGCATGGCGCGATCACCGATCATCAGAACTGCATCCGCATCAATTTCCTCTGCCGCAGTGTTCATTGGGAAGGGAACCGTCTCCGGTTGGATCCCGTGCATTTCTTTCAGCAGGATTCGTACCATTGCCGCACTGGTCCTGCTGCCTTCATCCATCGCGAGGCGTTTGATTTGGCGGGTCGGCACGCGGCTCAAGAGACGAACACTCCACACGGGGCCGCGGCAGGCGATTGCGGCGTTCGAAATAATCTTGTAATCCCCATTGGTTGGGCCACCCCCGCGGAAATACTCGACCGATGGAATCAATGCGACATCGAGTTTCCCCAGACGGAGATCATCTGCAAGTTGGCTCGGTAGCGCAAGCGTCAATGTTCCCCGAGCTCCCAGCCTCCTTTGAAGACCATGAATCAACGGTTTGGTGTTTAAGTACGAGACTGCGCCAATTCGCAGCATGCTGGATTCCTTGGTGGTGGTTTTTGTCTGTCTCGTCAACGATGACCGAATATTTAAGTAAATAGCCTGCAAAGGTTAGCGAAATAACAACCGCTTCAGTTGCCTCGGGGCGACGACTCCGTCTGCTGCTCTGCGCCTCCAGAAGAGGAAGTTAACATCGATCTTGTGGAGGGTCTCCGTGCCACTCCGACCTAGTATAAGGTAGTGTAGTCCCGCAGCAATCCATAGCGTGACGTAAGTTGTCGTCTGCTACCCTCATTATCCATTTACTTAAAGCGATGCTAACGCTGTGGATGCCTGGACCTCTACAAGTTGGTCGAAAGTCTGCAAAAACTGCTCGCGAGTGCATCGCCAACGCCAAGTTGCATGAAGCGAACACCGCGGAAACTGCTTCCTTATCGCTGCACGTTCCTCGTGACCCTGCCCGTGCTTGAATCTATGCACTTGAGATCTTCCCCGAGAATTTCTTGAGCGTCTGCGAGCCATCTTTGCTTTGCGATTGAGTACCGCGAAACTCGATGCGTCTTAACTACACGCGGTTTTTTTCTCGTCTGTCTCCCGCATTTGGTGATCTGCTACGCCGTATTTCTCAGGGGGTATCAGGTGCTGGTCAGTCGGTTTGCTTTTTCTTTCGACGGACGGTCAAGATCTCCCGTTTCCTCGGATCTTTCTCCGCACAGGCTTTTGCAGGACAGGCTTTGGCACACTTTTTCATTCATTGATTCAGAACAATTGGCACGTGGACTCGACGGAGATTCGCTGTGCATTTTTCGGGTCGAAGAATTCAAGGTTTTCCGCTCGCAACGCGATGACCTGTGTCTTAACTGGTTCCTTAGTTTGGTTCATGTTTTGGATTGGGTCCGGTGTTGGGTTGACTTCCTGCTCGATTTGTCTTCGAAGGGTTTCAAGGAATAGGTTTTGTTGGCTCGTCCAATTGTCCGCGTTACCGTACAGCGAATCACCCAGTATGGGGTGTCCTCGATGCGCAGCTTGCACTCGAAGTTGATGCATTCGCCCCGTGACCGGGTACAGTCGCAACCAGCTGGCGTCCATTGTGGGATCGTAGCGGATCAATTCGGTGTCAGTGGTGGCGAGTTTCGCATTCGAAGAACCTTCGCTCGTAATCGTTGCTTTTGCTGTGTCTTCGAGCTTTGCAAGGTGATCGATCCATCGATCGTTTGGGTTTTGCACCCTTCCCTTCACCACTGCAACATATTCTTTTTTTATTTTCCTCGTTTCGAACTGAGTTCCCAGCAATCTCGCTGCGCGCTTCTGAAGCGCAACCAGCAATACGCCACCGACGGGACGGTCAAGGCGATGGACGCATGCAACGTACGTGGTTCGGTTTTCAAATTGTTTGCGAATTCGAAGCTCGACGGAATCCATTCCTGCGGGAGCTTGTGTTGGGATACCCGCGGGTTTATCGATCACGATGGAGGTACCACCATCCCACAGCACTTCAATGCGACCAATGGGATTTGAGCTAGATGGATCCGATGATGGTTTCACAGGGTGTTTTGAATCTTTATGAACTGGAGGAGCCGAAGGATGAGATGCTACGGGTGAACAACACAAAAACTCTACGGCGTCGATTCGACATAATGATAACTGAACAATGGATGCTTGTCGCAATGATGGCGGGTGATTTGGGTTCGCAAGCTGCAATTGGCCATCTTTTTTCTAGGTTCGTGGTTGCGGAGGAAGTCCTTGGTATCAGCTTGGTTGAGATTCAACGGTTTTCAGGGAGGCGTGTATGGAAAGCCAGTTCACACCATTCGACACATTGCTAACATACAACTATGAGTAACCAAGAAGACTATCAGGCAGAAATGCATCGTCATTCGCCTGAGATCATACAAGTAAGACGAAAATCCTCTTATCGATTTAGCCTCCGCGAGGTGCTTGGTCTCGTCACCATCACGGTATTGACTTTTGGGCTCTGGAATACGTCGAGGCAATTGCTGGAACGTGAGCGAGAATTGGCAGTAATGAGACAAGAGTTTGGTTACTTGGCTCCCTCGAACGCTGCCCAAGTCGCAGCGTCTCGAAGCCCCAGTGCCGTGCCTCTGAGTTATCGGATGCGAGTTCGTTTGCCAGAGGGTTTGGAAAAACCAATCGAGTATCAGCTCGCCTACAGCTCTCTTTGGGAGGCGGAAGAGGTCGAACCGACATGGTTTGCCACGATACCCATGCCGAAAGGAGAGTCACTGATCACGATTCAGATTCTCAGTGATCCTCGAGACGAGAAATGGAAGATTTCAGCAGTTGTATCATCCCCCGATGGGACCTCCCGAGCGGCGACGGTGTTGCCACCACCGCACGAACAGATTTTTCGAGGTTCTCACGACGTGATCAGCACGGGGATTGGGCGGGAAACCACATTGGTGTCGATGGGACAGTCAATACGATTGTTGGATGATCGTTGGGTGGTCGGTGATGGTGGCGTCATCTTGGACGGTGGAGCCCCCAAGAACACTCAAGTGGGTGTTTACGCTGAGTTGCAACCTGTTCAATTTGGTGCGTCGATGTTTCCCATTGACTAGAGAAGCGGTGATCCGCTTTTTTTTGTCGTGTTTTATTGTTCCTAATGCCGGATTTAAGGTGAAATCGGGATAGGCGACCCATTCGGTGGAAGGTCGTCCGGTTTTGCCAGCCGGAGGACATCGTTAACCTATCCCGTATTCATTTTCTACTCATACATCACACACATTCATGCCACGTGATTTTCTAAAAGGTGCGTCGGAGGAGTACGACGTCGTCGTGATCGGAAGCGGTTTGGCTGGGATGACTTCTGCCAACATTTTGGGGCGAGCCGGTCATCGAGTTTTGCTACTGGAGCAACACTATAAGTTGGGTGGTCTTGCAACATGGTTTTTGCGTCCTGGCGGGCATGTTTTTGATATCTCGCTGCATGGATTTCCGCACGGGATGATCAAGTCTTGTCGACGCTACTGGTCCAAGGATATTTCAGATCGGATCGTTCAACTCAAGAATATTCGATTTGATAATCCCCAGTTTTCCCTGACGACGACATTCAATCGCGAGGATTTTACAAGGTTGCTCATTTCGGATTTTGGAATCGCCCCCGAGACGGTTAACGAATTCTTTGATACTGCCAGAGGCATGAACTTTTATGATGATCAGGCGACGACCACACGGGAATTGTTTGATCGTTTTTTTCCCGGTCGCAACGATGTCGTTCGGCTCCTGATGGAGCCGATTACCTATGCGAATGGGTCAACCCTCGAAGATCCCGCCATCACCTACGGAATTGTTTTCAGTAACTTCATGAGCAAGGGTGTCTTTATCTATGAAGGTGGGACAGAGGATCTTGTCGCTCGAATGAAAAAAGAGTTGGTGTCCAATGGTGTGGACATACGGATCAATTGTCCCGTCGACGAGATCGAGGTAGCCGATGGGAAAGTGTCGGCTGTGAAGACCCACGGGCGTAGAATCAAGTGCAAAGCTGTCGTTAGCAACGCAAACCTTCGTACCACACTCCTGAAGATGTTGGGGCCGGAAAAACTGGATCGTGATTATATGGATCGCGCAGCCGAAGTTCGTCTCAACAATAGCAGCACACAGGTTTACATGGCATTGAAAGAGGGTGAAGAAATTGATGAATCGACAGGTGATTTGTTCTTCACGAGTACCGCAGAGGATTTTCGAACCGATCTCCTATTGAGTCGAGACATCACCAGCCGCACCTTCAGCTTCTATTATCCCAAGACGCGACCGCAAAAGGAAAAGAAGCGATTTGCGGTCGTGAGTAGCACCAATGCAAATTGGTCAGATTGGGCAGATTTGAATGAACAAGAGTATGAGAAAAGTAAAGAAGACTTGATCGAGACAACCCTCGATGCATTGAGTCGTTACCTGCCGGACATTCGCTCAAAAATTGATCGAGTTGAAGCAGCAACGCCTCGTACTTTCCATCATTACACCCAGCACGAAATGGGCGCAAGTTTCGGTACCAAGTTTGAAGGTTTATCCGTTAGCCGCGAGTTGCCGCAGCAGATCGGTGGAATGTACCACGCCGGGAGCGTTGGAATCATCATGAGCGGGTGGTTAGGTGCGATCAATTATGGTGTGATCGTCAGCAATGAAGTCGACCAGCACCTGACTCGCGAGAGTTCACCTGTTTAATAGATCAAAAGGTATGACCATGGCAATTTGCCGATTTGAGACAAGTGACAAACATGCGGAATACGCCCTCTACCGAGCTGGTCAGATTTGTCCCCTGAGTCGTCTGGGAATCGATCTACCGAGCGATGCTGATATCACCAGTTTTGACTGCAATTGGTTTCAAAATCTACCGCAACATGAGGACCATCAGTGGAGTGCGGCTCCCGCCAGATTATTACCACCGGTGCGGAATCCACAAAAGGTAATCTGCATCGGGCTCAACTACCGAGATCATGCAATTGAAACCGGTTCTGAGATTCCAACTGAGCCAGTTGTTTTCAGTAAATTCAATTCAACGGTGGTTGGCTGCGGTGATGATATCGTTCTGCCTTCCGTTTCCAACGAAGTGGATTACGAGGCCGAACTGGTTGTTGTAATTGGTCGTACGGCTAAGCACGTTGCCGCTAAAGACGCAATGAATTACGTATTTGGTTACACCTGTGGTCATGACGTCTCGGCACGTGATTGGCAGAAAGGTCGACCCGGGGGTCAGTGGCTTCTTGGTAAAACTTTTGACACCTTCGCACCCATTGGCCCATGTGTGGTGACCAAAGATGAATTAGAAGACCCCGGTAATGTGCGTGTTCGAATGCACCTAAATGGCGATGCGGTTCAAGACAGCACAACTGCACAGTTGATTTTTGATATTCCAACGCTGATCGAACACCTGACCAAAATTGTTACGCTACAACCAGGCGATTTAATTTTTACCGGGACACCACCGGGGGTTGGTGCTGCAGCCGATCCACCTCGCTTTCTCCAGCATGGTGATGAGTGCGTCGTCGAAATTGATGGGATTGGTTCCTTAGTCAATCGATGTCGAGCGGAGTGAGTACAAGGCGTTAATCATTCAGGGTAGGTCAATGGCTGAGAATTTCCGTAAAGACTTGGAGTTTGCAACGCTGGATGAGGCGTTGGAGTTGGCAACTGAGTGGGTGAAGCTGCATGCCTCGGGTGCCGAGATCAAAACCTCGGGGGAGTTTTCGCTGGGCCAGATTTTGGAGCACCTTGCAAGGTCCATCGATATTGGATTGGGTAACACACCTGTGCCCAAGGCCTCTTGGCTAATGAGAGGGCTTGCCAGACTCATGAAGAATCGTTTCCTGCGAGTCGGGATGAAACCCGGTTTTCAGCTACCGGCGGCAAGTCAGGATCTGTTCTGGCCGGAGACGGATGTTGATCCCGAGGAGGCATTGCAGCATTTTGCGAAGTCGATTTCTGATTTGCTCTCAACGCAGGGTCCCATTCAGCACCCCTATTTTGGACAAATGACTCAAGAGGAACAGGTGGTTTTGAATTGTCGGCACGCTGAATTGCACATGAATTTTGTCATCGCTCCGTGAGGATTTTCTCGCAGTCTTGCAAGAGTTTTTTTCCGGTGTCGGTCAACCTCATTGAGACTCAAACATTGCCAGTCCGTGTGACGGAATTCACTTTGCACTGCTGAGCGATCGGATTTCGTTTGAAGCCCAACGAGTTGGTTGATCAAGTGGTTCAACCGTAACCGCTAGTGCCCGGGTTAACCGCTAGTGCCAGGTTTAAGATGTCCAAAGAGCGATTCTCGCACCTCTGGTTTTCGGATTTTCCAGATGACTGCATCGATGAAGTAGTGATGCAGATTGATAATCATCAGCGTGGCTGTCCCAGCTGGAATGAGTTGTTTGGGCACTGCGTCGAAAGTGTGCCAGTCAAATGCGAGGAATCCAAAAATGACTAGGAGCAGGTAGTAGAGAACCAAATGCCTGAGGCCGTTTCGTTTGGGGGTGTAATCGTTCAGTTCCACCCGCAACGGGAACATTAGATATTGAAAGGCGTGGAAAATCTGTAGCAGAAAGACTGAGGCCGGTTGCAGATCCACCATTACGTACCAACTGAATGTCGCTACCCAAGGTAACCATATTCTCATCGGTATGCTTCGACCCGATTCTCTTGCAAGTTGCCAGAATCCAAAGAGTCCTGCAATAAAACCTACGCCCACCAGGAGTCGGCAAAGGGACATCACTGACAACATAAGGTAGGTTCCCGCTTCGTTTTCATATAGCTGCGTTTGGATGAAGCCACTGTCGTTATAAAACCAAGCGATGTGATAAATAAAGAGTGTAAGAATGCCACCGCGGATTAGCGTTCTCTCCCTTGGTGCAATGCGAAAGCCACTCAGGAATGCGAAGCAAGCAGTCGCTCCCCAAGATTGCCCAACGTAATGCCAGCCGAGAAGAATTGGCGCAATCACCGTTAAGATGCCCATGATTCCCAAGGGGTCAAACGCCTCGCTTCGATACGAGGAATAAACGATGTAAGACAGGAAGATGATCGCTGCAAAGGGAAAAATTATTGTCACACCGGGATGTTTCCTGAAGTTTTCACGGCGTGAATAAAGGAGTCGATAAGACGCCATGAAATGGGGGCCATTGATGAGTAAATCAGTCAGGAGATAGACCTCAATGACATACAAGAAACTTCCAACACCGCTCTGCGAGAACCAGCCAAGTGAAATAACCGTGATCGCAATGAAGAGTGAAAGGCCGCCACTTATGATCTGGTCGAATCCGCGTGAGAGTAGGTTTTTTTCAGGCTGGTTATCTGGCTCCGATAAATGCTTGCTGTCGACAGAGGCTGTCTGTGCGGTGTTTCCCTTCTTATAGCTCTCCGCATTGACCCGACTCAGGTCCGGTCTGCGTCGCTTGCGTTTGGAGGGATCAGAATCTTGGTGATGGTTCACAATTTCTTCGTACAAAAAAACAAGTTTAAAAAAACAGCAGGTTGGATTTGCTCACCACGCTAGGGTACGACCTGATTCATGCGACGTGCAATTTCAGCCAGTCGGTATCTGGCTCCTATTGGGACCTCCGCAGCGGTCCACCCGAACCGATACCCGGTTTCCTTTACAGCGAGTCTGACAGCGAGTCTGACAGCGAGCCAATTGCAGTCAGCTTCTCCTAACTCAACATTGAATCTCTTCTATCGTCCTTGATTCAATCGTTTGGGTCGACTGTACTCCGGAATGTCTAGTTTAGCAATTCGGTTTCCTTTTTGAACGTGACCCATGCCTTTCTCAGGACATGGCTCCCCTCGCAAGATCTAACTCGAAAAAGGAGCGGAAGCTGCAGATCGATCAATCAAAATGATTGGTGGTCGAATAGGCCAGACGTGAAGGTTAAACTATAACAACAGAGTTAGGCACTTTTGGGGCGATTAACGCGTCGTCGAGGAATGTGCGACTTTTTGATGATCCCTCTTACTGCATTAGGTTCTTCGATTGATGTTTGACTTGTATGGCCTATCGCGGCGTTTTGCATTATTCGCCCTGTTTTTCTCAACGTTGGCATGTCGCGGTGCGATGGCTCAGGAACGACCGAATATCCTTTTCATCTTTTCAGATGATCACGCGATTAATTCAATCTCGGCTTACGGGGGACCGCTCTCGAAAGTTGCACCAACTCCCAACATTGATCGAATTGCAGCACAAGGGGCAGTGTTTACAAATTCATTCTGCGGAAATTCCATATGCGGTCCATCGCGCGCAACAATTTTGACCGGTAAGCACAGCCACAAGAATGGCTTCATGCGGAATACCGGTAAGGGGTTCGATCAAAGTCAGTGGACGGTTGCAAAGGCCTTGAAGGCGGGCGGTTACAACACGGCTGTCATTGGTAAGTGGCACCTGAAAACCACCCCTCAAGGTTTTGATCACTGGGAGGTGTTCCCCGGACAAGGGAGTTATTACAACCCCGTATTTATCCAGCCAGATGGAAGCACGAAGAGATTTGAAGGTTACGCAACGGATCTAACGACTGACAAGGCGGTGAAGTGGCTGGATCAGCGAGATCAGTCAAAGCCGTTTTTTTTGATGTGTCAGCACAAAGCGCCGCATCGAACGTTTGCACCTGCCTTGCGACACCTTGGCTCATTTGATGACGTCGAGATCCCTGAGCCGCATTCGCTATTCGATGATTATCAAAATCGCAGCGAGACACTTGCTGGGAATGAGATGGAAATCGATCGGCATTTTGATTGGGCTTATGATGCCAAGGTTAGGAGGGATGAGCGTGGCGATGTGAAGCTGCCACCGCCAGATCGCTACGGGACTCCGGAGTACAATCGGATGACCGATGACCAGAAGAGAGTCTGGGATGATTATTTTGGTCCCAAGAATCAAGCGTTCTTGAAACGCTTCCAAAGTGGTGAGATGAGCCATCAAGAATTGGTTCGCTGGAAGTACCGTCGCTACATGCGTAATTATCTCAGCACCGTGCGCGCGGTTGATGAGAGCGTTGGTCGGCTCTTGAAGTACCTAGATGATCATGATTTATCTCAAAACACGCTGGTCATCTATTCATCGGATCAAGGGTTTTATCTTGGGGAGCACGGTTGGTACGACAAGCGTTGGATGTTTGAGTAGTCGTTTCGAATGCCATTCATCGCGGCATGGCCCGGCCAAATTCAGCCAAAGTCCAAGCCCAGTCAGCTGATTCAAAATATTGACTATGCACCCACTTTCCTTGAAGTTGCTGGTCTCAAAGTGCCCAGCGAAATTCAGGGTCGATCTCTCGTTCCATTGATGCAGGGTAAGAGCGTCAACTGGAGAAGCTCACTTTATTATTCCTACTATGAGCTAGGCGAGCATGCAGTGCCGCAGCATTTTGGAGTGCGAACTGCGAGACATAAGCTGATTCATTTTCCGATCAGTCAGGAATGGAATCTTTTTGACCTGAAGTTGGATCCCAGCGAGATGCGAAGCGTGCATGATGATCCACAGTACGCTTCGACCCTCTCAGACTTGAAGAAAGAGTTTCAGCGTCTGCGTAACCAATATGAAGCTCCTCCTCTTCCGACGCGTTAGTGTGAGAGGAGCACTATCGGGGAAGTTTGTCCCAATCGATGGTGGGTGGCGAAGCAGGCTTGAGAGCCCTTGTGAACGTTTCCCCTCGCTTGCTCGTTTCGTTGAAGAATCCGCAGTTCCTCAGGTAGAACGCGCTGCCATTGCTTCCGCCCTGAAAATCCAGTCGGTGCATGCCGCCGCCCGTTGCATCGACTGAAAAAGTCGCTTTCTCGCAGGCATGCCAAGTCTCTTCGGTATCTCTGACCCATACATTTCCATAGTTGCCACGCCGCGCAAGGTGCCCGTGGGTCGGGTAAAAGCTTTCAAGGAACGAATGGAAGCCACGGAGATTCGTGTTGGTTTTTGGGCGACGAAAACTGGCGATGAGAATCCACTCGTCTTTCTTCGCATCGCCGAACCAAGAGGTGTAAGTCGTTTCACCCTTACCGTTAGGAATCACTTCGGTCAGGAATCGATAAGTCCGGCCGGCTCTCCAAGGATAGACAAGGTAGCTTTGACCACCTGATCCTTCGTTTCCAAATTCACCGAGACGAACATTCTCACCCTTTCCAAGGGGTATGATTTTTTGATCCTCGGGGATCTCACGAGGATTATCGGTCTTAAAAGGACTCCAAACTGAAAATAGAACTCGTCGTTCCGTGGGGCTATTTACCTGCATCCCAAAGTAGCCCTCGCCAAAACCGTTGGCCATGTAAAAAGTGCCCAGGGGGTCTTGGGACATCGGTACTGTGATTTCGCTGTACGCATAGCGAAGTGATTTTCCGTTGGGGACATCATATCGGAGGTGTACCGATGGCCCACGTCGACCCCAGTAAAACATATTACCCTGATTACTTTTGACATAATCGAGTTTGAGGTTCTCGGTAGCGCTTGTCACGATCAAGTCAGTCACCTCAATCGACTGAAAACTCTCTTGCGAATCTCCCTGGAGATCAAGTCGAGCATAGCCCGAGGGTAGTTTATTTGTCTGGCCGATCGACACGACCGTGTAGTCGGTATTGCTTACTTGTACGCTGTAGGTTTTCGAGGCTATCGTTGCATTAAGTTTTGAGCTTGATGATTCTGTTCGTGCTCGGACTGCAACCTGCACGCTGCTGGGTTGGCTTAGTCGAAAGAAGATGGAGATCACTTCGTTAGCGTCATCCCATTTGACGGATCCTTGGCGGGAGAACCCTGCATTGCTGGGGGCGGGAGCCGTCCTGTAGGCATTGCCTGCAAGCGGTATTGTCCACTCGCCGGAGTCTGCGTTCTGTACCAACAGCATGGTCGTTAAAACGGCAAGTAGAAAGCGACAAATGCGGGTGTGAGAAACAGATAGCAATCGATCAGAAAAGTGAATCATAGCTTAGGGCTTGAGGGGTAACGGTAGTTCTGCCTTTCAGTGAGTGAGGCAATCATTTTAATAGCTCAGTGATCTTTGTGACGTTCTCTGGTCCACCTCCAAAAGGCACAACACCAAGAAGTGGCGGATCTGCGTATTTTTGAATCTGATCTGGGTTTTCTCCCAGTGCCTCATGGTGTTCATTGGTAGGATGCGAAAGGATAATCCCACAAGGCGAGCATTGGCGGGCCTTTGCCGCTTCGCACGTTGAGATCACCTGATGAATCACTCCAAGTTTATTCTCTGCAACAAGGATGACCTGTGCATTCATTTTTTTGGCGAGTTCGATGTTAAGTAATCCATCTGCAATCGGACTGAATAGGCCACCTGCTCCTTCGATCAAGAGGACGTCCGAGATTGGTTCCCATGGTTTAATTCCATCAAGCATTGCTGAGATGTCAACTTGTTTTCCTTCGGCTAGCGCCGCTTGCGGTGGTGCAAGAGCTTTCTCAAATCGTTGCGGGCAGACAGTGTTGAGGCTCGCAGGTTTGCCAGAGGCTTCCCAGAGTGCAACTGCATCTTCGGCAACGAGTTCATTGTCGATGCGTTGGCACCCACTTGCCACCGGCTTGTACACTCCAACGCGATAGCCTTTTTCCGCGAGAGATCGTGCTGCGAGAGATGTCACATAAGTCTTACCAACTTCAGTGTCTGTACCTGCAAAGAAAAGTCGAATTGGCGTAGGATGTGGCACGAATTTGTATCCTTTAAGAAATTATTTGCTCGGCTCGTGTAGATTAACCAATAAACTCCCTGAAAAGGAACCCGCCTGTGGGACGTCATGTTCGTTTATCGATGGTGCAGATGCGGGATGCCGGCACACCTGCTCGATGTATTGCAGCTGCAATTGATTGGATTGAAAAAGCTGCTGCCGGCGGTTCGCAAATTATTTGCCTGCAAGAATTGATCGCTGGTCCATACCCGTGCCAGAGCGAGGATCATCGGAATTTTGACTATGCAGAGGCAATCCCGGGGCCCTCTACGCAGGCAATCGCCGAGGTGGCTCGGTGTCGGGAGGTAGTCGTTGTCGTGCCAATCTTCGAACGTCGAGCACCCGGACTCTACCACAACACCGCGGTGGTTATTGATTCCGATGGATCAATTGCCGGGATCTACCGAAAAATGCACATCCCAGATGATCCGTTGTTTTACGAGAAGTTTTATTTCACGCCAGGCGACCTTGGCTTCAATCCGATCCAGACGCGGTATGCAAAATTGGGTGTCGGTATCTGCTGGGATCAGTGGTTCCCAGAAGCTGCTCGACTATTCGCGTTAGCGGGTGCGGAGATCTTGCTGTACCCCACCGCGATTGGATGGATTGATGAAGAGAAGGATGAATTCGGAGCGGGCCAGCAAGATGCGTGGATGACCTCGATGCGTGCGCACGCAATTTCAAATGGTCTTTGGCTCGGAGCAGCCAATCGTGTGGGTGTGGAAGAACGCCTTGAGTTTTGGGGTAACTCCTTTATCGCTTCGCCGCGAGGGGAAGTTGTTGCCCGAGCTGGAAGTGAAGAAGAGGGTCTGGTGACTGCTGATTGCTCACTTGATGAAATTGACGTGGTTCGAACTCATTGGCCGTTCCTTCGAGATCGTCGTATTGATGCCTACGGAGGGTTAACCGAGAGGTGGCGTGATTGATCGTTGAAGCACCTTTTTGGGATGCCACCGCACCTCGCCCCGTTTCGCTACGCACTCAATCCACTGCCATTCTGTTACTGCCTGCGAAGTTGTTCCACTTCCTCTTTTGTGATCAGTCCATTTCCATCGGAATCGAGGCGATTGAATACGGACTCTTGAGGAAGTTCTTTTTTTGTAATCGTTCCGTTTCGATCCGAGTCAAGTCGCTCGAAGAGTCGCATTGCGATCGATGTCCTGACAACGCGTCGTGGTGTTTCACCCGATAGTCGTGAATTGCGAATCGAATCGCCAATCGATTTTCCGCCAGTTTCTGATGCAGTATTTTTTTCGTTGGATGAAATCGTACTGCTGTCATCCGTCTCGATGTACTCGATGTAACCGAGCATCATTTCTTCGTCGGATTGCTTACCCCATCTAACAAGTTCCTGTGGAGCGGGATTGGCAGGATTGTCTGAACTATTGTCATACCAAGCTGAGACTTCTATGCGGCTGCCTGCGGGGATTCGCAAGGGTTCAGGGAGTCGGTAGGCAAGTTGCCAGTTGAAATCGTATTGAGGGACATGAAGCAGTTTGGTGCTCATTCCATCCGGGTAAACTAAGTCATACCGAAACGCTTTTCCTCGAAGATGCATGTGCGGCATCATCGCAAGGAGATCAACGTCACGCGACACCGTCAGAGAGGTGGTCTCTTTGTGATTGGGGTTGTTGGGAGGGATCGCGATTTCCCGTTTTGCAATGCCTCTGTTCTTGATTTGTTTGCGGGGTGGAGTATCGAGGAAACGAAGGCCAAGTTGTGTTTGGTCCGTGGTTGCCGTGCCATTGGGTGTGTAGTGAATTTGGAAGAGTAATCTCGCTCCGGCGGGTAACTCTTTTGCATATCCCTCGGGGTAGATCTGATGCGAATTCCCTGGCACATAAGCGGCGAGGAATCCAGCCTCTCCGTCATTTATTTCACGCAACCCGCTTCGCGATTTCAGGATGTAGATCAGGACATGGTGAACCACCGCGGTTTCGGTAGGTCGGATTTCAAGTGAGGAGACCCATTTGTCTTCTCGTAATGGATTGGTGATTAAGCGATGCACATAATCCATTTGGCCGGTCGCTTTGACGGAGACAGGATCGGGGATCTGTAAAACTAAGTCCGGTTTGCCGATCTCCCAGTCCTTCGGGTATTCCTTCGCCAATGGAGCATCTGCTGGGTCTCCCTCAGGCATTCCTGCTTGAACCCACTGGGTCAATTCCCGCCGCTCAAGCGAGGTGAGTTTTCGTTCATTGGCCCAGTGCATCTGCTGCGAACCCGGAGTCTCAGCTAATTCATCTGAGGAATCTCGGTTTTGGGGAGGAGGGCCTTCCGCAAACCACGGCGGCATGATGCCTCGTGTCACAACACTGGAAATCATTTTTCCAAAGTCAGCCACTTCTCCGTAGGTTTCAAGAGCAAAGGGTGCGGAGCCATCCTGTCGATGGCAGGTGACACAGTGAGTCTGCAGAATTCGTGAGACTTGACGATGGTAGGTAACGGCCTGAGGCCCCGGAGGCGCCAGGTCTGCCGGCAGGTAGATCTCGCACCCGGGGGCAGTCGTCGCAGCGATCTCTGGTGTGCGTCTGGCTATGACCGCATCAATTGCATCTTTGAGGTAATTGTTCCTTGGTTCGCTGAGCGTGTAACCAAATCCGTATTGGTCATCCACTGCTCCCCGGTAGCAGAGCGTTCCGGATTGATCCAAGACAAAAACTTCGGTCGACGTTCTTGCTTCCAAGGATTGGATCAGCTTCATGTCCCGATCGTGGATGTAAGGGCCATCAAAATCATGCTGCCGAATCGCGTTCTCCAATCGGCTGACGCTTTCCGAGTCGTTGGGGTTCACGTAAATGAACTGGACACCGCGATCATTGTATTGATTCTCAATCTCCGCCAGCGTCGGAGCGTATTTGAGACAGAGCGGACATCCCGTACCGGTCAACGCAATCACAACCGCCGGAGAATCTGCCCAAGATGTGCTTTCGTGCTTGGTTCCCGAAACGTCAAGAAGGGATGGGATTTCGACATGCCGGCCGATCCCGTTTGCATTTGGAAAGATCGTTTGCGGTCCTTGTCGAATCTCTTTTGTGAAGCTGGTTTTTGGGGTGTTCGCTTGTCCCCCTGATTTTTGCTCTTCAATCGACACCGGACGTCCGTTGGGAGAGTCTGTGGCTCTCGCCGAAGTACTAAGCGGTCGCGGCAGTTTTGCTCCTTTGAAGACTCCTTGGCTTGCTGCGGCTTTGGCTTCCGTCAGCGTGATTACTCCGTCTTGGTTGGTATCAACTTGTGAAAACAAATCGACGTCGTTGAACTCTTTGATCGACAGAGACCCGTCGGCATTAATGTCGTAATTCAAGAAAGAATCTGACACTTTGTCTTCCGCAGTAAGTTGCAATGAAAGGCTCATCACGAGTACAAGCGGGAGCATCGCAAGGCCAAAGCCAATGGCCGTTTTGCGGGATGATTTGAATTCGTTCATCGAAACACGCATAAGTTTCAGGGCAATGTTGTGTTAGGTGGGTAACGTCGAAAGCTCGAAATACTGTTTTTCAACGCTGCTACTTGATTCAATCTGCTGTCTTTATTCCGAGCCCCAGCGAATCCTGCCGGGGATCCGCTTGTGTTTATCACGACTATTCAAGAGAGCCGCGGGTAAAGGGAAATGCCCCCCCCTGCGAGTCCATCCAAGTCTGGGAGCTAAATTCACCTCGTGACGCGGGTCAGGCCCAATCGCCATCTCACTTTGTTCGTCAATGCTCAGTGGTTTTCTTTGGTGAATCGCGCTTCGCAAACTCCTGTTACCAAGTGGTAAAGGACCTGCGTATCAGACATTGGTTTTATAAAAAGTTGGCAAAAATGCCTCCACACCGATGCTGGTTCAGGACTCCCCAAGGGGTAATTGCCTCCCGGGTTGTCGCTTCGGTTAGCCCAAATGCGTGTTTTTTTGCGTCTCACTATTGTCTGTTAAATACGTGAGTCCCCTGTTTTTTCTAAATTTCGTGGTCTTCTTTAAAGACCCTGTCGTTATTTTACCCGTTTAATTCCCTCTTTTCCTGAAATCTCCATTCTGCAAATACCCTCTCTTTCCTCTCTTTGCTGCAGTCTACTTGTTTTGACTCGTCGGATATGGCACACAATCGCCTGTCAAAAAGCGATTTCGACCGTAATAAGCAGGATGAAAGATGCGGAACAAGCGGACTTTGGCTGGGCGGCGCGAGTTCAAGCGGCGGCTCTTAATTGAGAATCTTGAGTCTCGTCGATTACTTGCGGCAACAGATTTGGCCTCAATCTCGGGGCGGGTCTACGATGACTTCTCGGGCAACGGCTATGACGCTGGTGAGGAGGTCGTTGGAGCGGCGCTCTCGCTCTACCGTGACAGTGGGAACGGGATCTTTGAGCCTACTACCGATAGCCTGGTGGCATCAGCAAATTCAGATGGCAGCGGTCGCTATGAGTTTCCGCGTCTAACATCGGGGAACTACTTTGTTTCTCAGCCTGCTCAGACGGTCGGCGCTTCTGTGCTTGAGGCGCAGGTTTCCAATCTGATCATCATCACCGCATCGGCGGTGGAGGGACAGATCGTAGAGACCATCGATAATTTCGACCTGACGCAGCAGTCTGTCACGGACACCGCAAACGACGGAGTTCCCGTGACATCTGTTGTCGCCGCACCGGAAGCGATTGGTGGCGAGAGGGATCTTTTTGTGAACCTGACAAGCTCTAACGGCTTTGTTGCGTTGAATGTTGATGACCCCTTACTACCAGACCTATTGATCTTTGATGCTGGCTTAACAGGCGATGGTGTTCGTAAGATTTCTTGGGATGGCATCGATGGAGATGCAATCAGCATCAATGATGTCGGTCTTGGTGGTATTGACTTGACCAACAACGGCGGCGCATTGGGCTTGCAGCTGCAAATTGGTGCGGATCAAGTCGGTGGTTCTGCAGTGGTTCGCCTCTATAGTGATGACGGAATTGCGGGCAGTGCAAATCGGTACAGCACCGCAACGCTTCCGATACCACAGACGGGCGGAGCGGTTCCTTTGCAGGCGGAATTCCTGCCATTCTCTCAGTTCACAGCAACCTCGGGCGGAGGGGTGAATTTAAGCTCGGTCGGCGCGATCGAGTTGGAGATTGTAGGAGGTGCTAATTACGACGGTTCTGCAGAGATCGTTGGCACGGCTGGGCAGACTGCTTTCTCCCAGGATTTCGCTAATTTTCAATCGGCTGATTTACGTCTTTCGCAGGCGATCGATAATGCATCACCGGATATCGGTCAGTCAGTGACCTTCACGGTGACGATTCAAAATGATGGACCCAGCACGGCGAGTAATGTATTGGTGCGGGACGATCTACCTGCCGGACTCACGCTTCAGTCTTTCAATGCTTCTCAGGGGACTTTCAACAGCGTGACTGGCGTCTGGGAGGTTGGTACGCTCGGTGCAGGCAATGGTGCGGTGTTATCGTTAATTGCGAGGGTTGATTCTGCAGGCATAAAAACAAATTTTGCGGAAGTGGTTGCCTCCGATCAGTTTGATCCCGATAGCACACCCGATACGGATGGGACCCAACCGAATGACAATAGTGAGGATGATCAGTCGTTGGTAACCTTCACGGTTGAGTCGATCGATTTATCAATCGTTAAAACCGCGGTGCCAACTGCGGCAACGGTCGGCCAGCCCGTAACCTTCACTTCGGTCGTGACGAATTCAGGCGCCAGTACTGCATCGGGGATTCAGATACGTGATCAGTTGCCAGTTGGCATTTCCTACGTGAGTTCAAGCTCATCGGTCGGTAGCTTTAATTCAGCAAATTCAATTTGGTCGATCGATTCCCTCGCGCCCGGGTCATCTGCAACGCTCACGCTCGTTGGGACCGTCAATGCTTATGGACCGATGACCAACACCGCAGAGGTCATTGCAGCGACTCAAGCCGACGTTGACAGCACGCCGAACAACAACGTTCCGAACGAAGATGATCAAGCATCTGTGACGGTGGAAGCACCTCAGATTGATCTATCGTTGACCAAGACCGTCGATCAATCCAGTCCATTGATCGGTGAGACGATTCAGTTCACGATCGTCTTGGATAACGCTGGTCCGAGCGATGCAACTTCAGTTCAGGTACGCGACGTTCTGCCTGCCGGGCTCCAATTCATTTCTTCAGCAGCTCAGCTTGGAAGCTACAACAGTACAACCGGTGTTTGGAATGTTGGCAGCTTGTTGAGTGGAGCAAATGCATCGTTGGTCATTGCAGCCAGTCCGACGGGGACTGGAATCCTGACCAACATGGCTGAGGTGATCAATGCGGATCAGCCAGATGCGGATTCAATACCTGATAACAACGATTCAGGGGAGGATGATCAGGCCTCGGTTTTGATTGGAACGCGGCAGATTGATCTATCGCTCACTCAGTCCGTTGATCTGGTCTCACCGAATGTTGGTGATCAAATACAGTTGTCGATCGAGGTGACGAACGCGGGCCCGGATGACGCGACCGGCGTTTCGGTGATTGATCTGCTCCCCTCAAGTTTAAGTTTTGTTTCAGCGACTCCTTCTGTTGGAACTTATGATTCTGCTAGCGGTGTTTGGAATGTTGGTCCGGTTGCCAAGGAGACGAGCGAGACCTTGTTGATTGTTGCGACGGTGACCGCTTCGAATCCGGTCGATAATGTTGCCGAAATCATTGCATCACAGCCAATCGATATCGATAGTACTCCCAATAACGGAAACCAGCAGGAGGATGATTGGGTCTCACTGACCATCACCCCTGCGATTGCGGACCTTTCGCTGACTCAGACTTCCAACTTGGCTTCACCCAATGTTGGCCAAAACGTGGTTTACACGGTCACCGTCGATAATGATGGGCCGAACTCTGCTAGTAATTTGGTGGTGCAGGATCTTCTACCCGAGGGATTGACGTTTGTGAACGCCAACGCGTCGCAGGGGGTTTACGATTCGGTCACGGGGCGTTGGAGCGTTGGGTCTGTCGCCCCCGGTGCAACACCTTCTCTGCAACTGGAGGCTACTGTTGAGTCGCCCGGTAGCAAGACCAATACTGCTGAGATCATTGCGGTGGACCAACATGACCTTGATAGCCAACCTGGTAACGGTAACGCAGGTGAGGATGATCAGGTATCACTCGTCATTACGCCACCTGTGAGCGATCTGTCGATTCAGAATCAAATTGATGTGAATCGTCCTCGTGTGGGTGATACGGTGCAATACACTGTAACGGTTGCCAACGCGGGACCGAATGATGCAACCGGAGTATCCGTTCTCGATCAACTCCCCAGCGCTATCTCTTTCTCGCAGGCTTCGACCGCCGTTGGTGCTTACGACTCTAATTCTGGAGTTTGGAGTCTTGGTCAAATTGCTGCCGGTCAATCCGCTGTCCTGACCATTAGTGGAACTTTGATCGCCGCAACCTCCGCTACCAATCAAGCAGAGGTCTACACGGCAGATCAATACGATCCGGATAGTACAGCGGGTAACGGGATCCCCAGCGAGGATGATCAGGCATCGGTGCAATTGTTGCCTGCCACTTCGGACCTGTCGTTGGTCAAGAATGTTGACCGGGCAGAAATCAACGTTGGAGAGCAAGTCACGTTCAATGTTGTGGTCAGTAATTCCGGACCGGACCCTGCTACGAACGTGAGTGTGATTGATTCGTTGCCGCCCGGGCTTGAGTTTGTTTCGGCGACACCTGTCATAGGGAGTTATGACGCCGCAAGTGGTCTTTGGACGATTGGCGAACTTGGTGTTGGTGCCTCAACTACACTTTCGCTCGTGGCAACTGCCATCGACGCGGGTTCTTCCACCAATGTGGCACAGATCCAGAGTGCCGATCAGCTGGATCCTGATTCCTTGCCCGGTAACCAGCTATCATCTGAGGACGATCAATCTGCCGTCACGGTGACCGCAGCGCAAATCGATTTGGAATTGACTCAATCGGTTGATAACGCCGCGCCAAATGTTGGTGAGCTTGTGCGATTTACCCTGCGAGTCGATAACTTTGGTCCTTCTGATGCCACGGGTGTCACCGTTCGCGATCTCTTGCCAACTGGTTTGAGTTACCTCAGGACTGATGCGGGGCAAGGTAGCTACAATGCAGCGAGCGGTCTATGGAATGTTGGCTCGATCTCCAGCGGTGGTAATGCAACGTTGGAGCTTGTAGCGATTGCAGATCAGATTCTGACTGTTCAGAATTCAGCGGAGGTGATCTCTGCAGATCAGCCCGATTCTGATTCGATTCCAAACAATCAGCTTGCATCGGAAGATGATCAGGCAAGTCTTACAATTGCGACGCCTGTAGCTGATCTTTCACTCACGAAGTCAGCTAACAATGATCGACCTAACGTGGGTGAACAAGTCACCTACACGGTCAACCTCAACAATGAAGGTCCTGACCCTGCAACAGGTATTCAAGTTCAGGATGCATTGCCGAGTGGTTTACTTTTTGTGTCTGCTACCCCAAGTCTGGGTAATTATGACAATCAATCTGGTATTTGGAGCTTGTCCGCTTTGGAAGCGGCATCCAATGCGACGTTGGAAATACGAGCGATCGTCGAAGCGCCTGGTAGGCGAATCAATGGTGCAGAATTGATTGCGGTGGATCAAGCAGACCCCGATTCAACACCGGGGAATCAGGTGACCACCGAGGACGATCAGGATCTCGCAACAATTGATCCGCCTGTTGTTGATCTCTCCCTCACGAAGGTCGCTTCACCACTTCGCCCGAGTGTGGGAGGTGAGCTTACTTACACGCTTTTATTGAGGAATGATGGTAACGATGTCGCAACGGGTGTCGTGGTCCATGATCAGTTACCAGATTCAACTCTCTTTCAGTCTGCAACAGAGAGCGTGGGATCATTTGATCCCATTACGGGTCGGTGGACGGTTCCGTCGTTGGCAGCCAACTCATCCGCAACATTATTGTTGAGAACGATTGTGCTCACCCCGGGGCAGCCGGAGAATCGGGCGGAGGTCATCTCCGTGGATCAGTACGATTCTGACAGTGCCCCCGCAAACGATGATTCAATCGATGGAAATGGTAATGATGAGGATGATCAAGCTAAGGTGACGGTTGTGACTGCAAGTTCTGACCTCGAACTCACCAAAAGTGTTGATGATGATCGCCCGGGTGTTGGGTCAGACGTGACGTTTACAATTCAAGTGACCAATGCTGGTCCTGATGATGCGAGCGATATCGTGGTGCGTGATCAGTTACCTCATGGAATGACATTTGTTTCCTCATCGCTCTCAAATGGGCAGTTCGATCAAAGCACGGGGCATTGGACCATCCCGTCATTGGCAGTTGGTAAACGCGCATCGCTGGAACTGACCGCGACAGTGGATACGTTTGGGGAACGAGATAATGTAGCCGAGATTATCTCGAGCAGTCAGTTTGACCCTGACAGTACGCCCGACAACCAACTTGACGTCGAAGATGATCAAGATCGTGTAACGCTGATTCCTGAATTAGTTGATCTGGCTCTTACGAAGGTCGTTGATGATGCAAATCCAAACGTTGGAGATATCGTTCGCTACACGTTGGCACTTGATAACATTGGCCCATCCAATGCGACGATGGTGGAGGTCACAGATCAAGTACCGGCTGGTTTGACGGTAACCGGAGTTGAATCTTCGCACGGTGTTTATGACCCCGGTTCTGGTGTTTGGAATGTTGGACTCGTGGAAGTGGGAGTACAACCGACCTTGGAAGTGATGGTGCGTGTCGATACGCCGGAGGCTGTGTTGAATGTTGCAGAAATCTCGTCGGTTCATCAACCGGATGTGGACTCCACTCCCGGTAATGCTGAGGTTGCGGAGGACGATTATGCGGAGGTGCTGATGACTCCTCAGCGGTCAGATTTGTCATTAACACAGTCCGTCAATATCGACGCTCCTAACCAGAATGAAGAAATTCTTTTCACATTAGTGGTGCAGAATGATGGGCCCGATGCTGCCACCAATGTGAGGGTGCGTGACCTTCTGCCCGAAGGCGCGAGGTTCGTCGATTCGACTGCGACTAGCGGTGATTATGATCCTGTTACGGGAGTTTGGCAGTTCGCTGCAGTTGAGAGTGGTGGGGCGCAATCGCTTCAAATCGTCGCAACGGTTCAATCAAAGGTTCCGTTCGTTAACCACGCCGAAGTGATTGAAGCTGATCAATATGACCCCGACAGCAATCCAGATAATCAATTGCTGGAGGAAGATGATTATGCGGTGACGCTCGTTACGCCGAAGGTTGTTGATTTATCCATCACCAGTGAGGTCGATATTGAAGAGCCGAATATTGGTGAGGTTTTTGAAATGACGTTTGTCGTTACCAATGACGGTCCAGATACTGCGACAGGCGTTAACTTGATGTTGCAATTGCCAGACCATGTGACCACCAATTCGATTGTTCCAAGTCGCGGTGTATTCGATCAGGGATTGTGGGTGTTGGGGGATTTAGCTGAAGGTGAATCGGTGCAACTGAGGGTTACTGCAAGTGCACAAATTCGAGGAACCAAGAGCGTGACTCTCGAGGTGGTTTCCCATGATCAAGCGGATAGCGACTCGGATCCTGGTAATCAGCTTTTGAGTGAAGATGATCATAATGAATTGCTGGTAAGAGTCCCGCTTTATTCGAAGCGTTTGTTCTTGTCTGATGACACTGAGCGAGATTCAGACTCAGATTCTGACGCAGATTCTGACTCAGATTCTAATTCATTGGGAGCATGGAGACGGTTCGGCTGATCGACCAATTTAAGGTTCGGTTGTGACTCGTAGAGGCCAGCGATTACCAAGTCTGGCGGTCTTGGCAGCGTGATTGGATCAGAGCGACTTTATCCGCTAGCGGCTAGGCTTGTGGTGATACGACAAGTCACACTATTTTTTTACCGCTCCACTGGTTTGACGCCGACGTCGAAGGCCCTCGTTGTTGCTTTCACGGTTCGGGAGAGGCTTAACTTCACTCGCACTGTTTTGCGGTAAGTAGGTTGCGAGCTCAGCGATGACTGATGCGTATTCTTGCTCTGTGGCAAGGTTCGTGTATTCCCTCGAGTCCTTGCTGTGGTCGTAAAGCTCCTCGCTATCGTCTTGATAGCGAATGTATCGCCAGCGACGTGATCGTATCGCGTGGTTACCCTCGAAGCTCGAGATGACAACCGGTTGTTTTCGGGGTGTCTGAGGGTCTGCAAGTTGTGGCGCGAGGCTCGTTCCGTCTAGCTGAGTCTTTGCTTCCAGGTCGCAGAGTTCCATCAGCGTCGGATACAGGTCAACCAAGCTAACCGCCTCCTCACAGGGTTGGCCGGGGGTGATCCCGCTGCCTGCGATGATGAGCGGGACTCGGGTTGATTCTTCCCAGAGGGTTCGCTTTGCCCAGTGCTGTTTTTCTCCCAAGTGAAAGCCGTGGTCGCTCCAGAGAACGATCAGCGTATTGTCAGCATTGGGTCCGCTTGTTAGACCTGCGAGTAGCGTTCCAACGCAGTGGTCAACAAATGCAGTTGATGCCAGGTAGGCCTGCACAAAACCTCTCCATTGCCCGGCCATTTGAACTTGTGCGTGAGTGGGGGCGATCTGATTCATGTTTTGGAAGATCATCGGTATGTCGCTCATGTCCTCAGGCGGTGCAGCAGGTAGCGTGAGCGATGACCGATCAAAGTGTGAAAACCAACGAGGCGGGACATACATTGGGACATGAGGGCGAAAAAAACCAACACTCATGAAGAATGGTTGCGTCGCCGGTTTTTTTAAAAATGCGGCCGCTGCCTTTGCCAGTTTCATGTCATCCATCTGTTCATCCGTCTCAGGGTACGGTCCGTAATCCCAGACACGTGGATTCCAATGGAAGGGTTCTTTGGGCCGTGGCCCGCCATGGCGACCATGTAGTACGACGTCGATATCCTTGGCTAGTCTACCCTTGAAGCCGTGGTGCAGAACCTTACCTCCAGTCAACGTCTTATATCCGTGTTGGCGGAACGTTGCATGCATTGTGGGTGCATGATCGAGTCGAGGGATCGAGGTGTAGGAGGGGCCCAGTTCATAGCTGCCGTGGGTTGTCGCGTGCAGTCCTGCAATCACGCTGATTCTCGAAGGAGAGCAGACCGGCACGACGCAATGTGCGTTTGTAAAGGCTCTTCCGCGTTTTGCTAACGCGTCCAGGTGAGGTGTGCGTGTCTCGGGGTTGCCACCCATGAAGCCAACCCAATCATTGAGATCATCAATGCAGATCATGACCACGTTTTGTTTTGTGGCTGGACTTGACCGTGCGGTCTCGGTTTGACTGGCGTTCGCTTGAGAGACAGCCAATGAATGCAAGAAGAGAAGAAGAAGGATCTGCCGGTGCATTTGCATGGTTGTTGGTCGTTCTGTGTGATGCAAGATAGTGATGTTTGTCGTTTTCTCGTTTGTCTGCAGGCCTGCCAAAAAATCTTATTGGCCGTCGTCAGGTGGTTGGATCCGTAACCAGCTCGCCAATTCTTTGAGATCTTCCAGAGACATCGTGCTCACCAGTTCTTGCCGATGAACATTGTGGATTGCGAGCACATGGTCCGCGTGGAAAAAAATGGTGTCACCAAACTGAATCTCGTGAAATCGAGATTCAACAAGTTGATTGTCGACTACACCTCTGAAGACCTCACCTTCACGAGCGGTGATTTTCACCCAGAAATCCTCGCCCCATCCGCGAGAAGGGGCTTTCTCATCCGGCAGGTTCACAAGGCTCGCAGGGTGTGAGTGCGAGAGAATTGGGTTGGCCATTGATCCATCGCAGGAGGGGCAAGAGCATTGACTTGCGTCCTCATCGTGAATCGAGAATCTCGTCGAGTCGATTCGCAATTCAACGAATTGATCACCACGGAGTTGCCGTTTCATGACTTGAGGTGGTATGAGAAAATGCTCCGGATTCTCCGCGTGCATTTTAACTCCGTTGATCAATTTGTAGTCGTTGGGAAATTTTTGATCTTCGAGCGATGATTGCATATTCGTGAACGCTTTAAGGTAGGGTTTGATCGAACCAAATTGTAGCTTCAGATCGAGCTCAGTTCGATGACGGTTTCGCTTTGGTGAAAAACCACAAGACAAATTCCGTTGTTGGCTATTTTCCCTGAAGTGGTTTGCAAACGGAGAGGCAAGCCTCAATTTGGCACGCAGTCAATCCAAGTCGTTGCCCTCTCTAGGGTAACAGCAGCTTCACGTCATTGAAGTGGTTAATGCTTTCGCAAGTGGGCAATGAGAATTCGCTGAGGATCCGCTTCGGTAACAATCAAGAAGTTGTTTTGACCTTTGTGCGAGCATTCGACGGACCTCACGCCGCTTTCCTTTGATTCTTGGAATTCGCATGTCATCATAACTTGTGGTTTGGTGTCGCATCCACGCAATCACTGCTGCTTCAGCTCGCGATTCAATCGGTATCCGTTTTGTTCGAGCCACTGTCCCGCTTCCGACTGGGGTTGCATGTGCTGCTACCTTTTTTGCAAGAGATCTTTCCATGGTTTTGTACTTTGCATGAAATTGTAGAAACGATCGAACTGCCATCTCGAAATCTTCGACATACGCAGCTTGCTGTCGATCTCGTCGCGCCCTGGCGGAAGCTTGTTTCTTTGCATGACCGGGCTGTGCACGCTCAACCGTTAATGCATCTCTGATCTGATCGATGGTTACTGTGGGTGCCCAAACTCCCCGAGAAAAGATTCTGCGACCCTTTTTTTCTTGAACCACCCAGTGTTTACCGGCTGCTTTCACTCGCCGAGTCAACGCAGCGTCTCCCGGCGGCAGGTGGCTCCAGTCGCTCGGAACGCTTGCAGTTGATCCGTCAGGTAGCCGGACGGTGTTCGGTTTTGATCCGGGCTGGACGTTCAATTTGACGGTTCGCCTCTGCTTGGGAGAATACCTTCACGGTTTGGATTTCGTTTCAATGTCTCAAGGAGTCAATAAAACGAAGCTTAACCGAGATTTCGGGATGTGAAGAAACTAGATACCGGTTAATACATCATTTCCAGAAGTCTTTGTTCTTCATTCTTTTGTGGCGTCATTTTAGGGGCTTTTCTTACAAGGCAAGTGCACTCAGGAGTGTTTGTGCCAGAGTCCGCTTGGTTGGGGAAAACACTTCTTTTACGGGAAACCCAGATCTCTTTTGAAAAACGCAGTTCGCGACGTCTTGAGATGTTTTGCTTGTGGTTTGGTATGCTTAGTCTTCAGCGGTAGTTATTTGGAGTTTCATTTCGATCTGACTTATTGGATCAGGGTTATTGGGTACTGTTATGACACAGAGGTTCTCTGGCGGCGTATTCCATTCGGACCTGTCTGATGGTCGGGCGGGTGTTGAGATTGAATTGCTGCAATCGCACCTCTGTGCGTCCACGACCCAAGGCGATGCCTTCGTGATTCCCTATGAGGAATGCCAAGTGGAGATGGGCGGTTACTCGGGCAAGATGCTTTTTTGTCGGAACGAAGATCGTTCCATCACCATCTTCTCCGAGGATAAGCAGTTTGCTGATGCGCTCTCGCAAGCATCCGCTGGGCGACTGGACGAGCAGTTAAGAGCTCAGCTGAGCAAGTCCAAATCGGAATCGCGGCGTGGTGCGATGCTGGGTCTCAGCCTGCTTGCCGGCGCATCCATTCTTCTGATCAGTCTGTACTTTGGTATTCGCGCTGGGGCGAATCGAGTCACTAAGAGTTTGCCAGTGAGTCTGGATCGTGAACTCGGTAAAGTTGCTTACCAATCCATGCCAAAAGAGGGTACGGAAATAACTGATTTAGAGGTGGTGAGGCCAATTGAATCAATTGTTGAACGGTTGGAAGAGCAAGCAATCATTGAAGGTATGGACTTTGATCTGCATGTCATCGATTCGGCAACCGTCAATGCTTATTGCTTGCCCGGTGGTACGATGGTGGTATACACGGGTTTGATTGTTGCAGCGGAATCGCCCGGTCAACTCGCGGCGGTGATTTCTCATGAAATGGCTCATGCGACGCTTCGGCACGGCTTGAGTCGAATCAGTCAATCTCTCGGCTTATCTGCCGCTGTTTCCTTGCTAATTGGCGACACAGCGGGTTTGGTTGCCGCGGGAGAGGAGTTATTTCGTAGTGCTTCCATTAATAGCTATTCGCGCCAGCAGGAGACGGAAGCGGATCTGGAGGGTGTTCGAATGCTGCACGCGGCGGGGATTGATCCCAATGGTATGCCCAGCCTCTTCGAGTTGTTGAAAGATGAGCACGGTGAGGTCCCGGAAGCATTGGTATGGATTAGCACTCACCCGGATCATGCTTCTCGGATTGAGGAGACAAAAAAGATGATACAATCGTTACCGAGCAAAGCGTATACACCGTTGGACATTGACTGGGATGCGCTTCAGGCACAAGTTGGCAAATCAGACACCTTCACAGTGGAAGAAGACCATGGAAGCTGAATTAAGAGATAAGCCTTCATTTACCAATCTTCGCCTCAAGCTTGCCCCGGGTGATGCGGTGATCGCGGAAGCTGACGCGATGGCATATATGAGTTCGACCATAAAAATGACCACTCAATGGAATGGTGGCATGATCCAGGGAGTCTTAAAACGTTTCCTTGGCGGTGAGTCCATGTTCGTCAACCGTTTTACGACCGATGAGGGTGGGGACTTGGTTCTCACTCAGCCTTACCCAGGCGATATGGTTTGTCTCGAACTCACAGGCAACAGTATCTACCTGCAGCCCGGTGCTTTTGTTGCTTGTGAACCAGGGGTGACTCTCGGCCTAGGTTGGGCCGGTTTGCGAATGCTGATCGGTGGTGAAGGTCTTTTTCGATTAAAAGTCTCTGGGCATGGGAAAGTCTGGTTCGGCGCTTATGGTGGGATTTTTGAGCGAGAGATCGATAGCGAATACATTGTGGATACGGGGCACCTGGTGGCTTACGAGCCCAGCATCGGTGTTCGAGTTGGAATGGCTGGCGGATTGTTTTCCAGCTTTTTCAGTGGAGAGGGGCTGGTTACCAGAGTGAATGGGCCCGGGCGAATTTACTTGCAGTCGCGTTCTTTCGGTGGGCTCGCTGCATGGACGAATGCACATTTGTAATGTTTGATTTCGTAAGTCATTCGATTGAAGGATCGAATTTAGCTTTTCCAAGACTTGATCGCTCCATCTAAAAGTAGTTGAAGACGATGCAGCACGAATTAATTGCAAGGCCGTCAATGACGGTCGCCAAATTGCGTCTCCAAGCAGGTGAAACGGTCACCTGTGAGGTCGGCGCGATGGTGGCGATGAGTACCGGAATCCAAGTTGAAACCACGTCAAAGAGCAAAGGCGGTGGGGGTGGGTTTCGAAAGGGTCTCAAGCGAATGTTTTCGGGCGAGAGTTATTTTCTGAATCACTTTACGGCAACGGCGTCGGATCAAATGCTCATGATCGGACCATCGATGCTGGGGGATATTATCCAGCATCGCCTCACCGGTGGCTCACTTATCGTTCAGGGGTCAAGTTGGTTGGCCTCGGACAGTGGTATTGAGATTGACACAGCTTGGCAGGGCCTGGGTAAGGCATTGCTCAGTGGTGAGTCGATGTTTTGGGTCAAGTGTAGCGGTACCGGTGACGTTCTCGTCAACAGTTTCGGGGCGATTCACGAGATTGAGATCAATGGTGAATACGTGGTCGATACGGGTCACATCGTTGCCTTTGAGGATTCGCTTCAGTTCAGCATTGGGAAAGCTGGTGCGAGCTGGATAGGTAGCTTTCTTGGCGGGGAGGGCTTGGTATGCAAGTTCAAAGGTCAAGGGAAACTCTATTGCCAAAGTCACAACCCACCCAGCTTCGGCAAGCTTCTGGGTCCAAAATTACGTCCACGTTAACCTTCGCTATTGAGCTCAATCTATGATTCATCTTAATTGCCCTCAGTGTCAAAAGCGTTATCGTTTGGATGATGCTTTGGCCGGTCGCACGGTTCGTTGCCGAGAGTGCAACACTTCGTTCCCGGTGGTAGCTGCGGACCCGAATGCCGCAGCAGATTCCTTGGTTGAGGATTTGGTGGATGCCGAGGTCGTCGAGGCTGAGGTTGTTGAAGCCGAAGTTGTTGAGGCTGAAGTCATTGAGTCGGGTTCGGTAGCCGGCGGTCAGGCCATCGTGAACGCAGCGTCTGAATCTTCGATCATGAACGAGCCATCGCACCGCGACTGCGAGCCGATTAGCGGGAGAACTCCGGAGCTGAGTTATGAGATTTCACAACGGCCCGATTTCTCGCTTCTCAAGGTTGACTTACAGCAGGGTGCAAAGGTACTGGCGGAGCCCTCAGCGATGGTTTCGATGAGTGCTGGAATGCATTTGAAGGCAGGCTTTCGAGGGGGGGTTGGACGCAGCCTTGGTCGGATGTTTGGTGGTGAAAGTCTGGTGGTCAATACATTTACGGCAGAGTCAGGACCCGGTGAAATTATGTTTGCGGGAGGTTCTGCCGGCGACATTGCCTACAAGCGATTGGAGAACAGTTGTCTCTACCTTCAGCGCGGCGCCTACATGGCGAACACTGATGGCATTGACCTGACCGGTAAGTGGCAGGGTGCGAAAGGTTTTTTTAGTGGGGAGGGTTTAGTGCTCCTCAAGGCCTCTGGGACTGGAGATCTCTTTTTTAACTCCTACGGCGCGATCCTGCCGATCGACGTCTCTGGCGACTTCATTGTCGATACCGGGTATATCGTCGCCTTCGAAGAAACCTTGCAGTACCGTGTTACCGTGCTGCAAGGATCTCGGGCACGAGGAAAATTGAAGTCCTTCTTCTTTGGTGGTGAAGGTTTAGTGTGTCAATTTTCGGGGCAGGGACGCGTTTGGGTGCAAACCCGGCAGGTTAGTACTTTCTTGCAGTGGGCCAATGCTTACCGGCCGACAAGCAGCAATTGATCTTGTCGTTGGTTTGGGCTTTGACCTGTGTGATGCAGATGGGCAATCAGGCGGATTGGACTGCAGGACGTTAGTGATTTGTGACCTGGCTCATCGCAAACAGCATTTCTCGACAGATTTGGCGAGACCGTTCGTCATAAGTTGCGTGTTCCCGGTCTGTCCCATCTGACACTTTCGGATCCTCGTATCGGATCGGAAGTCTCGCGTCACACCCGGGAACAACTGGGCAAGCGCGATCCGCACTGGAACACGTCATGATCGCAGCGAAGTTGCGCGAGGGGTTGGGATCGCTGTCGTAAACTTTCGAGAAACAAATCAGCGATTCCTGATTCTCTGCGTAGTGGATCAGGTAGTTTGGGTTGCTCGTGGAGCCACCATCAACTTGGATATCCATCCCGATGCGTCGAAGTGATTCTACGACTCGCTCGTTCATTGCGGTTGCCTCGGTGCCACCAGAGAACGTCTTGAGGGCGCCAATTTGATAGTAGTCCGCGGCAACCTTCGCCCAAATCTGAGAGAAGTGACTTCGACGCGAGTTGTGAGTGCAGAGAAATGTAAGTTGCACCATTTGCTCTTTCGTCTTGCATTGTCGAATGTAATTCGCGAGTTCAAGAAGGAGCGTTTTTCGCGTTTCTTCAATTTGCCCAAACTCAGCGGTGCGCTGTTGGATAAAGTCTGTAATACCTGCGTAAAATCGGATCTCTGTCATGAGACAAGCGGTAACGTTGTGTGATGTGAAATAATGAGAGCGGCGGCAGTTCCCCAAGTGGACGGGAATTGTAACCCTGTCTTCCTGAGAGAATCTCGCATTGTCGCCAAGACGAAGTTATACCGCTGGGCACCACATTCTCAAGCTCGGTGAATCATTTTTGCAGTCGTTGCACTGCACGCTCGTTTTTGAGCCTGCGTCAACGTCGCCGCAATAGCAGCAAGGTCGGCGCAGTAGCCGCAGGTCGATACCGGCATTGAATTGAATTGGGTGGAGAATGTCAGCGTGAGCACCTTGGTTTTCCAACATGCTCACGCAATCTCACAATTCGCTTGCCAGCGTCCTAGCGGTCACGGAGGCGATTCAATTCCTCGTGCAGACGCCCGATTTCGTGGCGAAGTTCTTCGATGCTTCGCATCATGACATGCATCGGGTCTTCGTGATGCTGTTGCTCTTCGCGCATCCTCGATTCGTTGATCTCTCTTTCCGTTGCTTCTGCTCTTTGAGCAACATGGTCGGCAATGTCATGAAGTCCCGCCTGATGGAGGTGGTCAACCGCGATTCGCATGCTCTCAAGTCGATGAATCATTTCATCGTTTGGGTGGTGTCCGTTATCGTGATGTTCGTGTTCGTGATGCCCGTCGTCTTGGTGGTCCCGCTCGTGGTGGTCCCGCTCGTGGTGGTCACGCTCGCGATGTTCCCCTTCATGACGGTGAGCGGCTTCCTCGCGACGACGCATTTCCTCTTGATGCTGTTGCTCGGCTCGACGATCCCTGTCCACTCTGGGTCGATCCTCTCCGCCATCCTCTCGGCGACGCTCATTGTCGGACATGAGTTCACGGATCACATTCTTCAACGAAGCTGCCTCCTCACGCAGTTCTTGGATTCTGTGCTCAGCACCCTCGCGACCCGCTAATTCTCTCTGCTCCATGGAAATCTGTTCAAGTCGCCGCCTGACCTCCGCAATCTCTCCTGATCGTGGAGTGCGTTGTTGGCGATGGAGCATTTCTGCCTTCTTGTAGAGCTCCCTCGCTTCGCGCCCGACCCTCTCAGCATCTTCCATTCGCCCAAGTTCAGCGAGTTCTGCGGCCTCGCGTCTGAGTATTTCAGCCTTTTCCCTGAGTTCATCAGCTTCAGAGGCAACTAGGATTCCGACAGTGGTAAGCAGTAAACAGAGCGAAAACGCAATTCGCATGAGCGGCATGGGAGGTCTCTCGGTGAGTGTAATTCTTTAATTCAGCGTCTACATAATACCTAAAATCCAACCTTCAAGTTTTGCAAGCTTCAGTTGAGCCGGTGAGAGAAAAGGTTTGAAAAAGGGTTGTAATTGACGGTTTTGATCGCCTTCAGCGAGCCATCTGGCAACCGAGTACGCATCCTGAGCATCAACACGACGCTTGTGTCTTGGGTAACGCTGGCGAAAAATGGATGGGAAAACCTCAGCGATCACCGATTTATTCTCCGGGATCTTCCAGCCATCAAAGGGCCAGAAATGCACGCTTGCACCGACAGCTGAGCGGATTCTCTGGATCCATGGAATCCCTGCATGAGTCGATTTTGCGACCGAACCTTGAATATCAAATTGAAAGACGCTCTTTGCGGAACTTGTCCACAACTCGGTCAATCGGAACTCATCGTTGGAACCGATTCTGCCAGCTTTATCACGCAACCTCTCGCGGATGTCATCGACGGTGATGTTGGGTTGATCTGTGGGCCAATGGTGACAGAAGTCTTCAAGGAAATCCGGCCACGTGGAAATTCCGAATCGTTGCATGTAGCTCTTCGGAAGCGAGAAGCCATGGTCAATACCGACAATCAGTCGCCGCCCACCCTGTAATTGATCGACGAGCCATTCGGCTGCTTCCTCGCGACACCAATTTCGGTGGCGTTCTTTCGTGGCTGAGGGCGAGAGAACCATGCTTGGGTCATTCCCTCCCACGCTTTGATAGATCTGGATAGCAGAGGTGCGGGTGGAGGAGGTTCCACGACCGGAGTAGTCGATGCCGATGTATTGGTGAAACATATTGACCTAGAAAAACGGGTGCATTTTTCGTGACTCCATTTTGACACGACTTTACAACTGTCAAACTAAACACGTCGAGACTCGCCCTTCTCGAACCAATGCAAATGGCTCAACTGGATGAAGAAGCAATTCACTGCACGATTGCCAAACGTCAAGTCTTGCTGTTTTGGGGTTCGCAAAATGGCACCCGCAATCAACTTCGAGAGCAATCTTGGCGTGACGTTTCCAATCGCATTTCAACGTTTGGTTAAAACCAGGGCAACGTCATTGATTAAAAGCGTTGAGGTGCTGGCTGCCTGGCTGTATCGGGTCTCGAATTGTCGTAAGATGAAAGCGGATTCGGCAGCCTCCTTCATCATGTCGGGCGATGTTGATGCAGTTCTGCGACGCAAGGACTGAAAAATCGAAATGACTCGTTCGTCAAAGTTTTGTAATTTGCCGCTGTATTGATTCTCGTAATCAGGTCATGCACGATGCTGTGCCTTCATCGCCTTTGTTTACTTACTGTAGTCGCGCTGATGGGCTTTGCGA